>NZ_LYTM01000009.1:0-147448 GCF_001672445.1 Mesorhizobium sp. WSM3873 | reverse complement strand
AGAAGGCCATGCTGGTGGTATCCTTATAGGGCTTCGGATTGTTTGCGGGCGTGGCGCGAGCCAGCGGCCAATCAACTCTCCAAGCGATGGCGGACAAGACGGCAGGGACCATGATGACGTCGGGCGTTACCCGATCCTAGGGACGGTCGCCTGCCGCCGGGACTGCTGGCTGTGATGGGCCGCAGTCCCGGCCGCCAAACTACCCGATCCTTCTCAAACAATCCTAGGGTCTGCGCGCGTCGCTTCGCTCCTTGCTTCGCCCTAGGATGACGAACGGCCGCGATCCTTCGCGCCCCTCTCCTGGCCTGCCGCCATCTTCCCTCAAGGGGGGGAGATCACGCGCCCGGTCGGCTGCCCTCAACCCGCCACAGCCCAGTCCAGCCGCATCGCCGCGCTCATCGTTTGCCCATCTTCAAGCACCGTCAGCCCTTCGCCGTGATGCGCATCGACCGGGTGCGAGACCGGCTCGAAGCAGAAGAAGCCGGCGTCGGATGACGGCGAATAGAGGATATAGACGCCAAGCTCCGGCGAGGCAGTGAGCGTGATCCTGATCCCCTCCTCGAGCTGCGTGATCGAGGCGCGACGATTCCAGCCGTCGAAGGCGTTGTTGACCCAGTCCCACGGCAGCGGGATGGAGCGCGAGAAATCCCAGGCCGGGCGCTCGCTCAGCGGCACGACGCCGACCGGCAAATGGCGCTCGTCCTCCAGCCAGACGCGCCTCGCCTTGGCCCCGAGCAGCGTTGTGTCGCCGCGCGGGAACCAGGGATGGAAACCGAGCCCGTAAGGCAGGCGCATGCCGGCGCGGTTCTCCACCGTCAGCTGCGCCTCCAACGCGCCGTCCTGCAGCGCATAGGTCACGGTAGCCGCATAGCGGTAAGGACCGATCGCGCCCTCGTCGAGCACCAGCTCCGCCTCGGTGACGGTGCGGCGGGCGAGCCGCCACGGTCTTTGGAAACCGTCGCCATGGATCGGAAAGGCTTCGCCCGGAATGTTCGGCGCGACGGCGTGGAAGCGGCCGTCGAAAGTGAAGCCGCCGCCGGAGATGCGGTTCGACCACGGCACCAGGAGTTGGCAGCCGGACGTGCCGGTGCCATCGCCCGGCTTCAGCAGCGGAACCGGCGCGCTGCCGATCACCAGCGCGTCATAGCGCGCGATCGCCGCGCCCTTCTCCGGCGCCAGCACCAGCCTCGCCTGCCCGTCGTTCAGCTTGACCGCGCCGGCCATATCCTCACCAGCCGCCATCGATGGCGATGTTCTGGCCGCTGATCATGTCGGAGGCGGGTGAGACGAGGAACAGCACGAGCTCGGCGACATTGTCAGGCTCGATGCGCGTCTTCAGGCTTTGGTTCTCGAGGATCCAGTCATTGTACTGCTTCAACCGGTCGCCGAAGACGCGCGCCTCCGCCTCCGAGACCACCGCGCCCGGCGACACGGCGTTGACGCGGATGCCATGCGGCCCGAGCTCGCGCGCCAGCGACTTCGTGAGCCCGAGCATGGCGCCCTTCGAGGCGACATAGGGCACGTAGCCGTCCCAGCGGCCGTTGAGCGTGATCGAGCAGAAGTTGACGATCTTGCCGTAGCCCTGCGCCTTCATGCCCGGCGCGCAGGCCCGCGCCAGCGCAAAGGCGGCCGAGGAATTGACGCGGATCTGATCCTCATATTCGGCCAGCGAGAACTGCTCGAACGGCCGGTTGATGATCAGCGCCGCGTTGTTGATCAGGATATCGATCCCACCTTCCTTCGCCGCCAGCGCGGCAACGGCCGCTTCCGCCTCGGCCAGCCGGTTGAGATCGCAGCCGACGAAGGCGATATCGCCCCTGGCCTGCCCGGCAAGTCCCGCCACCGTCTGCTCGGCATCGCCGATGTCGGGGCGGTCGAGCACCAGCACGCGCGCGCCGGCCCGCGCCAGCGCTACCGCCTGGGACCGGCCGAGCGAGCCGAGGCCGCCCGTCAGCAACACTTTACGACCAGCGAGCGCCTTCATTGCCTAACCCTCACAGGACAGAATGGACTTCGTCGATCGAGGTGTCGCCGATGCGCTTGTCCAGCACGATCTCGCCGCGCGCCATCGCGACGATACGGTCGCAGCACTCGAAGACGTGGTGCATGTTGTGACTGATGAAGACGCCTGTCACCCCCTGTTCCTTCAGGCCGCGCACGAAGCCGATCACCTTGTTGGTCTCCTTGACCGAGAGGTGATTGGTTGGCTCGTCGAGGATCATTACCTTCGACTTGAAGTGCATGGCGCGCGCGATCGCGACGCCCTGGCGCTGGCCTCCGGAGAGCTCGCCGACGAGCGCGTCGGGGGAGCGCAGATGCAGGTCGACATTGGCGATGGCGCGCACGCTTTCCTCGGCCATCTTCTTCTGGTCGAGGATGCCTACGCCGAGGATCGAGAACCGGGTCGGCTCACGGCCGATGAACAGGTTGCGGGCGATCGACATGGTGGGGACCATGGAATTGTACTGGTAGATGGTCTCAATGCCGAGATCCATCGCGTCGCGCGGCGTCGCGATGCTGACCTCCCTGCCCTCGACCTTGATCTCGCCCTGGTCGGCGCGGTGGACGCCGGACAGGATGTTGATCAAGGTCGACTTGCCGGCGCCGTTGTCGCCGACCAGGCCGAGCGCCTCGCCGCGCTTGAAGTCGAGCGTGACGCCTTTGAGGGCATGCACGCCGGAATACCATTTGTGCAGATCGCGCACCGAGATGATGGCATCGCTCACGGCTCAGCCCTCCATCTTGATGGCCTTGGCGCGCTTGCGCATCCAGGCATTGGCGACGACGGCGAAGATGGTCAGGAAGCCGATGGCGAATTTGAACCAGTTGGCGTCGACATGGCTGAGCACAAGGCCGTTGTCGATGACCCGGATGAGCGTCGTGCCGATGATGCCGCCCATGACCGTGCCGATGCCGCCGGCGAGCGAGGCGCCGCCGATGACGGCGGATGCCACCGCCTGCAGCTCCATCCCCTCGCCGATTGAAGGCAGCGGCGACCCCAATCGCAGCACCTGCAGCATGCCGGCGAAGCCCGAGAGCACCGAGCACAGCATGAAGCAGACGATCTTGACCCTGGCCGTCGGGATGCCCATCGCCGCGGCGGCCGGCAGGAAGCCGCCGGTAGCCTTGATCCAGTTGCCGAAATTGGTGCGCGACAGCATCAGCGAGGTCAGCACCGCGACCGCGACGAACCACAGAAACGACATGCGGAACATGTTGCCCGGCCCGACGAAGGAAGTGAACAGCCAAGTCGGCAGGTCGGCGGGCAGCAGCGGCGGGAAGCCGCCGGACACGACGACGGTGAGCGAGCGCGCCATGAACAGCATGCCGAGCGTGGTGATGAAGCTCGGGATGGCGAAGCGGATGGTGACGTAACCGTTGATGAAGCCGATGGCCGCCGAGACGAGCAGCCCGGCGAGCAGCGCCAGCGGGAACGGCCAGCCCTGCACCATCAGCACCGCCATCGTCATCGGCATCAGCGCGAAGACCGAACCGACCGACAGGTCGAATTCGCCGCTGATCATCAGGATGGTAACGCCGATGGCGACGAGACCGGCCTCCGGCAAAATGCCGAGGATGCCGCGCAGATTGTCCTGGTTCAGGAACACGCCGTGGGAGCGGACCTGGAACAGGACAATGAGCAGCACCAGGAGGATCAGCCCGGCCAGTTCCGGCTTCTCGAGATAGGTCTTGAACAGGCGCTTCAATGAAAGGCTCCGGTGCGGTGATTGTGAAAGGTACTGTGGCGCCGCGTTCCTTCACACCCCCCTCTGTCCTGCCGGACGGTCCGGCAGGACAGAGGGGGGTGATGTCCCGCCAGCATTTCGGTGACGGGCGTCTCGGCCAATCTCAAAGGCATGCGACCTCAGCGCATGCCCTGCGCGGACAGCGCCATGATCGCATCGGCGTCCTTCTGGCGCACGATGCCCTGCCCCGTGTCGATGTCGGAAGGCGCAAGACCGAGCTTCTTGTTGAGATAGACTTCCATCACCGGCATGAAGCCCTGCATGTAGGGCTGCTGGTCGACCAGCGCCTGGACATAGCCCTTCTGCATCTGCTGCAGCACTTCCGGCACGAGATCGAAGCCGCCGAGCAGGACCTTGCCGGGCGCGACCCCGCGATCGGCCAGCACGCGCGCCACGCCGGCGCACCAGAAGCCGGTGTCGAAATAGGCCGTGGTGTCGGGATGCGCGTTGAGATAGGCGCCGACGCGGTCGGAGGTGATGGCGAGGTCGGTGCCGCTGTCGATGCGCTCCCACGAAACGTCGCGGTCCTTATGAGCGGCCTTGTACTCCTCGAGGAACTGCATGACGCCGGCGCCGCGGGTTTCCGACCAGTTCTGGCCCGGCGCCGAGATGCCGACCAGCACCTTGATCGGACCATCCTTCGGAAAGTTCTCGGAAATCGCCTTGGCGAGCGAGTAGCCGGCTGGCTTGAAGCCCTGGCCGATGAAGGCCTGGCGCGCATTGCCCTTGGCGCCTTCGGTGTCGTCGACATTGACGGCGATCACCACCACGCCGGCGTCGCGGGCCTCCTTGATGACATCGTCGAAGGCATGGTCGTCGACGATGGAGGTGAGCAGCGCGTCGGGCTTGGCGGCAAGGGCCGCGCGCATGTTCGCGACCTGCTGCTCGATCGATCCCTCGGTCTGGGTGAAGACCATGTTGCAGTTGGCCTCGACCTTGGCGCAGCCATCATCGAAACCTTTCTTCACCGCCTGCCAGAATGTGTTCGAGGCCGACGAATGATGGGTGAAGACGATGTTGAGCCCGTCGGCTTTGGCGGCCGATTGCCCGCCGATAAGGGCGGCGCCGAGCAGAAGCATTGCTGTCAGTTTTCTCATGTTTGTTCCTCCCTATGGATCTTAGATGTGCGCCTTGGGCTAAATGTCCGTCTGGTTGCTGACCCGGCGGTGGACGGTGTAGGCCTTGCCAAGATCGGGACTGAGCGCCAGCCCAAGCCCAGGCCCCGGCGGCACGGTGATCATGCCGTCTTTCACCTCGGGCAGCGCCGTCACCAAGTCGCGGTACCAGGTGCGGTAGAAGGCGCGCACGCTTTCCTGGACGAGCGCGTTGGGCGCGTTGAGCGACAAATGGGTGGACGCTGCGAGCACGACCGGACCGGTGCAGTCGTGCGGCGCCACCGGCAGCCGCCAAGCCTCGGCCATCGAAGCGATCTTGCGGGCCTCCGACAGGCCGCCGCACCAGGAGATGTCGAGCATGACGATCCCGGCCGCTCCGGTCTCCAGAAGGTCGCGGAAAGCCCAGCGGCTGCCCAGCGTCTCCGAGGCCGAGATCGGCGCCGGACTGGCGGCGGCGTAACGCTTCAGGTCGCCGAGACTGTCCATGCGGATCGGGTCCTCGTGCCAATAGGTGGCGTAGGGCCTGAGCGCCTCGGCGATTCTCATCGCCGGCAGGAGCTGCCACATCGAATGGAACTCGACCATGATGTCGATCCTGTCGCCGACGGCTTTGCGAATCTTTTCAAAAGGCTCGAGCGCCGCCTTCAAGTCGGCCGCCGAGATGTCGTTGCCGCGCGTCTTCTCCGCCGCGTGGTCGAACGGCCAGATCTTCATGGCGGTGATGCCGTCGGCGAGCAATTCCTCGGCCAGCTCGCCGGCGCGGGTGAGGAAGGCGTTGAGATCGTCGTAATCGCGCCCGGCGCCGATGCCATAATTGGCCGTCGTCTGGCCCTTGGCGTCCTTGATGTACTCGGTGCCGGCGCAGGTGTTGTAAGTGCGGATCGAGCGACGGCTGAAACCGCCGAGCAGCTGCGCGACCGGCTGGCCGGTGGCCTTGCCGAAAATGTCCCACAGCGCGATGTCGAAGGCGGAGTTGCCGCGCACCTCGGCGCCGCTGGAGCGGAAGCCGAGATAGCCGACGAGATCGGCGGCCAGGAGATCGATCTCCAGCGGATCGCGGCCGATCACCCTGGGCGCCACATATTCGTGCAGATATTCCTCGACGGTGCGCGATAGATAGAACGTCTCGCCGAGTCCGGTGATGCCCTCGTCGGTATGAACCTCGACCCAGAGCAGGTTGGGCCGTTCCTCGATGCGCACGGTCTCGATGGCGCGGATCTTCATCAGGCTATCCCCGCGTCGATCAGCGCCTTGACGCTCTTGTCGAAATGCTCGGCCATATGCTCGGCCGCAAGCCGCGGATCGCCCTTGAGGATGGCGTCGGCGATGTCCTCATGGCCCTTGATCATCTTGAGCTGGTCCTCGTCGGAGGAACGGGTTCGCCAGCCGATGACCCAGGTGCGCCGCGTCACGCCGCTGAAGGCGGTGACGATCAGCGAAAAGACCGGATTGTGCGAGGCCGCCGCGATCGCTTCGTGGAAGGCGATGTCATGCTCCATGACGGTCTCGGGGTTCTTGCAACTCTCGCGCATCAGCCGGGCCGACTGGGCGATCGCCGCGGCTTCCGCGTTGGTGCGGCGCAGCGCGGCCAGCGCCACCGTGCGCATCTCGATGGTGCGCCTGACGTCATAGACCTGCTGCACGCTGATCTGCTGGGTCGTGATGCCATGCTCGATCACCATCGACATGGCGCCGGTGTCGAGCTTGGCGACGGTGGCGCGGCGCCCGGCGCTCATGTCGATCAGCCGCATCGCCGACAGCGAGCGGAAGGCCTCGCGCACGACCGTTCGGGAAACGTTGAGCTGGCGCGTCATGGCGGCCTCGCTGGGCAGCGGATCGCCGGGTGCCAGGCCTTCCGAGCGGATGTGCTGGGTTATCGCCTGAATCGCCGTGCTGACCAGGCCAGGACTCGGTTCATCCGGTGGGTCCGTCTGCTCTTGCATGCGTTTCCTCAACACCTGTATGACAGGTTGATGTTGAATTGCTCATAGTTCGGCTTAAAGATATATGTCAAGGTGATTTTGTGACACCCTGCCCCGAGGCGCCCCATGCACGAGAAGCAAGCCGGCCTGATCTTCGATGCGCGCGACGTGGTCGGCGAAAGCCTGGTGTGGGACGAGCGCCGCGAAAGGCTGGTTTGGGTCGACATCATCGGCCGCAGGATCCATCGGCTGGATCCGCTGAGCGGCGCGCATGAAAGCTGGCAGACGCCCGATCTCGTGACCTCGGTCGGCCTGCGCAACGACGGCGGCGCGATCGTCGGGTTGCGCAAGGAGATCGCGCTATGGGACTTCGATGGGCCGTTCCGGGCGCTCGCGACGATCGAGGCCGACAGGCCCGGAACGCGGCTCAACGAGGGCGTGGTGGCGCCGGACGGTTCGTTCTGGATCGGAACGATGGCCAACAACATCGGCCCGGACGACGCGCCGGTCCGCATCGCCAGCGATGAAGGTCGGCTCTACCGGGTCGGCCCGGACGGCAAAGCGACGCCGCTCAGCGAAGACCGGTTCGGCATCACCAACACGATGGTGTGGCTGCCCGACGGACGCTTCGTCACCGCCGACACGACGAAGAATGCGCTCTACAGCTATGACTGGGACAAGAAGGCGGGACGGCTCGGCCGGGCGCTCCCCTTCTTCACCGGCTTCGAGCGCGGCCTGCCGGACGGCTCCTGCCTTGACGCAGAGGGCTATATCTGGAACTGCCGGGTGGTTGGCGGAAGCTGCCTCGCCCGCATCGCGCCCGACGGCAGGCTGGACCGGATCGCCGAATTGCCCTGCAGCTGGCCGACGAGCTGCGCCTTCGGCGGCCCCGGCCTCGACACGCTGTTCGTCACCTCCGCGCGCTTCACGATGAGCGCCGAGCATCTCGACGCCAACCCCTTCGAAGGCGGCCTGTTCGCGCTCAGGCCCGGCGTGCGCGGCGTGCAGGGCAACCGGTTCGGATAATCTCCCCATCGAGAGATCGGCAGCAGCGATCAAAAAACTTCACCATCGATGTCGGACTGGCCAATCACCGTTCGTCATAGGAGCATAGACCGGCAATCAACAGGAGAAACGAAATGCCCAGCACTGTCCGCCTGCACCGCGTGCTTTCCACCAAACCTGAAAAAGTCTATCGCGCTTTCATCGAGGCGGACGCGCTGGCGAAATGGCTGCCGCCGAACGGCTTCACCTGCACGGTGCATCACTTGGATGCAAAGGCCGGTGGCAACTTCAAAATGTCGTTCCGCAACTTCACCACGGGCGAAAGCCATGCCTTCGGCGGCGACTATGTCGAGCTCGTGCCGGGTGAGCTCGTGCGCTACACCGACAAGTTCGACGATCCCAACCTGCCCGGCGAGATGCAGGTGACGGTGAAGTTGAAGAAAGTCTCGGTCGGCACGGAGATGGAGATCACCCAGGCCGGCATTCCGGACGCCATCCCCGCCGAGGCCTGCTATCTCGGCTGGCAGGAGTCGCTCAAGAACCTGGCAAGGCTCGTCGAGCCCGAGATCAATCAGTAAAGATCGATCGCAGGGTCTATGCAGCCGGCCGCGACGGAGCGGCCGGCACGCGGCCCGATTTCCAATCCGCGACGTTACGCGTTTCCCCCGCTTGCCAGAATGGCTGCGCTGGGCTGGATTGAGCAAAGCCGAGCTCGAATGCCGAACAGACAGGCACGAGGGGGCGCGATGGAACCGATTCGAGCAGGATCATCACCGGCTGACGACAAGTTCGAGCATTACGAGCTCGGCCTCTGCCTGTCGGGCGGCGGCTATCGCGCCATGCTGTTCCATGCCGGCGTGCTCTGCCGGCTGAACGAGGCCGGCCTGCTTCAGAAAATCGACATGGTCAGTTCGGTCTCGGGCGGCTCAATCGCCGCCGGGCTGCTTGCGGTTCTCTGGCCGCGCCTCAGCTTTGCCGACGGCGTTGCCACGAATTTCCGCGAGCTTTACGTCGAAAGAATCCTCGTTTTCTCGCAGGTCTTCCTTGACGCGCCGTCGATCCTCAAGGGCGTGTTCAACCCGTTTTCGAGCGCGGCGCGCGAAGTCGCCACCTGCTACGAGCGCCATCTGTTCGACGCCAAGGTGCCGACGCTGAAGAGCCTGACCCCTCGTCCGTGGTTCGTGTTCTGCTCGAGCAATCTCAGCACCGGCTCGCTGTTTCGCATGTCCAACCGCTACATTGCCGATTACCGGATCGGCATGGCCAAGCATGCGGACTTGCCGGTCGCGACCGCGGTCGCGGCGTCGTCCGCCTTCCCGCCGTTTCTGTCGCCGCTCAGGCTCGACCTCACGCAATTCGCGTGGGAGAACGACAAGCTCGACGCGAGCGTCGGCCCGCCGGTCCCGGCCGGCCGCGCCGTGCTCACCGATGGCGGCGTCTACGACAATCACGGCATCGAGCCGGCGCTGAAGCGCTGCCGCTGGCTGTTGGTCAGCGACGCCGGCGCGCCCTGGCGGGCGTCGAGCTCCGGTTACTGGAACTGGTTCTCGCAGTTGAAGCGCGTGCTCGACACCACCGACAACCAGGTGCGCTCGCTCAGGCGGCGCGACCTCATCGCCCGCTTCCAGGCGGCGAAGGATGCCGACGACCAGGGCCTGCCCAATGACGCGACCCGGCCCGATTATGCCGCCACCCGCGGCGTCTACTGGTCGATCGCCAGCAAGCCTGACGCCGCCGAGCCGAGCTTCGTGCAAAGCGCGGCAATCGCGCCTGCCGATATCGGCACGTCGCTTCATTTCCTGGGAAGCGAGGAGACGATCGATCTCGTCAATTGGGGCTATTGCGCCAGCGACCAGGCGCTGCGGAGCTGGTACCGGCCGGCGGTGCCGGCTGGAAAGGGCGTGCCACTGAAGGCGGGCGACGTGAAGCCCGGACGCTGTGCGGTGGTGTCAAAGGCGCTGATGAGCGGTTTCAACGTGTGAGCATGGCGTTCGGACTCCGCGTCCGCTTTCGCCAATCGCCATCGTGGCGCAATCCAAACCGGTTCGTGCCCTGCACCGCCGCGTGCTAACAGAGGCGCTTTCAACAAGGATGGACAGCGACATGGCAGGAGAAAAAGTAGCTCTGGTGACGGCGGGGGGCAGCGGCATGGGCGCGGCGGCGGCGAAGCGGCTGGCCGCCGACGGCTTCAAGGTCGGCGTGCTCTCCTCCTCCGGTAAGGGCGAGGCGCTGGGCAACGAACTCGGCGGTTTCGGCGTCACCGGCTCCAACCAGTCGAACGAGGATCTGAAGCGGCTGACCGACGGCGCGCTGGAACGCTGGGGCCGCATCGACGTGCTGGTCAACAGCGCCGGCCACGGGCCGCGCGCGCGGATCATCGAGATCAGCGACGAGGACTGGCACAAGGGCATCGACACCTATTTCCTTAACGTCGTGCGCCCGACCCGCCTGGTGACGCCGGTGATGCAGAAGCAGAAGGCGGGCGTCATCATCAACATCTCGACCGCCTGGGCGTTCGAGCCGAGCGTCGCCTTCCCGACCTCGGCGGTGGCGCGCGCCGGGCTCGCCGCCTTCACCAAGATCTTTGCCGACACCTATGCGGCCGATAACATCCGCATCAACAACGTGCTGCCGGGCTGGATCGACAGCCTGCCCGGCGTAGAGGAACGCCGCCAGAGCGTGCCGATGAAGCGCTACGGCACATCCGAGGAAGTGGCGGCAACGATCTCCTTCCTCGCTTCCGACGGCGCGGCCTATATCACCGGCGAGAACATCCGCGTCGATGGTGGATTGATGCGGGGGTACTGAGGCTCGTTTTCGGCAGGCGGGTCGTTTCGCCGGCAATGCGTGGCCGGCGAACGCCCTCCGATGGCAGGAGGGAGCCGGCGCAAAGGTTTCGTATCCACTGCTCTCCCTGCCCATGCTCGGGAACGCAGCCCTGTCCGGTTGGCTCTCGACCGTTGCGATGGCGCTGTCGGCGCTCGGGCCTTGCGGCAGGCTGGTTTTTCCAGCCCGGTCGATAGCGGACTGACGCGGCTGCGGCTGACTGCTGGACAATGGCCGCCGCCTCCCGCACCCTTAAGACTGCAAGGGAGACACGAATGAGCGCTTCACTCAGGCTGGGCATTGTCGGCGGCGCCGGCTGGCTGGGCGGCGCGATCGCGGGTGCCGCGCTTTCGGCCGGCGTGGTGCGAGCGGAGAACCTCACCCTCTCCTATCGGAGCACCAAGCCGGATCGCTTTCCAGGCGTCTTCTGGAGCGACGACAACCAGGCGCTCGCCGACCGCTCGGACGTCATCATGCTTTCCGTGCGGCCGCAGGACTGGCCGTCGCTCGAGCTGGATGCCAAGGGCAAGCTGGTGATTTCGGTTATGGCCGGGATCCGGATGGCCGAGATCGGCGAGAAGCACGGCACCGGCCGCGTGGTGCGCACGCTGCCCAACGCGGCTGCCGAGGTCGGCAAATCCTACACGCCGTGGATCGCGGGCGGCGACGCCACCGAATTGGATCGCGCGACCGTGCGCGCGATCTTCGGAGCCTGCGGCGTTGAGGATGAGGTCGGCAGCGAGCGCGACATCGACTATCTCACCGGGCTGACGGGCTCTGGCCCCGCCTTCCCTGCCCTACTCGCCGAGGCGATGATGCGCGACGCCGTGGCCTTCGGCCTCAAGCCGGAGGTCGCGCGCCGCGCGGTCAACACCGTGCTCACCGGAACCGGCCGGCTGCTGGAGCTCAACGACGCTTCACCGGCCGATACGGTCGAGGCCTTTCTCGGCTATCGCGGCACGACAGCGGCCGCGATCGAGACGATGCGCGAAGCAGGCTTCGACCAGGCCGTTGCCAAGGGACTGGCGGCCGCGTTCCTGAAGTCGATCGCGATGGGCAAGGCGTGAGCCGACGACGCCGCCCTTTGAGCGCGGAATGCATCAGGCGAGCATCCGCCGGATCGGGCCCCGCCGTTCAGGTGAGTCGTGCCGCCTACGCGAACTCCTCGCGCCGCGATGCTTAATTTTTGATAAAAGAAATTAGTAATATTGTGTAAAACTGAGTGAGCCCTCGCGTGCAAATTGTATTAGGGCGTTCTCACTCTCTTTTCTTGCGAATAATTGATCGCTGAACGGCAAATTTTCTCTGTACTATTACACAATTCCTTGGAACGATACCCGGAATTACAAGTTGACCCGCTAGCGAATCGGTTGAGTTCGCATCGCCGATTCAAGCAAGCCGTGTATTGCGAGGAGGGTTGTCCGATGAGCAGCTTCGTCAACGCCGTAGGCGTTCCTCTCCCATATAGCGGCTCGTCCAACCATTGGTACTCGGCGGCGGGGTCCGGACCGGACTTGTGGGGCACCTCCGGAAACGACACCTTCTATGGAGCTTCCGGCGTCAATGTCACCATGCACGGCAGCTACGGCGATGACATCTATTATCTCTATGCCGCGGGCAACAAGGTGGCCGAGGGCTATGGGGCAGGCATCGACACCATCAGCACATGGATGAGCTACACGCTTCCCGACAATGTCGAGAACCTGATCGTCACCAACGCCAAGAACTACGCTTTCGGAAACGACCTGGACAACATCATCACCGCCAAGGCCGGCCACCAGACGCTGGACGGCGGCAAGGGCAATGATGTGCTGATCGATGGCGGCGGCGGTTACGACACTTTCATCATCGCGAAAGGCAACGGAAGCGACCTGATCGCCAATTTTGCCGCGACCGACAGCGTCCGTCTCGATGGCTATGGGTTCACTTCCTTCGACGCCATCCACTCGAACATGATCCAGGCGGGACCGAACGTCATCTTGAACCTCGGATCCGGCGAGATCCTCATGTTCAAGGACACGACCATCGACAAGCTGCAGCCCAGCCAATTCCAGCTGCCGATCGACAAGTCCGACATGGCGCTGTCTTTCAGTGACGACTTCAACGCGCTGAACCTCCACAACAGCCAAGGCGGCACGTGGGATACCAACTTCTGGTGGGGCGCGCCGAACGGCAGCACGCTCGCCACCAACAACGAGCTGCAATGGTATATCGACGCCAATTACGCGCCGACGAGCTCGGTCCACCCGTTCAGCGTGAACAACGGCGTGCTCACCATCACCGCGGCGCAAGCGCCGGCGGACATCAAGCCGCTGATCAACAATTACGAATACACGTCCGGCATCCTGACCACGCACGACAGCTTCTCGCAGACATACGGCTATTTCGAAATGCGCGCCGACCTGCCGGAGAACGCCGGCGCCTGGCCGGCCTTCTGGCTGCTGCCGGAAGATGGCTCGTGGCCGCCTGAGCTGGACGTCGTCGAAAGATACGGCCAGACCCCGAACTCGCTTCTGATGACCGCGCATACGATGGAAACGGGGACGCACACCATGGTCGGGTCCACGGTGAATGTGATGGATACTGCCGGTTTCCACACCTATGGCCTGCTGTGGACGCCGGACAAGCTTGTCTGGACCTATGACGGCGTGCAGGTCGCGGAAGCGGCGACGCCCTCGGACATGGACAAGCCCATGTACATGCTGGTCAACCTTGCGATCGGCGGCCAGGCCGGCGCGCCGCCGGATCATCTTGCCACACCGGCCGAGATGAAGATCGACTACATCCGCGCCTATACGCTGGACGCTGTAGAGGCTAACCCCCTGGTCGTCACCGGCAGCACCGCCAGCACCGCCACCGCAACGCACAGCACTGCCACGCACAGCTTCGGCAGCAGCACGCTGCATCACGGTTCCGAGTTTGGGGGCCACGCTTAAGATTTTCAGGCGATCGGTTCGATGTCCCGGGATGATTTAGCGGCGGCCGATATGACTGCACCGTCGAGCCTGCGGGCGGTGTTCCTGCGCGCCATCACCGATGTCGGCGTTTTCTCGCTGCTGATCAACATCCTGCTTCTGGTGATCCCGCTCTATCTGCTGCAGGTCTATGATCGCGTGCTGCCCTCCTCCAGCGTCGAGACGCTGGTCTATCTGTCGGCGATTGCGGTTCTTGCGCTCGCTTTCCTCGGACTGCTGGACGCGATCCGCGCCGTCTACACGCAGCGCGTCGCGGCCGCCGTCGACAGGAAGCTCGGGGCAAGGACATTCGCCCTGTCGCTGGCGCCCCAATATGCCGGCGGCCTGTCGCCGCTGCGTGATCTGGCCTCGGTCTGCGCCTTCGTCCGGTCGCGCGGCGTGGCGGTGCTGTTCGACCTGCCCTTTGCGCCCGTTTTCCTCGCCTTGCTCTATCTGATCCATCCGGTGCTGTTCTGGGTGACAGTCGCCGGCGCGGTGCTTCTGCTTGTCCTTGTCGTCGCGAACCAGCTCGCCATTGGCCGGAACGATGCCATGTCCGCGGAACGCTCGGCGTTGGCGAGCCATGCGGAACAGGTCTTTGCCCGCAATGCCGAAACGCTGCGCGCCATGGGCATGGTCGAGAACGCCGCTCGGGTCTGGGGACGGCATGTCGGGGCAGCGCTCACGCTTTACGACCGTTCCTCGAGCGCCAATGCGATCTTCAGCGGCGCCTCGCGGGCGCTGCGCATGATGCTGCAGCTGGCCATCCTCGGCGCCGGCGCCTGGCTGGTGCTCGAGGGGCAGATGACGGCGGGCATGATCTTCGCCTCCTCGCTGGTGTCGTCGCGCGCGCTGCAGCCGCTCGACCAGCTGATCGGCGCCTGGCGGCAAATCGTCGAGGCAAAGCGGGCCTGGAAGCGGCTGGAGACGGCGCTTGCTGCGCACCCGGCCGAGAAGCGGAAACTTGCGCTCCCCGATCCGTTAGGCGCGATTTCGGTGCAGGACGTTTTCTTCATGGCACCGAACGCGCAGCCCGGCACCGAACCTATTCTCAAGCGGCTGAATTTCCAGATCGGCGCCGGCGAAGCGGTGGCGATCGTCGGGCCGAGCGGCGCCGGCAAATCGACGCTGGCGCGGCTGCTTGTCGGTGCCGCGCAGCCGACCGGGGGCGCAGTGAGGATCGACGGCGCCGACCTCAGGACCTGGGACGAAAAACAGCTCGGGCGACAGATCGGCTACCTGGCGCAGGAGGTGGAGCTCTTTCCCGGCACGATCGGCGACAATGTCGCCCGCTTCGACGCGCAGGCCGAGGACGCCGCGATCGTCGAGGCCGCCAGGCGCGCCCAGGCGCATGAGTTGATCCTGGCGCAGCGCGACGGCTACCAGACGATGATCGGCCCTTCCGACAGGACGCTCTCGGGCGGCGAGCGGCAGCGGATCGGGCTGGCGCGCGCCTTCTACGGCAACCCCCGCATTCTCGTGCTCGACGAGCCCAGTTCCCATCTCGACGGCAGCGGCGAGGCGGCGCTCGAAGTGGTGCTGGTCGCCGCGCGGGCGGCCGGCGTCACGATCCTCGTGATCACACATCGGCCGTCCATCGCAACGGCCTGCGACCGCGTGATGGTTCTGCGCGGTGGTGTGATCGAGGCCTTCGGCCCGAGCGCCGAGGTGCTGCGGCGGTCCACTGTCGATAGCGGCGCCGGCAACGCCCCGGCCGCCCAGCAGGGCACGGTGGTGACCGGATCATTCGCGCCGATGATCCGCACGCACGGCATCCGCTTCGGATCCTAGACGATGACGATCGAGAGCCTTGCCTGGGATGGACAGCCGCGCACCGACTTCCGGCGCGTGGCCTTCATAGGGTATGCGGCAATCGCGCTCTTCGCGGGCGGCTTCGGCTATTGGGCGGTAAGCGCGCCGCTGTCCGGCGCGGTGATCACGCAGGGCACGATCTCGGCGACGGGCGGCAACATCCTCATCCAGCAGCCCGAGGGCGGCATCATCCAGCAGTTGCTGGTCCGCGAGGGCGACCGGGTGCAGCAGGGCCAGGACCTCATCCTGCTCGACCGGACGGCCGCGCAAGCCGAGCTCAACCGTCTGACCAGGCAGTCGATCGCGCTCAAGGCGAGCATGGCGCGGCTGGAGGCGGAGCGCGACGGGCTGGACAGGCTCGCGCCGATCACCGAGGCAGCGTCGGCGCCGTTCCAGCAGGATTTCCAAAACCTCATCCGCGAGCAGCAGAAGGAGTTCGACGCCAGGCTCGCCCGGTTCCGGTCGGAGCAATCGATCATGGCGCAGCGGGTCGCCATGCATCGCGAGTCGGTCGTGGGCTTGAACGCCCAGAAGCTCGCCATCCAGCAGCAGGCCGATCTGGTAAAGAAGGAGCTCGGCATCAAGACAGGCCTGCTCGACAAGGGCCTCACCAACCGCACCGAATATTCGCAGCTGCTGCGTTCGGAAGCCGATCTGGTCGGCCAGGCCGGCGCGCTGGAGGCCAATCTTGCAGGGGCCAACAGCCAGATCGTCGAGGCGCAGGTGCAGGTCGAGCGGCTGACCACGCAGCGCGTGGAGGAAGCGCTGACCAAGCTCGACGAGGTCCGCACCAACCTCGCCGACATCGAGGAGCAGATCAGGGCAGCCGAAGCGGTGCTTCAGCGCACGACGATCAAGGCGCCGGCGGCGGGCATCGTGGTGTCCTCCACCTATAATTCGAAAGGCAGCGTGATCGCGCCCGGCGAAAAGATCATGGAGATCCTGCCCACCGCATCGGGCCTCAACGTCGATGCCAAGCTGCGGCCGAAAGACGTCGATCAGGTGCGCGTCGGCCAGCCGGCGAAGCTCAGGCTGTCGGCGCTCAACACGCGGCTGACGCCAGAGGTATCGGCGACCGTGACGCAGATCTCGGCCGACCGGCTGATCGACCAGGCTACCCACGAACCCTATTTCCGCGCCAAGCTGAAGATCGCCGACGCGCTCCCGCCCGGCGTCAAGCCGGAGCAACTCTATCCGGGAACGCCGGTCGAAGCCTTCATCAACACCGGCGACCGGACCTTCTTCGAGTATCTGGCGCGGCCGATGGTGGATTCGTTCGCCCGCGCGTTTGCGGAGAGGTGAGCGGGCGCTCCGCCCGACGCGCCAGTCCGTCGGGGAGTTGCGTGCCTACGCCGGAACATAAGTCAACCTGATCGCTTCCTCCCCGATCAAATCACTGGCCACGAGCCGGAGCCGCGGCCGGGGGCCGGCGAAGAATGGCTTTCCGTGACCAAGCACGACGGGATGGATGTAGAGACGATACTCATCGATAAGCCCGAGGTCGGTCAGGCTTCGCGCCAGGTCCGGCCCGGAAACGGCGATCTCTCCAGCGAGCCGAGCCTTCAGGTCACGTATCACCTCCGCCAGGCCACCTTCGACAAGCGTGGCGTTGGGGCCAACCGACAGCAACGTGCTCGACACGACCCAATTCGGCTGGCTCCGCCACGCCGTCGCGAATTCGCGGAGCTCAGGGGTCCACTCAGAACAGTCTTCGTCCCAGTAGCGCATCACCTCGTACATGCGACGGCCGTACACACTGCCCGCCAGGCCGCGCACTTGCTCTATCCAGTGACGAAACAGCGCGGGATCGGGCGCAAATGCCTCGTGGTCGACATAGCCGTCCAGTGACTGATTCATTCCGAAGACGAGCTTCGCCATGCTAATATTCCATTCCAGCCTTCTTTTCAGGATACCGGTGAATCGCGCCGCTGCGTGATCTGTGACGGCCTTGTCGCGCTCCTGGCCAGCACGACGGTTTCAAACGGCGATCTGAAGCGCCCCGTAGCGTTTGACTTCGGCTTCGATCTCCCTGACCAAAGTCTCCAGCGCGGGATTTCGGGAGTTGCGCGCGCGCCTGATCACATAGGCCAGGTCCGGCGGTTTGGGGAAGTGTTTGTCGACGATCTCCATGCCGGGTTGCAGGTGCCGCTGGCTCAAGAGCGCGACGCCGAGCCCGGAGGTCACGCCGGCGACGATGCCGGCTGCGCTGGAGCATTCGAACACGGTTTCGAACACGGTTCCCTCGTCCTGCCCGAGATCGAGACCCCAGCGCCGATAGAAGCAGTTCTCGTCGAAGGACAGGAACGGGATCGGCTTTTCCTTCGACAGGACCAGATCCGGCGACTTCACCCAGTGCAGCGTCTCGCGGTAGAGGACGATGTCGGCGGGGCGAACCTCGTGCTGGAACAGCTGGACGATCGCGGCGTCAAGGACCCCCTGGCTGAGCTGCTCCCGCAAGACGAGGCTCATGCGCACTTGCGTACGGACGCTCACCTCGGGATGAAGCCTACGGAACCGGCCAAGAATGCGTGAGAGATCCGTGCAGGTCGTATCCTCGGTCATTCCCAGCGCGATCTTGCCTTGCAGCGTGCTTTTCGAGAGGCTCAGTACCGCCTCGTCATGAATACCCAGGATGCGCCGCGCATAACCCAGGAGATCGTGCCCGGCCGTGGTGAACAGCGGCGCGTTTGGCTTCCGGCTGAGGATTTCGCAGTCGAGGTTCTGTTCCAGCCGCCTCATCTTGTGGCTGACGGCCGATTGCGACAAGCCAAGAACTTCGGCCGCACGGGTGACACCGCCGTGTTTCTCGATCGCGACCAGCGCCCGCAGGGCATCGACATCCAGACGGCGGCTCATAATTCCAGCCATGACAATCCTCGCTTGCAATGAAAGCACCGCACCAAACCTCTGACACAGAGCCGGGTTTTCGGGCAAATATTTATGTCATTGTTCGTGGCTGTTTCATGAGCCTATCGAAATTTGTCATGTGCAAGGCAGCGAGTGTGCAGCCATAAGTCTGCGCCAGACAGCGCTGGTGATCCGCTTCAGGAGCATGGCGCACCGCTCGAATAAAGACAGCCCATGACGCTCCTGCAGAACAAGCCTCATCCTCTGGTATGGCCGAGCGTGGCGGCAGCCCTGGTCCTAAGCTGGAGCTCCGGCTTCGTCGGCATCCGCTACGCCAGCGAGAACGCCGACGTCATGCTGGTCCTGTTCTGGCGGACTTTTTTGTCCGGACTGATCCTGCTGCCATTTGCTCTCCTGATCGGGCGGCGCATCAGCGGGCGCGCCTTGGCGCAGCAAATGGCGTTCGGCGTGGCGACGATGTTCCTCTATCTGGGCGGGTTCGCCCTTGCCATCGGCCAGCGCGTTCCGACCGGCCTCGTCGCGCTGATCTCCGATCTTGTGCCTCTCGCCATCGCGGCGCTGTCGCAGCCCATTCTCGGCCACCGGCTGAGCGCAAGGCAATGGATCGGAACGGCCTTGGGCGCGAGCGGCGTCCTTATCGTCTCCCTGGACAGCCTCAGTCTCGGCAAAGCACCGGTCTGGGCCTATGTCCTCACCGTCGCTTCCATGCTGGTGTTCGCCCTGGCGACCGTGGTGCAGAAGCGGATCAGGACGATCGATATGCCCATCCATCAGAGCTTGTGCATTCAATGCCTGACGGCGGCGATCCTCTTTGCCGCCTGCGCCGAATGGAACGGCGGCCTGACACCGCCGCTCGACGCGCCTTTCCAGTTCGGCATGGCGTGGCTGGTGCTGTTCTCGACCTTCTTCTGCTACGGCGTCTACTATATGAGCCTGCGCCACTACACCGCCGCACAGGTCAGCAGCGTGGTCTATCTCAGCCCGCCGGTGACGATGCTCTGGGCGTGGCTGATCTTCGGCGAACCGCTATCGAGAGCGATGTTCCTCGGCCTGGCGGTGACCCTGTTCGGTGTCTGGCTGACCTCATCGAGGAGCGCTGCATCGAAGGACAAGGCGCGTCTGAGCTCATGCGAGCAGCCTGCCGGATAATCACGCGACACAACAAGGAGTGCAATTCCATGAAGCTGACCGATTTCAAGGCCCTGACCTTCGACTGCTACGGCACGCTCATCGACTGGGAATCCGGCATGATCGAGGGCCTGAAGCCGCTGACAGAGCGCGCCGGCCGCCGTTTGAGCCGCGACGAGATCCTCGAGGCGCATGCCCGGCACGAATCCAGCCAGCAGAAATGGACTCCGGCAAAACGCTACCGCGATCTTCTGCCGATCGTGTACAAGCGGCTTGCCGAGGAATGGGGCGTCGTCGCCACCGCGGAGGAATGCATTGCCTATGGCGAAAGCGTGAAGGACTGGCCGGCCTTTGCCGACTCGGCGGAAGCCTTGCGGTATCTCAAGCAGCACTACAAGCTGATCATCCTTTCCAACGTCGACAACAAGAGCTTTTCGTTCAGCAACAAGAAGCTCGGCGTCGACTTCGACGCGATATACACGGCAGAGGACATCGGCTCCTACAAACCCTCCGCCCGCAACTTCGACTATATGCTCGAAAAGCTGGCGACGATCGGGGTGGAGAAAAGCAAGGTCCTGCACACGGCCGAAAGCATGTTCCATGATCACGCTCCCGCCAATCGCGTCGGCCTGGCATCGTGCTGGATCTATCGCCGTCATGCCGACCAGGGCTTCGGCGCCACGATGCACCCCGGCGGTATGCCAAATGTGGATTTCCGCTTCGACAGCATGGCCGACCTCGTCAAGGCGCACAGGCAAGAATTGGGCGCCTGAGGCCGCAGCGCGTGGAGGAGGCACCGACCGGGCCGAGGCGGATGACGGAGATAGCCCGACGACGCCACGCCGCCTGCTTGCGTGGCATCCTCCCGCAACCCGATTCAATCCGCGAGCCTTGGAACCAAAAGACCTGCGAGACTGTTCAGCTATCGTTTGATACAACGCTGACGTGCCCTGCCGGTTGGGCAATCGGCGCTTTCGAGGAGTCTCACCATGTCCAGAATTCGTTCAGCCGCGATTGCGGTCATCGCCGCTGTCGGCGTGAGCTTTGCCAGCGCAGCTCACGCCGACAGCGGCACGATCCGCTTCTCCATCTATAAGGCGGCCTTCTTCATCGGCGGCGCCGGCGGCGAAGGCACGCTGACCTTCCGTGGTCGCAACTATCCCATCTCAATCGGCGGCATCTCGGGCGGCCTCGCCTTCGGGGCTTCCAAGACCTATTTCAAAGGCACGGTGCGCCACATTCGCCGCGCCCGCGACGTGGCGGGAGTGTACGGCGCAGCGGGCGGCGGCGGCGCGCTCGGCAGAGGCGCTCAGGTGATCGTCATGACCAACGACAAGGGCGCCGAGCTCCAGCTCACAGGCCGGCAGGTAGGCCTGCAGATCAATGCCGATCTCAGCGGCATGACCATTGGGCTGAAATAAGGGGTGGTCAAAGCGGACATTTCCCTCCGCCAATTGGCGCTACCTGATCCAGCCGCACCGAGTGTCCGGTAGAATGGGAAGGGCCCGATGTCGGGCCCTTTTCCTTGCTTGCCTGGACTGTTTGCGTGGAGGCACGGCACGACGCCATCGCCAACAATCGGAGGCTCTCTGGCTCAATCGCCGCCTGTAGACATCGCGCGCCCAATCACCCAATCTGAGCTGCGGGAACAGAAGCGCTTCAAAGAAAGCGCGGACCTTCGGGTGCGCATGAAAAATCGATGGACCTTGTATGATCCACGGCTGGCCTGGATGCTTATCGCGCCGGTGCTGCTGCTCTTGATCTTCTTCCTGGTGCTGCCGATCGCCGTGATGTCGGTCTACACCTTCTTCACCTTCGTCACCGCCGGCGTGGAAACCAGCGCGCTGACAACCGCGAACTGGCACGAGTTCCTCACCGACAGCTATTATCACGGCTTCCTGTTGAAGACGCTGCGGGTCGGCGCCATCACCGCGCTGCTCTGCGGCGTGCTCGGCTATTTTCCGGCCTATTTCATCTGGGCGACGAGCTTCAAGCACAAGTGGCTGCTGCTTCTCCTGCTGATCGTGCCGTTCTGGATCAGCTTCACCATCCGCACCTTTTCCTGGATCAACATTCTCGGCGAACAGGGCGTCATCAACGTGGCGCTCATAAAGTTGGGCATTGTCAGCGAGCCGCTGCCGATGCTCTACACCGAGGGCGCGGTGATCATGGGGCTGCTGCATTTCCTGCTGCCCTACATGATCCTCAACGTCTATGTCAGCCTGGAAAGCATCGACCGCACGCTGATTGCGGCAGCCCGCTCGATGGGCTGCACCAGCGCGCAAGCGTTTCGCGAGGTGACGCTGCCGCTTTCGTTGCCCGGCCTCGCGGCCGGCCTGCTGCTCTGCTTCGTGCTTGCCGCCGGCAGCTATGTGACGCCGCAGCTTCTGGGCTCGGGCCGCGACGCGCTGTTCGGCAATCTGATCTACGACACCATCATGAGCGAGCTGAACTGGCCGATGGGCGCCACGCTTTCGATCGTGCTGTTCGTCGTGCTCGGTTTCTTCGCCGCCATCTACACCCGCTACATGGGCATGTCGCAGATCGTCAAAGGCCTTGGAGGATGAGGGGATTGGGCGGATGAAGCCTGCACGCCGGAAACAGGAAGGCAGATGGGCCTGGCGGCTGACCGGCTTCGTCACGCTCTGCGTCTACATCTTCATGTTCGCGCCGATTGCGGCGACCGTCATCCTGTCGTTCAACGCCTCGATGTTCGGCGGCTTCCCGATGACCGGCTTTTCGCTGCAATGGTACGGCAAGCTGATGGCCAATGAGGCGGTGCTGGCCGCGTTCCGGACGTCGCTGTGGATCGCTCTGGTCACCGCGGCCGCCACCACCGCGATCGGCGTCGTCACCTCGTTCGCGCTGGTGCGTTTCGAGTTCCCCGGCAAGCAGACGCTGAGCACGCTGGTGATCTTGCCGGCGCTGGTGCCCGAAACCATTCTGGGCGTCGGCCTCCTGGTGCTGATCAAGGCGGTCGACCAGCCGCGGACGATGCTCCTCCTGGTGCTCGGCCATATTCTGCTCGCCGTGCCCTATGTGGTGCTGATCACCCAGGCACGCATGGTGGGCATCCGGCGCGTCTATGAGGAGGCCGCGCTTTCGCTCGGCGCCTCGCGCTTCTCGTCCTTCCGCGAGATCACGCTGCCGCTGCTCATCCCGGCGGTGGTGGCGGGCGCGCTGCTCGCCTTCACCATCTCGTTCGACAACACCTCGGCAAGCCTGTTTTGGCGGCCGGCGGGCGTCGAGACCATGCCTACCCAAATCCTTTCGATGCTGAAGATTTCGATCAGCCCGGAGATCAATGCGCTGGGCACGGTCATGATCCTGGTGACCGTCGGCATCCCGCTGATCGGCGGCGTTCTCATGCAAAGCCTGACAAAATTGAGAAGACGAGGCGAACCAAAGGAGGAAGTAAAATGAAATTATCCACCACCAAGCGGCTGGAACGGCTGCATGACCGCTACGTGAACGGCGATTTGAGCCGCCGCACCTTTCTAAGCCTGACCGCCGCCGCCGCGGCCTCGGCGGGCCTCTCCATGCCGTGGATGAGCCGCGCGCTCGCCGCGGTCGAGCAGGTGCGCTTCGACGGCTGGGGCGGAACCGTGCAGGAGGCGATCGACAAATACGCCTTCCAGCCCTACACGGCCAAGACCAAGATCAAGGTGGTCCAGGGCACGTTCGGCGACGAGAACGAGATCATCACCAAGATCAAGACGGCGAAGCCCGGCGACTTCCAGATCGTGCATTCGTCCGGCGTCAACTACTACATCAAATACGTCAATGCCGGCATGAACTCGGAGATCAACGAGGCCAACATTCCCAACATGGCGAATGTGCTGCAGCCGATGATCGAGCCGTTCCGCAAGCTGACGCCAAAGCTCTCGGCGGTGCCCTACGACTACGGCACCACCGGCATCGCCTACAACACCAAGGTGATCTCGCCCGAGGAGGCGAAGGAAAAGGGTGCCGGCCTGCTGCTCGACAAGAAATACGCCGGCAAGGTCGGCGGCTATGCCGACATGACCACGCGCGTCTGGTACGCGGCTTTGGCCACCGGACAGGATCCCAACAACATCAAGGACATGGACACGATCTGGGCCAAGGTGCGCGAGACGCGCGACCTCGCCAAAAAATTCTGGAGCTCCGGCGCGGAACTGATGGACCTGTTGTCCAAGGGCGAGATCGTGGTGACCGACGCCTGGTCGGGCCGCGTCGCCGCCCTGCAGGATCAGGGCCATCCGATCGGCTATCTCGATCCTGCTGGCTCCTATGCCTGGATGGAGGACATGCTGATCCTGAAAGGCTCGCCGATGACCGAATGCGAAGAGCTGATCAACTTCATGCTCGATCCGGCCACCTCCATCGCGGTGGCCGAGGGCCAGAGCTACCCGCCGTCGCTCGACCCGACCAAGGTGAAGCTCACCGAGAAGATCGAGAAGCTGCCGGCTTTCGACAAGACCGGCTCGATGAAGGCGCTGACCTTCGCCGATCCGGTCTACTGGGCGACCAACGAGGACGCCTGGACCAAACAATGGGACAGGATCGCGAAAGGTGCCTGACAGAAGCCAAGCGTCACTCAGCCCCCGGCCGGTCTCGGCCGGGGCACCCGGCACCGCTCCCAACATGGATGCGGAGCAGCCGGCGGTCGAGTTCCGCGACATCGACATCGCCTACGGCAAGTTCGTCGCTGTGCGCGACTTCTCGCTGTCGATCCGCAAGGGCAGTTTCGTCACCCTGCTTGGGCCGTCGGGCTGCGGCAAGACGACGATCCTGCGCTCCATCGCCGGGCTGGTCGACATTTCGGGCGGCCAGATCATGATCGATGGGCGGCGGGTCGACGACGTGCCGATCTACAAGCGCAACATCGGCCTGGTGTTCCAGAGCTACGCGCTGTTC
This sequence comes from Mesorhizobium sp. WSM3873, assembly GCF_001672445.1. Taxonomy (NCBI): domain Bacteria; kingdom Pseudomonadati; phylum Pseudomonadota; class Alphaproteobacteria; order Hyphomicrobiales; family Phyllobacteriaceae; genus Mesorhizobium; species Mesorhizobium sp. WSM3873. The sequence continues at coordinate 123,173 of NZ_LYTM01000009.1, read as the reverse complement.
CCGCACAAGAGCGTGTTCGACAATGTCGCCTTCGGCCTGAAGTATCGCAACGTGCCGAAGCCCGAGATCGCGCGCAGGGTCGGCCAGGCGCTCGACATGGTGCGGCTGCCGGGCAGCGAGAAGAAGCTGCCCTCACAATTGTCGGGCGGGCAGCAGCAGCGCATCGCGCTGGCGCGGGCCATCGTCTTCGAGCCGCAGGTGCTGCTGCTCGACGAGCCGCTGTCGGCGCTCGACGCCAACATGCGCGAGGAGATGCGCGTCGAGATCAAGAAGATCCAGAAGGCAACCGGCATCACCGCCATCTTCGTCACCCACGACCAGGAAGAAGCGCTCTCCATGTCGGACCGCATCGTGGTGATGAACGCCGGCTCGGTCGAGCAGATCGGCACGCCGGAGGAAGTCTATGAGCGGCCCGCCACCGCCTTCGTCGCCGATTTCCTCGGCAAGGCCAACATGCTTGCCGGCACTGTCAGCAGATCCGACGGGCAGATAGCGGTGACGCTTGCCGCCGGCCAGACCGTCCATGTAACGTCGCCGCGGCCGCTGGCGCCGGGCAGCAAGGTCACCGTGGTGGTGCGGTCGCAGAAACTGTCGGTCGGTCCTGCAGCAGGCGGCAACCGGCTCTCCGGCCGGGTCGTCTCGACCTCCTATCTCGGCGGCAGCGCCATCTACGAGATCGACTTCGGCGGCAAGACGAGCATCCGCGCCAACGCGCCGATCAACGGCCGCATCGTCCGGGAGGGCGAGATCATCGAGGTCGGGTTCGATCCGAGCGGCTGTGTTTTGCTCGACGAGAACGGGCAGCGGATTTCGTAAGGCACCAAGGCCCTCGTCCGCATCGGCCTTCAGGAATTCATTGCTTCGCCGCTTGAGCAGCCAAGCGGCCGGGATGCCTGAGGTTGGTCGGCGTGATGCCAGTGTGCTGGCGGAATACCCGGCTGAAGTGCCCGGCATTTTCGAAGCCGCATCTGTAGGCGATGTCGCCTATCTGCAGGTCGCTGCCTTCCAGCAGCGACTTGGCGTAGTGAACCCTGAGCGCCAGGTACGCGGCCATCGGGCTCGTGCCCAGCTCGGTCGCGAAAAGACGCTCGAGCTGGCGCCGGGAGCAATTCAACCGGCTTGCGATCTCGGTGACCGATATCTTTTCCTGCAGGCTGCTTTCCATCAGCAGCAAGGCCCGTTTCACCGCACGGCTCGACGCTTCGGGAAACAGATCGCCGACGGGCTGCACGTCCCGGATGTTGCGGATGCGATCGAGCACGAGGATCTTGGCGGCCTTTTCCGCCGCCTTCTGACCGATGAATTGCGACACGAAATAACCGGCAAGGTCTGCCGCGCCGGTGCCGCCGGCGCATGTCGCGCGGCCGCGGTCGACGGAATAGAGGCTGTCGGCATGCGCATTCACATCGGGGAATTCGGCGCGAAAATCCTTGATGTGGAACCAGCTGACGGCGGCGCTGTAGCCGTCCAGCAAGCCATAGCGGGCCAGCACGAAGCTTCCCGTGCACAGCGCGGTTATCGGCACGCCCTTGTCGGCGGCCCGCAGAAGGAAGGCCTCCTTTTCAGCGCTGAGATTGCGGTTGGTGTCGAGCAGACCTCCAACCACGACGACGTTGTCGAAATCCTCCGGATTGCCGATCGCCTTGGTCGGCAGCAATTCGACGCCGCAGCTCGCCCGGATCGGCAGGCCGCGCTCGCCGACGATCTGCCAGTCGAACTCCACCCTGCGGCTGCGATCGCCCTCGTCGCCGGCCAAACGCAGCGTGTCGATGAAAAGCGACAGCGGCGACAAAGTGAAATCGCGCACCAGGAGAAACGCAAACTTCTTGGCCATGCTTTGCGGACCTGTCCCTTGCGTTATCCGAAGCTCATTCAGACAAGATCGCCGTCCGGGCTGTCATTTGGGCCACCGATCCATCCGGTCATATATTGTGTACCAAGAAAATACAATCCGTTGACTCACTTGCAAGCGCATGCGACTCTTCCAACCGTGCCAGGTATGTCGATTGGCAAGGATGATTCCGAAGGTGCGCCATGAAGGGAAGCAAGGGCAGTCTCTATGACGATCTGAAGCGTCGCATCCTGACAATGGAGCTCGATCCTGACGAGGATCTGGACGAGGTGGCGCTGAGCGAGCGCTATGGCCTGTCGCGGACCCCGGTCAGGGAAATCTTCCGCCGGCTGGAGGGCGAAGGTTATATCGAGATCCGCGCGAACCGGGGCGCCAGGGTCGTTCCGATGAACCATTCGACCCTTCGGCAATTCTTCCTGGTTGCCCCGATGGTCTACGCCGCCATCGGCCGGCTGGCCGTGCAGAATTTCAAGCCTTCGCAGATGGTAGACCTGAAGGACACGCAGGAGCGTTTTCGTGCCGCGAGCAAGTCGGGCGATGCGCTTTCCATGGTGGTCGAGAACAACAGGTTTCACGAGATCATCGGCGAGATGTCCGCCAACGCCTATCTTCAACCAAGCCTCGGCAGGTTGCTGATCGACCACGCCCGCATCGGCCATACCTTCTTCCGCCCACGCAATGACGACATGCGCAAGCGGCTGCAGACGGCGGTCGAACATCATGACGGCTTCATCTCAGCCATCGGCGCGCATGAGGAGGACGCCGTCGTCGACCTCGTGTTCGAGCACTGGGAACTGTCGCGCGAGAACATGGAAATGTTCATCGCGCCCCAGGGCATGAAGGCGGACGCGCTGGTCGGCGATAACTGACGGCCGCTTAGGAAAGCGACTGCGGCCGGGATAGGAAGAACGCCTGCTGCCGGCCCGGTGCCGGCAGCGAAATCTCCCGCTTAGAGGCAGATTTCGCGGCCGCCACCGGGGCACCGATCCGTCAGGCCTGTTCCAGCCAGACCTTTTGCAGATCCATCTGGAACGTTGGGTGAATGGAGTAGTTCTTCACCTTAATGCTCATGTGATTGTAGAGCTTCTGCCAATAAGGTTGGATGATGATCCCCGAGTCCTGAATGATGGTCTCGATATCCTTCATCACCTCACGCCGCTTTTCGGGGGCGCTCACCGACAAGGCCTCCTTGAGCTTCTTGTCGAACTCCGGATTGGAGTAGCCCGTTTCGTTCCAGGCCTCGCCGGTGCGAAACGCCAGCGCCAGAACCTGGACGCCAAGGGGGCGCATGTACCAAACGGTCAGAGAGTAAGGATACTTCGTCCAGTCGTTCCAGAACGTCGAGCCGGGCATCACCGTGCGCTTGACCTTGATGCCCGCGTCGCGAAGCTGAGCCGCGATCGCATCCCCCGTGCTCTTGTTCCAGTCATCGTCGACGGTGATCAGTTCGTGCTCGAAATCCGCCTGGCCCGCCTCCGCCATGAGTTTCTTCGCTCCTGCCGGGTCGCGGGCTTTCTTGGCCAAGGGGTAGTACTCGGGGTGAATAGGGCTGACAAAATGATTCTCGCCCACCGTGCCGCGCCCCGCATAGCCGAGTTGAAGCACGACGTTGTTGTCGACGGCCATCTGGAGAGCGTTGCGCACTCGCTGGTCGTCATAGGGCTTGTGCGTGACATTGGTACGGGCAACCAGCGTGGTCGCGGTCTGGATCTCGGTCTGGTGAAGTCCAACCTTGTCCAGGATCTCGACGTAGTCCGCTCCGGTCTCATTGTTGAGATCGACCTCGCCGGACTCGAAGGCGCTTACCATCGCGGCTGGATCGGTTCCGTAGTCGATGAACTCGATCCCATCCAGCAGCGCCTCGCCACCCCACCACTTACCGCTCTCGCGCCGCTTGACGACGGCCTTTTGGCCGACGTCGTAGGAGACGAGCTCGAACGCACCGGTCCCGATCGGCTTTGTGACCGGATTGGCGCCGTCGGCGTCAAAATTCCGGTGCACGATCAGGCCCGGATAGTCGGTGATATTGGCGATGATGGCGATGTCCGGGTCGCTCGGCGTGAGCTTGACGGTGTAGTCATCAACCTTGGTAACGGCGCCTTCGCGCACCTTGCCGGTCTTCGGGTCGACCAGGCTGTTGACGCGTGCCGCCATGGAATTGCCGGGCGCGTTCTTGTCGCACCAGCGGCTGAAGTTGTAGACGACATCGTCGGCGTTGAACGCGTCGCCGTTGTTCCAGGTTACGCCTTTGCGGACATGGAGCAGGTATTCGGTGGCGTCGCCGTTGACCTCCCAGCTCTCCAGGAGAACCGGCTCGAAAGTGAATTCGCGGGTATACCTGACCAGCGGCTCCAGCCAGGTGCGGCTGATATTGGCCATCTCGACCCAATCATAGGTCCGCGGATCCTTCTGCTGCTTCACCACCATGGCGACGCGAAGCGTTCCGCCCTTCTTGCCTTCCTCGGCGAGCGCCGGCGTCGGCGCGGCCTGGCCGACCATGCCGTAAGCGACCGCGGTCGATGCGCCGAACGCGCTCGCAATCGCGAGGAATTCGCGCCGGTCCATTAGGCCCTCACGAGCGTCCTTGGCCATGCGCGTTATCGCTTTTGGTACGCGGGTTCCTCCGCTTTTGAAGAACTTCATTTCGAATGCTCCCTGTTGACGATTTTTGTCTCTCACGTATTGCCCCAGCCAATGCGCGCCGCTGGCCGAAGAAGGGGCTGGCGTTGTCCGGCCGTTGGCCTGCGGCCTAGATGGATTGGCCAAGCACCCTCCCCTCGTAGATTGCAGCCACCGCGAGCCGCGGCGCCAAGGCGTCGCCGATGACGTTCGGCTTCAGCGCAGGTGCCAGGTCTTCGAGATCATCCAGCACCCAGGTGTCCGAGACGTTGGTGGTCGCAAGGATCAATGTGTCGGCGTTGATGACGGTCTCGGCGCCATCGAGGTGGCACCTGACCGTCGCGCGGTCGCCATGCCATTCCTTGACCACGGAGTCGGTTATCCATTCGCCGCCGGCGCGCTTGAGCTTGGCCCGCGCCACGCCATCGCTTTCCGTCCGCTGCAGGTAACGTCCAAGCACCGGCCAGGAGGTGACGGCCGTGACGCGATGGCCAGACGCGGCGATTTCGAGAGCGGTGCCGAGACTCCGCCAATCACCGGTGTCATCGATGAGGAGCACATGGTCGCCCAGCCGTGCCGTCCGGGTCATCACGTCCTCGACGGACCAGACATTGGGCAAGTCCACACCCGGAAGGCGGTCCTGCCCAGGCAGTCCACGCTGGAAACCGGTTCCTGCTGGCTGCGAGCCCGTCGCAATGACGATTTCCTCGAAGTCGCGGCCGGCAATCTCCCCAGCATCGAGCGGGGTATTGAACAAGACGGTCACGCCCAGCCTGCTCAACTCTCGTTCGTACCAGTCGATCAGCTCCAGGATTTGAGACCGGCGAGGCTGCAAGCCCGCAAGCCTGAACTGCCCGCCGAGTTGTGGGCCGGCCTCCGCGAGCGTCACGCTGTGACCGCGCTCGGCGGCGACGCGAGCCGCTTCAAGACCGGCCGGGCCGCCTCCCACGACGAGCACACGCTTCGGCGTCTCGGCCGGCCCGAAGCGATCGCCGCCCCACTCGAATTCGCGGCCGGCCGAAGGATTGACGAGGCACGAGATCCAATAGTCTCTCGACCGCCTTCCCCAGCACATCTGATTGCACGAGATGCAGCCGCGAATGTCGGCGTCCCTGCCGCTCTCCACCTTCCTGACCCAATAGGGATCGGCGATCTGTCCGCGAACGATGCTGATCATGTCAGCCTGCCGCGACGAGATAACCTCGTTGGCATTCTCCGGTGTCCGGATATGGCTTTCCGCCTGGACGCGGGTGTGTTTGCAAACTTGTTTCAGCGCCTCGGCGTTGGGAGCGCCAAGCTTGTCGGCAAACAGGAAGGTCGGCATTACCGAGGAGTGGTCGAAATAGCTTCCCGTGCCGCAACTGATGTAATCGATCAGCGTCCGCGTATCGTGATACGCGGCAATCTCCTGGAGCAGTTCCGTGTTCATCCCCACGTCGACAGAGGTGTCGATGCTCGACGCGAGGCCGATAATGAACTCTTCACCGACGGCCGCACGAATGCGCGAGGTGATCTCGGTCGAGAATCGCATCCTGTTTTCGAACGAGCCACCCCAGCGGTCGTCGCGCCGGTTCGACCAGGGAAGCCAGAACTGCTCGATGAGCGAATTGTAGGGGCCGAACAATTCCACGCCATCGAAACCGCATTTCTTCGCTCGGACAGCGGCGCGAACGAAGCTCTCGATGATCTCCTCGATCTCGGCTTCACGCATCCGGTGGCTGCCGTCTCCATCGTGATAGGACGGCAGGCCGGATGGCGACCAGTTCGCCGAGTAGGAATTGTCGTAATCCCCATGCTGGCCGACATGATAAAGCTGGTGAACCATCACCGCGCCTTCGGCCTTGCATGCATCGGTGATCGCCCTGAAACCGGAGATCACCGCATCATCGTCGTGACGGAAATTGCCGCGCGTCAACCGAGCCGTGCGATGGACCGGCATCGGCTCGACCACGATCATGGCCGCGCCTCCCCTGGCCCGCTCCAGGTAATAGCCCAGGTGCCGCGCTCCAGGCAGACCGTCCTCGGCCATGTTGGCCGTGTGAGCCCCGAAATTGATCCGGTTGCGCAGCGCCTTGTGGCGCAGTTGGAGCGGCTCGAGGATTTTCGGGAAAGCCGGCTTTAGCGTCATTTCAGTTTCGCCGCGAACGCCCATCGGATTGGAACCGACCGAACATTAGCGGGTCGCGAAATTCCAGAATTGTGATTTCGGTGCATTTTTCATAAGAAATGGAACGGTTCGCCAGACGTCGTGGAGTAGGCCCAATTGACACCTGCGCTGAAAACCCCCGATCGCGTGGGGCTCCCCTACCTCAAGATCGGCATCATCCTTTGCCCAAGCTTCACCCTGACGCCGATGGCGAGCTTTGTGGATGCCCTGCGTTTGGCCGCCGACAAGCAGGATCAGAGCCGGCAGGTCTATTTCGCGTGGGATTTCATCTCGGCAGGGCCGCTACCGGTGCGTGCCAGTTGCGGTCTTGAGATGGTTGCGACAGGAAACCTGGAAAATCCGAGCGCCTATGACTGCATAGCCGTTTGCGGCGGACTGGTGCGGGACATGGATCATATCCAGGCGGCGACGTTTGACTATCTGCAGGCCGCGGACAAACGTGGCATTCCCATCATCGGCTTGTGCACTGGCAGCTTTGTGCTGGCTCAGGCTGGACTTCTCAGGCATCGTGAATGCGCTCTGCATTTCGACACCTTGGGCGAGTTCGCCGCCAGGTTTCAGGATGTCAGCCCGGTCACCAGCCAAAATTATGTCATCGACGGCAACATCGTAACATGTCCGGGAAGCATCGTGGCTATCGAGGTCGCAGCTTTCCTTATTGCGCATTACAGCAATGCCGGCAGGGCTCAGAAGGCCCTTAACTACCTTCTGTTCAAACCCGAAGAGCCGCGGATTGTCCTCAGGACGAAACCGTATGAGGAGGCTCTTGGGGCAGCGTCGCGGCTGACCGTGGAGGCCGTGAAAGTGATGGAGACCCGTATCGATACGCCGTGCTCGATTGAGGAGCTCGCGCGTTCTCTGAACACCTCCAAAGCGCGCTTGAACCGAGCCTTCCTGGCCGATCTCCGAACCGCGCCCGCGGCATTCTGGCGCCGCATTCGTCTAATCGCTGCGCGTGAACTGCTTGCCAGCCGGCGGCGCAGCGTGACCGAGATCGCTTATGAAACCGGCTTCTGCGACACCGCGCATTTCTGCAGCACCTTCAAAAAGCACTTTTCGATGACGCCGGAGCAGTTCAGACGCATTGGAAAACTTTGATGCGGCTCCGGGAGCGAATGAAGGCCGCCGCCGGAGAGCCAATCGCGCTACGAGCGAAGCTCTTTCGATTGAGCCATGAACCAGTCCACAAGCTCGCGCGATTTTCGGCCTTGGCCCGTACGATCATTCGTCAGCAGGAAGAAGGCCCTGTCGGTTCTTGTTTCCGACCGCAGCGGGCGCACGAGAAGCTTGTTGCTGAGAAGATACTGGGCCGTCAGCGACCAACCCAGCGCGATCCCCTCGCCGGCAAGCGCCGCCTGCAGCGTTAGCTGATAGTCGTTGAAGACGATGTCGGGTTTGATCCTGGCGCCATCGCCTCCCGCCAATTCCACCCATTCGGGCCAGCCCATGCGCTTGCGGTAGGCGTCGGACGAATGGAGCAACCGGTGACGGCCGAGATCGTCGACCGTGCGCAGCTCGGCATGAGCCGAAAGGTAGCTTGGCGAGCAGACCGGGAAGATCACTTCGTCGCAGACGAACCAGCTGTTGGGGTCCTGAAAGTCTCGAGGCCGGACCCAGACGGTCACGTCTATGTCCTGATCGGGTTCGATGTCCCTGTCGGTGGCTACGACCCTGATCCTGATATCCGGATGATCGCCCTGAAAATGATAGAGCTGCGGCGCCAGCCAGTGAGCTGCGAGCGACGTCGAGGCGGCGAATGTGATGTATCTGGTGCCGCGGTCGGAAATGGCCTCGAGACTTTGCTCCATCCGCCGGAAACTCGTGCGGACCTCCTCGTGAAGCTGACGCCCCGCCTCGGTGAGGTGCACACCGCGATTGTCTCGCGAAAACAAGGCGACGCCGCAATGTCTCTCGAGCATCTTGATCGCGTGGGAAATGCTCGGCTGGGTCACGTTGAGCTCACTGGCCGCCCGCTTGAAGCTCAGGTTTCTGGCCGCTGCCTCAAACACGAACAGGGAATGGGTCGACGGAACGAGGCTGCGAAGCTTTGACATAGATGCAATTTATATCAGGCAGCTTCTTTTCAGTCTACGAGCCGTGCCGCCCGCGTGTTCTATTCATCTCAGAGATGAAATCGCGATGCTGGCCCTGCGGGTGGCACCAAACGGTCCGATCGCGCCTTGAACATGGCAGATCCCTTGCTCCAGAAATTGCCGACACATCGCATACCGGTGCAAGCGCCTCACGCTGAACCCACGGTCTCGGGCTGGTACAGCACATCAGGCTCGGAACTGGCCGCCGTGCCGATGAAGGGAGACGTGTCTTGCGACTGTCTCGTCATTGGCGGCGGCTGGATGGGATTGCATGCAGCGCGGCGCTATGCCGAGCTCCATCCGGACGCCTGCGTGCTCCTCGTCGATGCCGGCCGGATAGGCGACAACGCATCCGGCCGATGCATGGGGTTTGTGATCGATCTCGCGCACAACCCCCGCAAGCGCGACTTCGTCGAAGACATCAAGGGAAACAAAGAGGAGCTCTTCGTCAATCTGGACGGGATTGCCTACATTCGCAGCGCGGTCGAGGAACACGGCGTCGATTGCGACTGGGACCCACAAGGCAAGTACCATAGCGCTGCAACAGCCCATGGCGTCGACGATCTGGGTCGTTTCTCCAAGGCGCTGGACAGGCTCGGACAAAAGCATCGCTGGGTCGATCTGCCGGAAATCCAGTCGATCACCGGCAGCAGGCATTACATCAAGGCGATACACCATCCCGGCACAATTCTCTTGCAGCCGGCGAAATACCTGAAGAACGCTGCCCGTCAGCTTCCCAAAAACGTCACCGTCCACGAGAACACGCCAATCGTGGCGGTGCAATTCGGCAAGCCCCGGCATGTTTTCGAGACGCCCACGGGCATCATCAAATCAGCCAAGGTCATCATCTGCGCATCCGGCTATCTGACCAAGTTCGGCTTTTTCAACAATCGCGCCATCCCGCTTTATACGTTCGCCAGCATGACGCGGCAGCTTACCGCGTCGGAGCTGGCGTCTGTCGGGCAACAGAATGCGTATGGATTGATACCGGCGAACAGCTTCGGAACGACGGTACGGCGCACCCGCGACAACCGGCTCTTCCTGCGGAACGTCTACGCCTACGCGCGTGATTTCAAGACGACCGCGCAGGATGTCGAAAGGGCGCGAATTCAACAGCAGGTGGCGTTCGAGCGTCGCTGGCCCGAACTTTCGCACATCGGATTCGAGGCCAGTTGGGGTGGTCTCCTGACGCTGGCGCAAAACGGCGGCATGGTGTTCGGCGAGCTGGGAGAGAACGTCTACGGAGCCGCGTTCTGCAACGGAACGGGCGTGGCCAGGGGCGCCGCCTTCGGCAAGGCGGTTGCCGAAGTCGCTGCCGGTCTTTCATCGCCGGTCATCGAGATTCTGAAAGGCCGGGCCCGGCCAAGCAGACCCTATCCAAGGCTGATCACCGCCATGGGAGTCCGCATCGCGACGGCGCTTCGCTTCAAGCAGGCGGGCGCAGAGGTTTAGTCAAATCGAAGAGGAATGGAAATGAGCGACCTGAAGGGCATCAATCTGGCGATGCAGACCCCATTCGACGAGGATGGAGCGATCGACTTCGCAATCTTCGAAGAACTGATCGAGAAGTATCTTGCCGCCGGCGTGCACGGCCTGGTGCTGGGATCCGGCACCGGACAGCACCCCTACCTGACCGAAAGCGAATGCAACCGCCTGTACGACGTTGGTGTCAAGCTCGTGGCCGGCCGATGCAATTTGATTTGCCAAAGCTCCGCGCTCAACGTGGAGGAGGTGATCCGGCGGTCGCGGCAAGCCGAGTCCGTCGGGGCGAACGCCCTGATGGTCCTGCCGCCCTATTTCGAGGGGCCATCCGACGAGCACGGCATTTTCAGCTTCTACGAGGAAATCGATGCGGCTGTCGGCATCGACATAGTCGGCTACAACATCCCGCAGGCGACCGGAATTTCAGTATCGGCGGCGCTTTTCGACCGCCTCAGCGGGCTCAAGAACTTCAGGTACATCAAAGACAGCGCCGGCGACTTCACCGTGCACCAGGAATTCCTGCGCACGCGAGGCGCCGTCCTCAACGGCTGCGACACGACCACTCTTTACGCGCTCTTGGCCGGGGCTCGCGGCGTGATCTGGGGGGCAGCCAACTACATGCCCTACGAAGCCGTCAGATTGTACGAGCTGGTGACCGCCAGACAGTATGACGAGGCGTTCCAGCTTTGGCAGCGGATGCTGCCGTCACTGCTTTTCATCTGGCGGGGGCCATACACCCCATCGGTGCTGAGGGCAGCGCAGCTGCGCGGCTTCGGCACCGGAAACGTCCGCAAGCCGCTAAGGAGGCTCTCGTCCGAGCAAGAGGCGGGTCTGCGGCATTCGCTCGGGCCTCTGCTTGGCTGAGGTCCTGTCATCGGCCCTAATGAGAGGGAACGTGCATGCGTAACATAACAAGAAAAGCTGGCTGCGAAGACCTTCTTCCGGTCAGCCTTCCGCCGACCTTGCCGCCGATTTGATGGGCTGGAGCACGTAGGACGGCACGACAAGCCCCGGGAACAGGTGTGCGAGAAATCTCGTACCGGCCGCCGACGAAGCGCCTGGTGAACGATCTTTGGGCAGGCTATGTGTTATCTGATTATAAAATCTGTGTACGCAGATAATACAATTCGTTGACTCTGGCGCCCCCGTGTGCAATTTTGCGCCCCATCGAATGCGCCGGACCTGCAGGCCGCAACTCCGGTTTCATTATCGATCTGCCGCACGAAGTGTCGGCCGAAGGCCTCAGTGGCGCCTCCGCAGCCAGAAGCAGGCGGGGACATCGCGATCTACCAAGCAATGGGGAGACGATGAGACCGCCGTTTTGCATCACCTGCTAGTCGCAGGCTCAGTTTCGCCGGGCGGCGTGGGTTCGGTGTCGGTTCATCAATAAGCCACGCGAAAAAGTGAGGAGAACACAATGAGACGATTGCTCTTTCCCGCCGTTGCCCTTGGGGCTCTGCTGAGCGCCGGAGCCGCACACGCGGCCTGCGGCGACATTACTTTGGCGGTCTTCAGCTGGCAGTCGGCCGAGGCCATGTCCAATGTCGACCAGTTCATCCTGAAGAACGGCTACGGCTGCAACGCCACGACGGTTGCTGGAGACACCGTGCCGACGATCACCGCGATGATCGAGAAGGGCCAGCCGGATATCTCTTCGGAATCGACGCCAAGCCTGCTTGGTGACGTCTATACCAAGGGCGCCGCCGAGGGGCGGATCAGCCAGATCGGCACCGCGATCAGCGACGGACAGGTTTCCGGCTGGTACATTCCCAAATATGTCGCTGACGCGCATCCCGACATCAAGACCGTCGACGACGCCATGAAGCATCCTGAGCTGTTCCCGGCTCCGGAAGACCCTTCCAAGGGTGGCGTTATCCAGGGCCCACAGGGCTGGGGCGACACGGTCGTGACGGCGCAGCTCTATAAGGCCATCGAGGGTGACAAGAAGGGCTTCGAGCTGGTCCCAACGGGCTCGGCTGCAGCGCTCGATGGCGTCATCTCCAAGGCCTATGAACAGAAGCAGGGATTTCTCGCGCAATATTGGGCGCCGACATCGCTGCTGGTGAAGTATCCGATGGTGCGCCTCGAAATGGCTCACGACGATGCCGAGTGGGCGCGTTGCACCTCCAAGCAGGACTGCCCCGATCCGAAGCCGAACTACTGGAAGCAGGCAGAGATGGTGACGCTGGCCAGCAGCAAGTTCACCTCGCGTGACGACGTCGGTCCGGTCAAGGACTATTTCGCCAAGCGCAGCTGGACCCAGGCCGAAGTCGGAAAGGTGATGCTGTGGATGACCGACAACCAGGCCAACGGCGAGGACGGCGCCAAGTGGTTCATCAAGAACATGCCGGAAGTCTGGACCAAGTGGGTCCCGGCTGACGTCGCCGAAAAGGTCAAGGCCGCGCTCTAAATCTGGCAACCGAGCAAGTGGAGGCTTTGAGGATTCTCAAGGCCTCCGATGCGGCTCGGTCTGTCGGCGTAGCCTTCGTTCCCTGCTCTCGGCCTGTGGCCGGCAATGTGTCGCCTGTGGCGCACTCACAATAGGGCATCGCGACATGGATTGGCTTTTCAGATTCCCTCAACTCGACCCCGAATTCCTGCTTGCGGTCAAGCGGGCCATCGACGGCGCTTTGAAAGCGCTGACGCGTGGCTACGGTCTCGATCGAGGATTTCTTCTATCCGCTGCAGCGCGTCCTCATCTTCTTCGAAAGCACCATCTCGAACGCGCCTTGGCCCCTGGTCGTGATCGCCCTGGCCGTCATCGCTTGGTTTGCGGCACGGCGCTGGGCCGTGGTCGCCGCCGTCGTCGGTACGCTCATCGCCATCGGCCTTCTTGGCCTGTGGCAAGATGCGATGAAGACGATTTCGCTTGTCTTCACCTCGACCATCTTCGCCATTGCCATCGGCATCCCGCTCGGCATCCTGATGAACCGCTACAAGCGCGTTGGCGGGGTCATGCAGACGGTGCTCGACGTCATGCAGACGATGCCGCCTTTCGTCTATCTTTTTCCGGTCGTCATGCTGCTCGGCATAGGCCGTGTGCCGGGGTTCATCGCGGTGGTGATCTACGCCATCCCGCCGATCATCCGCCTCACCGACCTTGGCATCCGCCTGGTCGACAAGGAGGTCCTGGAGGCCGCTGACGCCTATGGCTGCTCGCGCTCGCAAAAGCTCTGGAAAGTGCAGATCCCGCTCGCCATGCCGACAATCATGGCCGGCATAAACCAGACGATCATGATGGCGCTCGGCATGGTGGTCATCGCCTCGATGATCGGCGTGCAGGGGCTCGGGCTCAACGTTCTGCAAGCCATCGCCAACCAGTACTTCACGCAAGGCATCTTCAACGGCTTTGCCATCGTCGGCATCGCGATCATTTTCGACCGCATCAGCCAGGCCTATGGGCATCGCCTGCAGAAGCACCGGGGTGCAGCACATGACTAGCAACAACGCGTCAATCGAAATCCGTGACCTCTACAAGATATTCGGAAAGTCGCCGGCGCAACATGTCGACGCGGTCCGCAGCGGCATGACCAAGGCCGAATTGGCAAAGGTGCACGGGCAAATCCTGGGTTTGAACAATATCAACATCTCCATGCCGGCCGGAAAGATCCAGGTCGTCATGGGTCTGTCGGGCTCGGGCAAGTCGACGCTGATCCGGCACATCAACCGCCTGATCGAGCCGACGTCCGGCTCGATCATGATCGATGGGCGTAACGTCCTCGACATGTCCGAGCTGGAGCTGCGGGAGTTCCGACGCAATCACACAGCGATGGTGTTCCAGAGGTTTGGACTCCTGCCGCACAGGACCGTCATCGACAACGTGACGTTCGGCCTGGAGGTGCGCGGTGTCGAAGCGGCCAAGAGCCGCGATACGGCCATGGGCTGGATCGATCGCGTGGGGCTTTCCGGCTTCGAGACGCGCTATCCGAACGAACTGTCTGGCGGCATGCAACAGCGCGTCGGACTTGCGCGCGCGCTGAGCAACAATGCCTCGATCCTGCTGATGGACGAAGCCTACTCGGCTCTCGATCCGCTGATCCGGACCGACATGCAGACCATGCTTCTCGAACTGCAGACCGAGTTGAAAAAGACCATCGTCTTCATCACCCACGATCTCGATGAGGCGCTGAGACTCGGCGACCAGATCGTCATCTTGCGCGATGGCTCGATCATCCAGCAGGGCGACAGCCAGGACATCCTGTTGCGCCCCGCCGACGGTTACATCGAGCGGTTTGTGAAGGACGTCAATCGCGGCCGCTTCATCAAGGTCGATGCCATCATGGAATCCTTGCTGCAATCCGAGAGCAGATCGCTGCCGAAGCTGAAGTCCGGCTTGACGCTCGAGACCGCCGCCAAGGAACTGACGAACTCCTCCTATGATTCAGCCTTCGTCACAGGCGACGGCGGCCGGCCGCTCGGATTGATTTCGCTGCGGCAGATCACGGCGGCTCTTTCATCCGGGGCGGTCGCGTGAGGTACGCAATTGAAAGCGACGACGCGAGAGTTCGCAAACGCCCCTGTTTTGCCGAACAGCCTATTGATCGAAATCGCCACTCCATTGATGGAGAATTATCTTGAAATTCGAAGGCATCTATACACCGGCGATCACGCCGCTCGGCCCCGACGGGCGGATCGACGACGCCGCTTTCGCGGATGTTCTGGAGTCGCTCATCGAAGCCAAGGTGCACGGCATCATCGTTGGTGGATCGACCGGTGAATATTATGCCCAAAGCGCCCAGGAGCGCTTCGAGCTCGGTGCATACGCCAAGCAGGTGATCGGCACCCGCCTTCCGCTGGTCATCGGCACAGGCGCGACCAGGACCGAAGATTCGGTCGAGTACGCCAAGGCGGCAAAGGAGATCGGCGCCGACGCGATCCTCGTCTCGTCGCCGCCATATGCCTTGCCGACGGAGCGCGAGAACGCGGTTCATGCGCTCACCGTCGACCGCGCGGCCAACCTTCCGATCATGCTCTACAACTATCCGGCCCGCATGGGCGTGATGATGGGCGAGGAGTATTTCTCCCGCGTCGGCAAATCCCGCAACGTCGTCGCCATCAAGGAAAGCTCCGGCGAAATGGGCAATTTGCACCGGCTTGCCCGCAAGTTCCCGCACATCTCGCTTTCCTGCGGCTGGGACGACCAGGCGCTGGAATTCTTCGCCTGGGGCGCCAGGAGCTGGGTCTGCGCCGGCTCGAACTTCCTGCCGCGCGAGCACGTCGCGCTCTACGAGGCCTGCGTGCTCGAAAAGAACTTCGACAAGGGCCGCGCCATCATGAGCGCGATGCTGCCGCTGATGGACTTTCTCGAATGCGGCAAGTTCGTCCAGTCGATCAAGCATGGATGCGAGCTGATCGGCCTGAAGGCAGGCGGCGTGCGCGCTCCGCTGCGGCCTCTCAATTCGGAAGAAAAGCGATCCCTCCAGACTGTCGTCGCCACGCTGAAGCGGACGGTCGCCCAGATCACGTCGGGAGCAAACCAATGCATGAGCCTTTGACCGCCGCCGAATACAAGGCGCTCGCCGCCGAGATTCAATTCCCGACCAATGCCTTCATCGACGGTGCCTTCCGCCCGGCGAATTCCGGCAAGACCTTCAGGACGACCAATCCGGCGACCGGCGAGGTGCTTGCCGACATCGCCGCTTGCGACGCCAGCGATGTCGACTTCGCCGTGGCCAAGGCCAGGGAGGCCTTCGACGACGGCCGCTGGCAGCATCTCGCGCCTGGCGAGCGCAAGACCGTGCTTTTGAAGTTTGCGAAGCTTCTGGAGCGCAACCGCCACGAACTCGCGGTCATGGAGAGCCTCGACAGCGGCAAGCCGATCCGCGAATGCCAGACCGTCGATGTGCCGGACACGATCCATACCATCCGCTGGCATGCCGAGCTGATCGACAAGCTCTACGACAACACCGCGCCCGTTGGCTCGAAGGCGCTGACCATGGTCGTGCGCGAGCCGGTCGGCGTCGTCGGCTGCGTCCTGCCGTGGAACTTTCCGCTGCTGATGCTGGCCTGGAAGATCGGCCCGGCGCTTGCGGCCGGGTGCTCGGTCATCGTCAAGCCTGCCCAGGAGACGACGCTGACCACGCTGCGTGTCGCGGAGCTCGCCCATGAGGCCGGCATCCCGGCCGGCATCTTCAATGTCGTGCCGGGCGGCGGCAAGGAGGTCGGCGAACCGATCGGCATGCATATGGGCGTCGACATGGTGGCCTTCACCGGATCGACGCCGACCGGCCGCCGTTTCCTGCGCTACGCGGCCGACTCCAACCTCAAGCGCGTCGTGCTGGAATGCGGCGGCAAGAACCCGGCCGTGGTTCTCGACGACGCCGAAGACCTCGATCTCGTCGCCGAACAGGTGGTCAACGGCGCGTTCTGGAACATGGGCGAGAACTGCTCGGCCACCTCGCGGCTCATCGTCGACGCCAAGATCAAGGACGAGTTGCTTGAGCGGATCGGCGCCTACATGCGCGAATGGAAGACCGGCGATCCGCTCGACCCTGAAAACCGCATCGGCGCGCTGGTCAGCAAGACCCATTTCGAGAAGGTGAAATCCTTCCTCGGCGACGTGAAGACCGAAAAGCTCTTGGTCGCCCATGGCGGCGCCACGCATAAGGGCGCCTATATCGAGCCGACCGTCGTCGACGGTGTCACCCCTGCGAGCCGCCTCTTCCAGGAGGAAATTTTCGGGCCGATCCTGTCGGTGACGACGTTCAACTCGCTGGGCGAGGCGATCGCGCTCGCCAACGACACGAACTACGGCCTGACCGCATCCGTCTACACGGGGAGCCTGCGCAAGGCGATCAAGCTCTCCCGCGAGATCCGCGCCGGCGTCGTCACCGTCAACTGCTTCGGCGAAGGCGACGCCACGACACCGTTCGGCGGCTACAAGGAATCCGGCTTCGGCGGGCGCGACAAGTCGGTCTTCGCGCATGACAATTACTGCGAACTGAAGACGGTCTGGATCGACGTTTCGGACCGTTCGGTCGACGAGACCGTCCGGTGAGCGATCTCGTCGTCAAGCGGCTTCCGGCTGAATCCGGAATCTCTGGCTGGGAGGCGATCAGCAGACGCTGCTTCCCGGTCCGCACGCTCGACGGCGACATCAAGGCCGACTGGCTGATCATCGGCGGCGGCTTCGCCGGCCTCTCCGCCGCGCGGCGCCTCGCCCAGCTTCGGCCCGGCGACAGGATCGTCCTGCTGGAAGCCGGAGAGGTCGCCAAAGGCCCCGCCGGCCGGAATTCCGGCTATATGATCGACACCCCGCACAATTTGTCGTCGGGCGAATATTCCGTCGCCGGTGAGGCCGAAACAAAGGCGGAGATCGCCGAGAACCGCTTCGCGATCGCTTTCGCCGCCGAGGCGGCCGCGGAATACGGGCTGTCCGCGCGCACCTTCGATCCCTCGGGCAAGATCAATGCCGCGGCGACCGAGCGCGGCATGACACTCAATGCCAATTACGGCCGCTCGCTCAAGACGATCGGCGAAGAGCATCGCTTCCTCGACGCGAGCGACATGCGGGAAATCACCGGGTCGTCCTACTATCTCGGCGGCATCCACACGCCCGGTGCCGTGATGATCCAGCCCGCCGACTATATCCGCGGGCTCGCGGCGGGGCTCGCACCGAAAGTCGACATCTTCGAGCACTCGCCGGTGCTCAAGCTCACCCGGGCCGGAGGAGCCTGGAAGGCGGTGTCGCGCACCGGAAGCGTCACCGCGCCGAAAGTCATCCTCGGCGTCAACGGCCATATCGACGATTTCGGTTACTTCCGCGGCCGCCTGATGCACATCTTCACCTATGCATCGATGACCGCCCCATTCACCGCGAAGTCGACCGGCAAGGACCGGTGGGCCTTGCTGCCGGCCGATCCGATGGGCGCCACGGTCCGGAAGATAACCAGCGAGGGGCTCTCGCGGATCGTGATCCGGACCCGGTTCACCTATGACTGGCCCGTTCGGGTCAGCGAGAAGCGCCTGGCCGGCATCGCCGCCGAGCAGCGGGCATCACTCGATGCCAGGTTTCCGGACCTCAAGGATGTGCCGTTCGAATATGTTTGGGCCGGACGGCTTTGCCTCAGCCGCAACCACGTGCCGGCCTTCGGCGAGATCGATGACGGCCTTTATTCGGCGTGCTGCGAGAACGGTCTTGGGACCGTCAAAAGCACGCTCGCGGGCGTGATGGCCGCGGATCTCGCGACCGGCACCCGGTCGAAAATGCTCGACAAATATGCGGATCAACCGCAACCCGCGCGGCTTCCTCCCGAGCCGTTCGCGTGGATGGGCATCAACACGGTGATCCGTTTGCAGGAATTGCGTGCTGGCCGCGAGGGATGAGCCTGGCGGGGCAATGTGAGGACGTGGCCCGGATGGCGACGTCCACTTGATGGGAAATGAGAAAGATCATGCGCCGCAGCTTCTTTTGCATCGACGCCCACACCTGCGGCAATCCGGTCCGGCTCGTCGCCTGCGGCGGCCCCTTGCTGCCGCACGCTCCGATCGCCGAGCGGCGCGAGTTGTTCATGCGCGAGCATGACTGGATCAGGCGAGCGCTGATGTTCGAGCCGCGCGGACACGACATCATGTCGGGCGCCATCATCTATCCGGCCTACCGCGAGGACTGCGATTTCGCCGTCATCTTCATCGAGGTCAGCGGCTGCCTGCCCATGTGCGGCGCCGGCACGATCGGACTGGTGACGGCGGCGCTCGAAGAAGGGCTCGTCACGCCGCGCGTCCCGGGCAAGCTCTCGATCGAGACGCCGGCAGGAAGGGTCGACATCGAGTATGACAAGCCGGGCGCCTTCGTCGAAAGCGTGCGCATGTTCAACGTCGCGAGCTACCTGCATGCCGCCGATGTCGGCGTCGATCTACCTGGTCTCGGCCGGCTCGTCGTCGACATCGCCTATGGCGGCAATTTCTACGCGGTGGTCGAGCCGCAACAGAACTGGCACGGTCTGGACGGCATGTCGGCCAGCGACATCGTCGAGCTCAGCCGGCGGCTGCGCGACGCGCTGGCGCCTAACTGCGATCCAATCCATCCGGAGGATGACAGGATACGCGGCGTGCATCATGCCATCTGGTGCGACGGGCCTTCAGGCGATGGCGACGGCCGCGGCGCGGTGTTTTACGGCGACAAGGCGATCGACCGATCGCCGGGCGGCACCGGAACGTCGGCGCGCATGGCGCAACTGCATGGCAAGGGCCGCCTGAAGGTCGGCGAGACGTTCCGTCAGGAGAGCCTGATCGGCACGGTGTTCAAGGGCCGCGTCGAGGTGGAAACTAACATCGGTCCGTTCAAGGGCATCAAGCCGAGCATCGACGCCTGGGCGCAGATCATCGGCCACAATACGATCTTCGTCGACGATCGCGATCCGCTCGCGCATGGGTTCCAGATCCGCTGACGGCAAGCGGACACAAGCGCCGGCATGGCTAACCGCCTGGGCCCTACCCCAGGCCAGGCCCGACCCAGGCTGGCACCATCGCGCGACATTGTTGCGGCGAGATGCCGTTGAACGCCCGGAAGCACTTTGCAAAGTGCGAGGCGGATATGAAGCCGCACGCCATGGCGATATCGATGATGGGCAAGCGCGTCCCTTCGATCAGGCGCTTGGCATGGTCTGTGCGTATCCGCAGATAGTGCCGCACTGGCGGCACCTCGATATGAGCAGCAAACAAGCGTTCGAGTTGGCGCCGTGACACTCCGGCCCGATGTGCAACCTCATCCATGGAGAGCGGAAATTCCACATTCTCTTCCATGATCCGCATCGCCATCACGAGCTTGTCGCTCACCCCGGCGAAGGCAAGACCGGTCGGGCCGGTCTGCCGGTTTGAGCCTGAGCGCTGGCCCTCTACGGTCGCATGCCGGCACACCTCTTGCGCGATGTACCCGCCGGCATGACTGCCGATCAGATCGATCGCGAGGTCGAAGGCCGCCAGCTCGCCGGCGCAAGTTGAATATTGTCCGTCTTTGACGAACAGGGAGTCTCGTATTCGCGGCTGATTGAAAACTTCGGAAAATGCGGCGAGCCGAGACCAGTGGATCGTACAACGCGTTCCTGCAAGCAGACCGGTCTGCGCCAGCAGCCATGTCGCCGTTCCAACCGCCGATATCGAAACGCCGCGACGTGCAATCGTGCGCAGAAATCCATTAAGTTGTGGGGTCAGTTGCCGTTCGACCGGTTCGCCCGCCAATATCGCGAGCTGGTCCGGCTTGCGATCGTCCGATTTGCAACCCAGCTCATCGATTGTTGCATCGACTGCAATGGAGAGGGCGTTCGCACCCTCCACGGGCCGAGCGTCCACTCCCGCGATCCGCCAGCGGAACAGTGGCAAGCGCGATATCGTATTGGCGATGCGAAACGGTTCGATATAGGCGTGGAGCGCCAGATGCGAGAAGCCGGGCAACACCAGAACCACCAGGTCGAAGGGCCTGTCGGCGATCGCCGAAATCTCCGGCGTGGCGCAAGACTTCATGGCCCTTATGTTCGCGGACGCGTTCATCAGGCGCCGTAGATGCCGATTGGCTTGCCGGACGTTCCGGGCTCGGGGGTCACGCTCAGTATTCCTCGTTCAGCGCATCGACCGCGGGGATCTCGCGCGAGCGTCGGTCGATGTAGGCGCGCAGCTCCTCGTCTTTCGCTATATCGAGCGTGGGCTCTTCGTATTCGGCCAGAAGCCTGCGGGCATGCTCGAGTGCCCGCTGTTTGATGTCCTTGGCGCCGTCCGCGTACCACTGCTCGATCGAGTTGTTGTCGAACAGCTTCGGGATGAAGAAGGCCCGCTCGAAATTCGCCTGCGTATGCGGATGGCCAAGATAATGGCCGCCCGGCCCGACGTCACGCACGGCAGCCAGGGCCTCATCGAAGTCGTCCCACTGGATTCCCTGCGTCATCCGATAACCCATCGAGCAGACCTCGGCATCGACGACGAACTTCGCGATCGAGCAGTGCATGCCGGCTTCGTTCCATCCCGCCGAATGCCAGATGTAGTTCGCGCCCGACATCAGCACCGCCATCATGGTCATCGCGCTCTCATAGCCGGATTGAGCATCGAAGACCTTGGCACCGCCGAGCAGGTTGGACGTGCGCCAAGGCACGTTGTAGCGGCGCGCCATCTGGCCAATCATGAAGTTCATCAGCGATATCTCCGGCGTCCCAGCCATCGGGGCGCCGGATTGCATCGAGACCGTAGACAGATAGTGCCCGTAGATCGCCGGGCAGCCTTTGCGGATCACTTGGGTATAGGCGAGCGCGGAGAGCGCCTCGGCATTGAGCTGCGCGACAGCGGCGGCTGTGGAGGCCGGTGTATTGGCGCCGCCCAGAACGAAGGGCGAGCACAGCACCGGCTGGTTGCGCCTGCAGAAGGCGCGCATGGCGCCGAGCATCACCTGGTCCCAGACCAGCGGCGAATTGCCGTTGCAATTGCCCGTCGCGACCGAGTGTGTCTCCAGGAAGCCTTCGCCGAACAAGATCTCGCACATGTCGAGCACGTCCTCGGCATTCTTGGGCGAAGTCGTCATGCCCATGAACATCTTGTCGGAATGCTTCATCGACGAGTAGGTGATGTGCAGGTGCCGATGCGCGACCACGATGTCCATCGGCTCGACGATGTGGTGCGCCGATGAATGCAGCGCCGGCATCATGTGGGCCAGCTTGTGAAAGGTCCCGAGATCCGCGATCGTCGGGCCGCGCCTGACATCATCGAGGTCGCGCATGTAGGGCGCACCGGTCATCGGCACGAAGATCGACTTCGGCCCGCCGAGCTCGACATTTTTCGCCGGGTCGCGGGCGAAGTACTCGATCCTGGAGGGAATGGTCTTGATGAGTTCCATGACCAGGCCGCGGTCGAGATGAACACGGTCGTCGGCTCTGACCTCGGCGCCGGCCCTCTTCCAATCCTCGATCGCGATCGGGTCGCGAAACACGACGCCCACGTCTTCGAGGATCGCGAGGGAAGCCTCATGAATACGCTCGACCTGCTCGGCATCCATCGGCTCCACAACCGGCAGGCCGCGCTTCAGCGTCGGCAGCATGTCGATCTTCGGTGCCGTGCGGATGGTCCGTCGCGCCTCCCGCCCACCTCTACGAGAAACTTGCAATTGAGCAGTCATGGCGGTCTCCGAGAAAAAACTTTGCAACCCTTGTGAGCTGGCGGAACTATTGCCGAAACGGGGAGATTTCACCTACTGCAAAAGTCTCACGCGCCTGTTGAGCAAAAGCGCGTAAAGGCCGAAGCTCCAGTGCTGAACAGCCGTCGCCGTCCGACGGTCACGACGCAGGCTTCGGGCCTGGTCGAGCTTGTCCCTAGTCGCGTGGTGAGCCTGTAACGGATTGCCGAACTTCCGGCTTTACGAGACCGGCAGCGGAAGTTTCTTTGTGCGGCCGCCGTCGATGACGCAGACCTGACCGGTGACGAAGGCGCTTTCTTCCGAAGCTAGCCAGACCGCGAGGTTTCCGACGTCCGTTGGCTGGCCGAGACGCCGGACTGGATGCATGACAAGCAGTTCCCTGCGGACGCGGTCGCTGTCGGTCATGCTGTCGATGTAGACCTCGCTGAGGTCTGAATTGATCCAGCCCGGCGCGATGGCATTGCAGCGGATACCCTCATGCCCATGGTCCACGGCGACCGCTGCCGTGAAGCCGTGGATGCCCGCTTTCGAGGCCGAATACGCGGGATGCCCCGGATTGGACGCCAGCCCTTCGATCGAGCCGATGTTGACGATGCTTGCACCGCCGCGCTTGCGAAGATGCGGCATTGCCGCTTTCGTCAGGAGGAACGGAGCCTTCAGATTGATGTCCATCATCTGGTCCCAATCTGCCTCGGTCATCTCGTCGACCGTCTTCTCGAACATGATGCCGGCGTTGTTGACCAGGATATCCAGCCCGCCAAGCCGCTCAACGACGGTCTCGACGGCCGAGGCAATGTCCTGGGAATTCGAAAGATCGGCTTTCACATAAATGGTGCGCTCGTTGAGGATTTCGTCGGGCGGGGCATTTCGCTGGACAATGGCGACTTTTGCCCCCTCCTCGACAAAGCGCTGGGTAATGCCGGCACCGATGCCGCGTCCGCCGCCGGTGATGATTGCAATCTTGCCTGCCAATCTGTCGGCCATGTGTATCCTCAATAGACAGGCTTTGCGCCGTTGACTTCGACGGTCGTGCCCGCGACGTAGCGAGCGGCGTCGGAACTCAGAAAATCGACCACCTCGGCGATATCTTCCGGCTCGGCGATACGGCCGAGCGGCACGGACCTGTTGAGCTCTGCAATGGCGGTGTCGGGATTGAAACCGCGCTTGGCGAAGCCGGTGCGCAGCATCGGCGTGTTGACCTCGTTCGGGCACACCGCGTTGACCCTTATCCCATCGCCGGCATGATCGCGGCCGAGGCACTTCGAGAATGCCGCCACGGCCGCCTTGCTGGTGCAGTAGGCCGCGTGGCCAGGCCCGGGGTAAAGTCCCCAGCAGGATGCGATGTTCACGATCGCGCCGCCGCCGCGGCCCTTCATGTGACCGATGGCTTGCCTGCACGTATAGAAGATCGACTTCAGGTTGATGTCGAATGTCCGCTCCCAGTCGTCGTCGGTCGTCTCGAGGATGTTTCCGCGGGTGATGACGCCGGCGTTGTTGACAAGCACGTCCAGACGCCCTGTGGCCTGGATGGAATGGTCGATCAAATCCTCGCAATAGGCCTTGTTGCGGAGATCGCCGACCTTGCTCCAGACATTCTTTTCGCCTCCGTTGAGCTCGACCCCGAGCCTGTCCAGCCCAGCCTGGTCGGCGTCGCCGGCAATCACACGATAGCCGTTGGCAATGAACTGTCTGCAGATCGCTTGCCCAATGCCTCCGGCCGCGCCCGTTATCACGACCGTCTTCTTCGCAGTATCAGTCATTGCTCGAGCCATCTTCCTAGGGGAGAGTTCAGTGCATATTCTCGAAACCGCCGCCGAAGGCCAGCGGCGCGGGCCTGCAAAAGACTCACCTCCTTGTTGAGTTGCGCGGCGCCAGAACTCGTACGGAGGCAGCGCGCAGAAAAATCATTCGCACGCTTTGACGGTATTGACGGCAGGTGCCTCATGGCAGCGGTGTCGGACGCTGATTGGAAGGCGTCGCGGTAGGCGGGGCTGGGCGGATTGGATTCTCCTATGGTCCGCCGCAAAGGGTTGGGGATCGCCGCCATAGCTGTCGAAACACCGCTATCGCATCGGCTGCAGGCAGTTTCGGACAAGTCGGGCCTCTCTTGCTCAGGCTGTCGCGCTGCGCGATCATCGAAGTGTTGAGAGTTTGGACATGGTTCGCCGCTATTACGACCTGCCGTCATTGACCGCGTTGGCGGTTTTCGAGGCATCCGCCCGGCACCTGTCGTTCAAGCTGGCGGCTGCGGAACTGAACGTCACTCCCGGCGCCGTGAGCCGACAGATCAAAGCGATCGAGGACGAGCTCGGAGTGCCGCTCTTTACCCGCCTGGGCACCGGCGTGGCGCTGACAAGCGCAGGCGAAGATCTTTATGGCGTGCTGGCCAGCGGCTTTTCGCGAGCCGCCGACATTGTCCGAAATGTGAAGCGCGGCGATCGTTCGAAGAACGTTACCCTGGCTTGCTCGGATGCGCTGGCATCGATGTGGCTGATCCCGCGCATGCCGGTCTTCTGGACGCGGCACCCTGACATTTCCGTTGATCACCTGATCTCGGACAATCCTCGCGACTATCGCCGCGCCGAGGTCGAATTGCGCATCCGCTACGGATTTGGGTCGTGGCCTGACGAAACCGCCGAGTTGCTTTTCGACGAGACCATCTATCCGGTTTGCGGGCCGGGCTTTGCGAGCAGCCATCGCGATGCAACGGCGGACTCGCTGGCTGACTTGCCACTGCTGCATGTTGATTGGGTTGATCCTGATTGGGCCGGCTGGGACGAAGTTTTGCGACGCGCCGGCGTGCCCCACGGTTCGACCAGAGGTCGGCGCTTCGGCAAGTTTTTCGTGGCGCTGCAGGCCGCCCAGGCCGACCAGGGCGTTGCGGTTGGCTGGCACCGCCTGGTCAACGCGCAGGTCGACGAAGGCAAGCTGGTCAGATTGACCGATCTCGAACTGCCGGCGCCCGGCGGCTACTATCTCACCTGGAATGACAATCGTAAGCTTTCCCCCGCTGCAGAGAGCCTGCGCAGCTGGATCCGGGAAGTGGCGGCAGAGGAACGAGCGAGCTAGAGCTCGCCGCCGCAGCCTCGGCCAAGCGTCGGCGGACTGGGCGCGAAGTGTCGGCCACAACACCATATTCGTCGACGACCGCGATCCGTTGGCCCACGGATTCCAGATCAGGCAGGCGCTTGCTTCGATGCCTTGTCGTGGCCTCGGTCGTCCGAATGGCCGAGCATGCGAAGCGCACGGCCGATATTTACCTAAGCTGGCCAGTCTGGCCATCGTCCTTAGGGATGCGTTCCAATTGTATTAGCATTGGCGCATATTTCTATCAGCCGGTGCCCTCTTAGCGAAGTCCCCGTACTAGGTCCCCGCCGGTTAGGCCCGGTGGCCCTTGCCTTTCGCCACCAAACCCACAAGGGCTCCGGGCCGCTCCCGTGTCAGGGTGCCGACAGACCGCGCCGATGCGGTAAACTCTCCTTGCACTTGCCAGGACCGGGCTAGGCGACGCGAGCCGCATGCGGCTTCAGCATCGTGGCGAGCACGATGCCGGCGACGATGAAGGCGGCGCCGATAAGATCGTAGTCATGCAGGCTCTCGCCGAGCAGCAGATAGGCGAGGATGGCGACGAACATCGTCTGCAGATAGAGCAGCATGCTCGCCCGGCTGGCGCCGAGCGTCGCCACGCTGCGATTGTAGAGATAGTACATCAGGGCGCCGCCCGGGCCCGCCAGATAGGCGAGCGCGAGCCAGCCATGGGCGTTCAAGGCGGAGCGCTCGTCGTTGACCAGTTCCCACAGATGCAAAGGCAGGGCGACGAGCGCGCCGGCGCCGAGCAGGAGCACCACCAGCGGCAACAGCTCGATGCCGAATTTGGACCGACGCACCAGCACGGTGTAGAGCGCCCAGCAGAACGCGCTGCCGACGATCCACAATTCGCCCAGGTTGAACTGTAGCTGAAGCAGCGCCGTCAGGTCGCCATGCGCGACGATCACCAGCATGCCGGCGAGCGCAACCACCGCGCCGAGCGCCTGCCAAAGCCCGAGCGGCTCGCCGAGCACGAAACGCGCGAGCACCATCGTCATGACCGGAGACAGCGCCATGATGATGCCGGCCGTGGTCGCGTCGGTGTCGGCGAGGCCGCGGTAGATCATGCCCTGGCAGAGCGTCAGGCCGATCGCTCCGGCGGCGGCGATCTCCAGCGGCCGGGATTTGACAAGCGCGATCATCGCGCCGTGATGGCGATGCACGATCGGCAGCAGGATGGCGCAGGCGAGCGCAAGCCGCCAGAAGCAGAGTCCCCAGGGCGGCATTTCCGGCGCTACCCATTTGGCCGCGATATAGACGCCGGCCGACAGCAGCCAGCACAGCACCGCGGCCGGATAGCCGGAGAGCGAAGGTACCGAGGCGGCGGCGGACTGTTCCGCCGGATGAGCTATCGGCACCGCCTGCATGTCATGCCCCCGTTCAAAGAACGTCAGCGCCCAAGGATGGCGGCAATATATCTCAATCCCTGGCCGTCACATATATGCGCTTCCATGGACAGCGGCGGCTAAGATGCTTCGCTCTGGCTGGATGTGCTTCGGCGCCGCTACCGCATGCGCCCGCCACCGGAGCCATGCATGAACGACTGCAGCTCGTCCAGGTCGAGGCTGCCGTCGCCATCCTCGTCGGCGGCGTTGAAGATCCTGCCGACGATATCCTGAACTTCGCCCTGCGACAGTGCGCCGTCGCCGTCGGCATCCACTATCGCGAACATGACCTGCATACGGGCGCGGTGCATCATGCGCGGTCCCATCCGATCAGGCCTGCCAGCCATTCTGTCGCCGTCGCGCCGCGCTTGTCTGTCTTCGGGGTGCCAACGTCCGCCATGCCGGGGTCCCTGTTCAGCCGAACGATCTTCCTGCAGCTTCTCCTGGAGCGCGTCGTCGATCATCTGGCGGATCATCTCGCGCGTCGAACCTGCGGGTTGAGCATTGGCTTCCGGTGTCGCGGTCGGTCCGGGCTTCTGCGGAATCGGCGTGGGCTCCGGCGCAGCACTTGTCTGGGCAAGGACCGGGAAGCTCATGAATAGCAAGGCAGCAGCGGCGGCTGTAGTTCTGTACGGAAGTTTCATCGGGTTCTCCCTTGAGCTGTGACTGTCTCTCAAACTGAGATGCACAACCAACCTGCTCTCGATCCGATGGTTCCGCGCGAAGCGCCGATGGCCCAAGAAGTGTTTCGAGCCTGCAGAATGCCGGCGCGCTCCTAGGCGCGTGACACGGACTTCGATATCCCGCCAAGCTCCATCGCTCAATCACCTAAGAGCAATGTTTCGCGCTGCCGACGGCAGCAGGCTCTCGGTGCCGGACGCGGAAATCGGGGCGCCGTGAAGAACCCAGTCGGCCGCGATCTGCCCGATCACCGGGGCCAGCTGAATGCCGTAGCCGCCGGCGCCGGCGGCGGTCACCAATGTCGGCTCGGAAGCATCGATCGGGCCGACGAAGGGGCGATGGTCCGCGGACACGGGGTAAAGGCCGGCCCAACCCCGGCCAAGCCGCGCGCCCGGCAGGTCGGGCAGCCGCTCGAGGAGAAGCTCCGCCAGTCTGACCTTCGATCGTTCGTCGCACTGGTCGTTGTAGTTGTCGGGATCCTCCGGCGCGAGCGAGTCCACCTTGTGGATCTCGGCGATCAGTTCGGTGCTTTTCTCATGGCGGAAATTGAGGCCGCTTCCCTCGCCATTCACCAGATCCATGACCATCGGCATCGTGTAGCCGAGCGGCTCGTCGAGATGGATGACGACCGCCTCGTGACGCTCGGGCCAAATGTGCAGACACTGGCCGAAGAGTTCGGCGACCTGCGGCGCCCAGGCTCCTGCCGCATTGACCACGACATCGCAATCGATCGGATAGCCGCTGGTCTCCAGCGTGTAGGCGCGCGCTCGCCGCCTTACCCCGAGCAGCTTGCGATACTGGCGGATTTCGCCGCCCTCTGCGCGGACCGTCTGCGCCAGGAAAGTGCACATCTCGTGAGGGTCGAGAAAGCCATTGTCGGGCCCGAACAGCCCACCCTCCAGGCCATCCGGGTCGATATGCGGCACGAGTTCCGTGAGTTCGTTCGCACGATAGAGTCGCGAGCGCAGGCCGGCCGCTTCCTGAATTTCTACCGACTTTGCAAACAGTTCCATCTGCTTCTTCGTGCGCGCCAGCCGCAGGTAGCCGATATGGTTGAAGCCAAGCCCCTGGCTCTCCCATTGGCGGAAGCGGCGCAACGCATGAACGCGAAGCATGATCTCGAACGGATCGGTGAATTGCGATCCGACCACGCCGACCGACCTGCCGCTCGATCCGGAGGCGATCGACTGGCCTTCGAGCACGGTCACGCGCGCGCCCTGTTCGACAAGGTGGAGGGCCGAGCACAAACCCAACGTGCCGGCGCCGATCACCACCACATGAGGAGAAGCTGTCATCCGTGATCCTCCTGTCGGCCTGTCTCAGGACTGGCGAGCGATCTCGCCCAGGGTCTCGTCGATCGCCTGCAGAATGGCGCGGGCGTCCGCCTCGGTCATCGGTGTCGACAGCGCGAACAGGCCATAGCTGGCCGACAAGACGCCGCGGCCAAGCAAGCCCTTGTGGAAGGCATCGAGCTTCCTGCGTTCGGCCTGGCCCGGATAGACGGACCGGTAATCCGTGACCGGATGCGACGTGAAATGGACCTTGAAGAGCGAGCCCAGGCCGACGCATTGGCCGGCAAGACCATGCTTGCCCAATGAGGCCGCGATCCCGTCGCGCAACAACGCGCCGAGGCGATCGAGGTGGGCAAAGCTTTCCCTGGTCAGCGCCCGCATCGCGGCAAGCCCGGCGCGCATCGTCACCGGATTGGCGGTGAAGGTGCCGCCATGCGGCAAAGCGGGCTTGCCCTGGGTCGGATCGAACACCGCCATGATGTCGGCCCGGCCGCCGACGGCACCCACGGGAAAGCCTCCGCCGATGATCTTGCCCAGCGCCGTCAGGTCGGGCTGGATGCCCCACAGCCCCTGCGCGCCCGAATATCCGAGGCGGAAGGAAATCACCTCGTCGAAGATGACCAGGGCACCCGCCGCATGGGCGATCTCGACCATGGCGCGCAGGTAATCCTGCCGCGCAGGAATGAGACCGGCGCGGTTCGGCATGGGATCGATCAGCACGCCGGCGATGGTATTGCGCTCAGCGGCGAAGACCGCGCGCAGCGCTTCGCTGTCGTTGAAGGGCACGGCGATCACATCGTCCAGCACCCCGCGCGGCGTGCCCCTCGCATAGGGCGTGGAATTCGGCATGTCTCCCCAATTGGCGGGAGTACTGTCAAGGCTGACTTCGGCGAAGTCGTAGGAGCCGTGATAGGCGCCCTCGATCTTGACGATCTTCGGCCGCCCGGTGAAGGCGCGCGCGGCCTTGATGGCCATCATCACCCCCTCGGTCCCGGAGTTGGCGAAGCGGATCCGGTCGACCGAGGACAACCGCTCGACCAGCAGCTCGGCAAGCTCGATCTCGCTGACCGTCGGCGCACCGAAGGCCGTGCCGAACGGCAGCTGGTCGATCACCGCGGCGGCCACATCCGGTTGCGTGTAGCCATGGATCATCGAGGTGAAATTGTTGATGCAGTCGTAATAGACGTTGCCGTCCACATCCCAGACCCTGCACCCCTCGCCGCGCGAGGCATAGATCGGAAACGGATCGACAAAGACCGTGGTGCGCGTGTTCCCGCCCGGCATCACCTTCTTGGCACGTTCGAACAGGGTCTTGGACAGGGGCATTGCGTCTGGATAGTGCGGCATGGTTCTCCGAAGCGAATTGGGGGAGCGAAGCGGAGCTGCAGCGGAAGCTGGAGTCGTTCACCCGGTGAGGATCGTATGGCTCGCCCCCGAATGTCCGCAAGCGGCCAGCCCGGCCAAGCAACGCGGGCCACAGATATCGTTTTCGCGGCATCGAGCTGCCAGGCGCGGCCCGAGCAACAAAGCGGTCAGGTCGGGAACATGCCGATCCTGCCTGGCCGCCGGTGGCTACACAAATTCGCGGGCAAAGCTGCCCGCGCTCAGAAGCGCGCGCCGCCCGGCGCTCAATTGCGCATTCCAGACCGGCCAGGCATGGATCATATGCGGCCAGATTTCGAGGCGTGCCTCGACGTCCGCTATGCCGGCGGCCTCGGCGAGCCGCGTCGCGTCCGACAGCAGCGTTTCGGCGGAACCGACCTGGATCAGCATTGGAGGAAATCCGGTCAGATCGGCAAACAAGGGCGAGATCAGCGGATCGCGCCGGTCCACACCATGGGGAACATAGGCGCCCGCCAGTTCCTCCAGATAGGCCCGGTGGATGATGGGGTCGATCGTATCCTTGGCTGACAATGTCGTGCCGGACATCGAAAGATCCGTCCAGGGCGAGACCAGCCAAAGGCAGCCCGGCAACCGCTCGCCCGCCGCGCGCAACCGGCCGACCAGTGACAGGCTGAGATTGCCGCCGGCACTGTCTCCGCCGACAACGATACGATCCGGCGCGATCCCTTGCTCGGCGAGGAAGCGCCACGCCGCGAGCGCGTCTTCGTGCTGCGCGGGAAAGGGATGTTCCGGGGCGCGCCGATAGCCGACCGCAAGCGTGCGCATTCTCATTGCCCGGCCGGCCTCTGTTACCATTCGACGATGGCTTTTGATTGAGCCGGAGCAGTAACCGCCACCATGGAAGAAGAGCAGCACCTTGTCGGTGTCGGACCCGGGCGCCAAGGACCACTCGGACGCGAGGTCGTTGAAAGTCACCGCCTCGCATCGGATATCGGCCGCGACCGGCGAGGAGGAGCCGACCTCGTCGAGCCGCGCCCGGCGTTCGTCCCAGCCCACCGGCCGCGGCTTCGACGCCAGCAAGGCGCGAATTGCGTTGATTTCCTTTAGATCGAGGTTTTCGCCCGCACCGCTCATTTCTACGCCCCACGACCAAGCGCGCCGCCACTAGTAGCGCTTTGAGCTTTGGCAACGGAAGTCGTTGGGATAGTCGCTGGATGTGTCAAGCTGCGTCAGCGAATTCGCGCATGGACTATTTGAATTGATCGGCATGGCACGGCGCGAGCAGAACCCTATTGTGTTTGTGTTAGCTGCAAACCACGCGGAGACGAACGT
Organism: Mesorhizobium sp. WSM3873; assembly: GCF_001672445.1. Lineage (NCBI taxonomy): Bacteria > Pseudomonadati > Pseudomonadota > Alphaproteobacteria > Hyphomicrobiales > Phyllobacteriaceae > Mesorhizobium > Mesorhizobium sp. WSM3873. Next base: position 91,724 of record NZ_LYTM01000009.1, on the reverse strand, counting down.
GACCCTGACCAACCGAGACCTGGTCGAGCTGACGGAATGGCGGCGCAAGCTGCATCGGCAGCCGGAAATCTCCAACGAAGAGGAGAAGACGGCGAAGGAGGTCGTCGACTTCCTCGCCGATACCGGGCCCGACAAGGTACTGACCGGGCTCGGCGGCCATGGCGTGGCGGCGGTCTATGACAGCGGGCAAGCCGGGCCGACGGTGCTGTTTCGGTCCGAGCTCGACGCGCTGCCGATCCACGAGCTTTCGGGCGTCGCGCATGCCTCACAGGTGCCGGGCAAGTCGCATATGTGCGGCCATGACGGGCACACAGCGATCCTGGCTGCGCTCGGCCGCCAGTTCGGGCGCCAAAGGCCGGCGCGCGGCCGCGTGGTGCTGATGTTCCAGCCGGCGGAAGAGACCGGCAATGGCGCGGCCGGCGTCGTCGCCGATCCACGCTTTTCCGAGATCCAGCCTGACTTCGCCTTCTCGCTGCACAATCTGCCGCGCGTGCCGTTCGGCGAAGTGCGGCTCAAACCCGGCGTGGTGAACTGCGCCTCGCGCGGCATGCGGATCGTGCTCGAAGGCAAGACTGCGCATTCCTCCATGCCCGAAACCGGCAGCTCGCCGATGCTGGCGGTGAGTGAGCTGATGCCTCAATTGCCGGCGCTCGGGCGCGGCATTTTCGCCGACGACGATTTCGCCATGGTCACCGTCACCCATTGCTCGATGGGCGAAGCGGTGTTCGGCATTGCGCCCGGCTATGCCGAGGTGTGGGCGACGCTGCGCACCCGCCGCGACGAGCGCATGGCGGAGTTGGTTGCAGCGGCGGAAGCGCTGGCGGCAAGAATCGCCGCCCAACACGGCCTTTCCGTCCGCCACAACTACCACGAGATTTTCGTGGCCAGCGTCAACGCGCCGGACGCGGTGGAGCATCTCGAGCGCGCGCTGGACGAGGAAGGCGTGTCGCGCGGCGAGGAAGCCTTGCCGATGCGCGCCTCGGAGGATTTCGGCATCTTCGGCCACAGCGCCAAGTCGGCGATGTTCTTCCTCGGCGCCGGCGAGCGCTACCCGGCGCTGCACAATCCCGACTACGATTTCCCGGACGACCTGATCCCGATCGGTTCGAAGATCTTCATGCGCGCGGCGCGCAATCTGCTGGGGTGAGCGGCTGGAAAGGAGGCGCATTCTCCGGCCGGAATTGCGTCGGAACAGAGAGACAGGGCAAGTTCACCCTTTCCCACGAAACGCTGAACTGACATGGTGCGCAGGGACGGCCGGACAGCTTTCGCCGGCGGTTTGCGTGTGCCGCGTAGCGCCCTGTATTGTTATGCCGGCTTGCCGCTTGTATGAGCGGGGAATGACCTCGATCTCCCGTCTTACCGCCCTCGTGCTGCTGGCGGCCATCACGTTTGCCACCCTCTCACCCGTCCAAATGCGCCCGCACCTCGGTGAGGCGAACATGGAACGCGCTCTCGCCTATGCCCTGTTCGGCCTTGTCTTGGCCTTCGGATTCCGCGCCCGCCTGATGCACGCAATGCTGTTTGTCTGCGCCGCGGCCGGCCTATTGGAATTGCTGCAGGCGGTCGATCCCGGCCGGCATGCCCGGCTCCAGGATGCGCTCGTGAAAGCGGCGGCCGGCCTCATCGGGATCGCCTTGGCGCGGATTATGTTTGGCGTCGCGAGCAGGGCCGTCGATCGTTCGGCAGGTCCGAGGATTTGAATCCCGGCACGGCAGCGCAGGCAAAAGCCGCGCGGAACCCGCTGGGGGTTCTTCGCTGGCGCGGCGCTATCGCGCGGAAAAGGTCCGTGAGGTCGGGGATCGGATCGCGACGATCATCAAAAACCAGCTGGCGCGGCACCGCCGCGAGATCGCGCCCGACCTCGATCTGGGCGATGCGGCGGCGCTCATCGAGACGCTCCTGGAGAACGTGGTCCACCGCGCCATCGAACGGCACCCGGTCAGCGTCGCCGGCGAACGCGCGATGGGCCAGTGCCGCAGGATGATCATGGCTTATCTGACGAGCGTTGACCGCCATGCCGCCTAGCGCTCACGCCGACCAGCACCACAATTTCTTCGCGCGCGAAGCCGTCACGGTGGCGCGCGCCTTGATCGGCGCGCGGCTCGGCCTCGCCGGCGTCGGCGGCATCATTGTCGAGACCGAGGCCTATCGCCCCGACGATCCGGCCTCGCACAGCTATCGCGGCCGCACGCCGCGCAACGCGCCGATGTATGGCGCCCCCGGCACGGCCTATGTCTATCGCTCCTACGGCTTGCATTGGTGCCTGAATGCGGTGTGCCTGCCGGGCAGCGCGGTGCTGATCCGCGCGATCCAGCCGCAGTCCGGCATCGCCGCCATGCGCGACAGGCGGGGAACCGACGATGACAGGCTGCTATGCTCCGGCCCGGGCAAGCTCTGCCAGGCGCTGGGCGTCGACGGCTCGCATAACGGCCTGTCGCTCATCGCGCCGCCCTTCGAGTTTTCCGCCTCGGAAACCAACGCGGCCGCTATTTTGAGCGGACGCAGGATCGGCATCACGAAGGGCGTGGAGGCGCAGTGGCGGTTCGGCCTCGGCGGATCGCCTTATGTCAGCCGGAAGTTTTGACAGATCGATAGCGATCGATCACGCCGCCATCCATTCGTGCGCGGCACGCGCCGCGGCCAGTTCCATCGCTTCGGCAGCGAGAATGCCGCGCGACCTCGCGAACGCTTCGAAGGCGACGCGTGCGGCTTCGGCATCCTGTTCACCCGCGACCGCCGCCCGGCACAGCGCGAGGGTCGTTGCGTAGGTCGGGCTGCGGCTGCCCGTCCATTCGTCGAGAAACTGATAGGCCTCGAAGACGGTGTTTATCTCGCGCGGAAAGCCGAGCCCGACGAAGATTGCGACGGGCTGAGAGAAACGCTTGGCGGGCATTGCTGTGGGCTCCATGAGGTAAGCTGCTTCGACAACGCGCGTCCCGCAGGCCGGTTGCAGCTCGAAAGCGATTTTGGTTCCCGTCGACGGATGCTTGCCCGAAGCCTCCGTGTGTGTTTTCTCGCCCGCACATTAGGAAAGGCTTGCGGATGCGAATCGCAATGATCCTTGCGCTGAGCGCGGCGCTGACTGGATGCGTGACCTCTCCGGTCGACTACGGAGCGAAGCTGTCGCAGCAGGACCCGAAATGGGCCTCGCCGGAATGCCAGCAGGCCCGCATTGCGGCCTCGGACTACGACGTGCGCGAAAAGGAGCATCCCGGCTGGGGTTTTGGCGTGCTGCTCGGCCCGTACAGCATGGGGATGGTGGCGGCGGTGAAGGAGCATGAGCAGCAACAGCGACGGCTTCTTGCCCGCCAGGTGCACCTGCAATGCTCCAGCCAGCCGTTGCCCAAGGAGCTGGATTTCGATCCGGCAACCTACGCGCCGAAGAAGACGCAGTATCCGTAGGCGAAAGCGCGCCGCTGCGACTTCGAATCGGCGGCCGCTGTTTCTTGTTGAAGGCGCAGGTGGGGATGGCCTCGCTTGATGGCGAGATGCTTGCATTCAGCGTTCGCCCCACGCCTTCAGCAATGGTCCGTCGCGGCCATAGACCGGGTCCTTGCGCGGCCGGCTCACCTTCGGGATCATGCGTAGCGCTTCCGCGTGCTGCTCGGGCTTGGTGCATTCGTCATAGGTGCCGGAGGGCGGATAGGCGCCGACGACGAGGAAATCGTCGGAAGCCGAGAGCCGCTGGTGACCGGTGCCGGCCGGCAGGACCGCGACGTCGCCGGCCTTGACCGTGAGCGCGCGGCCCTTGTCGCCGCCGAAGCGCACCTTGGCCGTGCCGCGCGCAATGCCCAGCGCCTCATGGATGCGCGAGTGGTAGTGGACATAATCGTAGATGCCGTTGCGCCAACTGCCGCCCCAGCCATTCGCCTTGAATAGCTCCTCGAAGACGGCTGCCGGATCGAGATCGTCCGGCAACGTCACGGCGCCGCGGTAAACGATCAGCGGCCAGGACGGATGGTTCGGAACGAGGCCGTCGTCCTTGAAGCGGAAGGCATTGGCTTTCCTCTGCCTGACCAGATCCGCGAGCCTGGACGTGCCCGGTCTTGCGATCCCAGTCAGCTTCTCCGCTGCTTTCTTGATGCTCTCGACAATGCTCAAAGCCGGGCCCTCCATAAGTGCCGCTTGCAACGCCTTGCGACCTCGGCCGACTGAACTCAACCCCGTGGGGACGGCCTTGGTTCCAGAGGTTGGCGACGCACGATCGCGGCACGAGCGACCCCCATTGCTTCCCGGCATCGCAGCGGTCAAGCTGCGGGAGGTTGCCGGCGTCCATGCGCGACGCCAGCAATGGCCGCGCGCCCTTCCCGAGGAGGTCAAAATGCGTGCATTTTGCCTTTCGACCATCGGCGTTTTCGTTTCGGTGGTGCTTGCGGCATCCGCCTTCCCGGTGCTCGCTTCAGGCAGCGCGGCAAAGGCCCAAAATCTCCATCAACTGTGCCGCCAGGTGAAGAACGACGATACGACCCGCGCCTACTCGCACGAGCTCTACGGCGGCACGGTCAAGGCGTTCAGGAAGCTCTTTCCGGACGCCAAGGGCGCGCCGGCGGAATCGGAACTGCAGGCGCAGACCAACTACCGCTGCATGGACGGCAAAGTGCTGGCCTGCTTCGTCGGCGCAAACCTGCCCTGCGCCAAAATGAACGCCGCGCGCGACAATCCCGGCGCGGACGAATTCTGCAAGGCCAACCCGAATGCCGACGTCGTGCCAGCCTTCGCGACCGGTCACGACGCGCTCTATTCCTACAAATGTCTGGACGGCAAGGCAGTGGTGACCGGCGAGACCTGGGTGCTCGACAAGCGCGGCTTTGCCGCCCGGTTGTGGGCCGAAGTGCCCTGAAGCTGACCGAAGAGCCGATCCGACGACCTGCAGAAACGGCGCAGCGGCGGCGCGCTTTCCGTTACATCCTTGCCCGGGCTGACCTGCGGCGAAGCAAGAGCGCGATGGCCAAAGCCGGAAGTGTCGTCGCGGCGGCGGCGAGGAAGACGAACCGCAGCCCGGCGGACGCGGCGATCAGGCCGAGCACCGGGCTGCCGAAGCCGAGCGCCACGTCGAGAAAGACGGTGTAGAGCCCCATGGCAAGGCCGCGGCTGCTTGCGGGGAGATGGGCGACCGCCTCGGCGCCAAGGCCGGGATAGACCAGCGAGTAGCCGAGCCCGGTCAGGCCCGCTCCGATTACCGCGACGAGCGGCCCCGGTGCCAGCCAGATCGATAGAAGACCCGCCGCCTCGACCACCACGAAGATGGCGGCGACGCGGGCGCCGCCGAGCCTGTCCGGCAGGTGGCCGAAGCACAGCCTTGCCGCGATCAGCGATGCCGCATAGGCGGTGAAGGGAAGCCACACCGGATGCCAGCCGCGCTCGGCAAAGAGCAGCGCTGCGAAGGACAGGATCGCGCCATAGCCGAGGCTGCTGAGGGCCGCTCCGACGCCCGGAAGCAAGATCGCTTGCGCGACGCTCGTCCAGGACTGCCGCGCGGCGCTGCCGACGGCCTTGACGCCGCGCATCGGCAGAGTGGCGAGCAGTGTTGCAAGGGGCAGGACCATTGTGGCGAGAGCGATCGCGGCGAAGCCCCCGGCTTCATAGAGCGCGGACCCGATCGGCGCGCCGAGCGCCAGTGCCGCGAACATTGCCATGCCGATCCAGGCGATGACCTTGCCGGAGTTCTGTCCGCCGGCAAGCGCCAGGCCCCAGGCGACGCCGCCGGTGATGATGAAGCTCTCGGCCGCGCCCAGCACCGCCCTGCCGACGAAGAGCACCGTAGCGGACGCGATCGGCTGAGCGAGCAAAGCCAGTGAGCCGAGATAGATAAGCCCGGCCAGCGCGGCGCCGACAAGGCCGACCACGACGGCGCGCTTGCCGCCACGCAGATCGGCATAGTTTCCGGCACCAATGCGCGACAGCAGCGAGGCGACGAACTGGCTGCCCGTCACCAGCCCGACGGCGAACGGGCCGAAGCCGAGCCTGTCATGCAGATGCAGCGGCAGGACGGGCAACGCCAGGCCGATGAGCAGGAAGCTGGCAAAGACCGCCGCCATGATCGGCAGCAATCTCGCCATCGTCCGGCTTTCATCGGCTGCAGTGCCCGTCGCGACCATCGCCGGCGCCTAGACCTCGAGCATGACCTTGATCGCGCGCCGCTCGTCCATGGCGCGGTAGCCCTCGGCGACCTCAGTCAGCGGCAGCTTGAGGTCGAAAACCTTGCCGGGCTTGATCCTGCCCTTGAGCACGCGCTCCATCAGCTCGGGCAGGAAGCGGCGCACCGGCGCCGGGCCGCCGAGCATGCGCTTCTGGCCGAAGAACAGTTTCTGGCCGTCGAAGCTCACGCCATGCGGCACGCCGACATAGCCGATGGTGCCGCCGGGGCGCGAGCAGGCCAGCGCCTGGTCGAAGGATTCGGCCGTACCGACGCATTCCAGCACCGAGTCCGCGCCGACGCCCGCAGTCAGTTCCTTGATGCGGGCGATGCCTTCCTCGCCGCGCTCGGCCACGATGTCGGTCGCGCCGAACTCGCGCGCGAGTTTCTGGCGGCTCTCGTGCCGGCTCATGGCGATGATGCGCTGCGCGCCCATCTCGCTCGCCGCGAGCACGCCCATCAGGCCGACGGCGCCGTCGCCGACGACGACAACCGTCGATCCTTGGCGCACCTCGGCCGCATCCGCCGCATACCAGCCGGTGCCGAGCACATCCGAGACGGCCAACAGGTCAGGCACAAGGTCGGCCGGCGGAACCTCGGAAGTCGCCACCAGGGTGCCGTCGGCCAGCGGCACGCGGGCGTAAGGCGCCTGCGCGCCCGACATGAACTCGCGTTGCACGCAGGAGGACTGGAAGCCGAAGCGGCAATGCGGGCAGGTGTTGTCGGAGAGGCAGAAGGAGCCGACGACGAACTGGCCGGGGCGCACGTTGCGCACTTCCGCGCCGACCTCGACGACGATGCCGCAATATTCGTGGCCCATATGCATCGGGCGATCGATCGGCTGCAGCCCGCGATACGGCCACAGGTCCGAGCCGCAGATGCAGCTCGCCGAGAGCTTGATGATGGCGTCCGTCGGGCGAAGGATCTTCGGGTCCTCGATTTCCTCGCAGCGGATATCGCCGGGCTTATGAAGAACAGTTGCGAGCATTTTGCTTTCCTTTTCGTTCGATCGGTAATCAGGCGCGGTAGTCGGCGTCGCTGACATGTTCCAGCCAGTCCACGACCTTGCCGTCCTTGACCTCCTGGAGGGCAATGTGGGTCATGGCCGTCTCGGGCGACGCGCCGTGCCAATGCTTCTCGCCGGGCGCGAACCAGACGACGTCGCCGGGGCGGATCTCCTCGATCGGCCCGCCCTCGCGCTGCACGCGGCCACGGCCGGAGACGACGATCAGCGTCTGCCCCAGCGGATGCGTATGCCAGGCGGTGCGGGCGCCGGGCTCGAAGGTGACCTGCGCGCCCTGCACCCGCGCGGCATCGAAGGGATTGAAGAGCGGATCGATCCGGACCGTGCCGGTGAACCAGTCGGAAGGCCCCTTGCCGGACGGCCTCGTGCCAGCGCGAAGAATGTCCATGGTGATCTCCTTTGCGTTCTCACATGCGTTCGATGCGCAGCGGGAACTCGCCGCGTATGTGCAGGGCCTCTTCGCCACCGTCGAAGCGGCCGAGCCTGATCAGCCCGGGATGGCGGTAGCCGGCGTAGAACATCGCCAGATTGCCCCAGGGCACGAAGTAGCAGAGGTCATAGGGCTGCTCGTTGCCGAACGGGCCGCTGCCCTCTTCGGTCAGCTTGCGCGGCAGATAGGCGATCTTCTCGTTATGCGCGTAGTCGTCGATCGTGAGATCGAGCGGCAGCATGGAAAAGAAATCGCGTGCCGAAGGATTGTCGTAGAGCGTGGCCGTCATGGTTCGGCCATCGAATGTCATTCTGATCTTCATGTCGGCGGGTTCCTGGCTGGCCGGGCCCCTGCCCTGCTGGCTGCGGGCGCGCCGCGGCAGGAGCGTTGATGCGAGCGCGGCGCCGAGCAATGCGCGGCGACTGAGCTTGGGATGGCCGGTCGTCATGGCACGGCCCTACGCCCATGCGCGATGCGGCGAACGCGGCGAGCGCCGATCCGCAAAGCAGCGCCGCGCCGAAGGCAAAGGCTCCCCACCAGCCGACCGTGTCGAAAAGCGTGCCGCCGATCGCGGCGCCGCCGGTAATGGCAAGCTGGATGACGGCCACCTGCAACCCGCCGCCGGCCTCCGCGTCTTCAGGCAGCGTGCGGCTGAGCCAGGTGCCCCAGCCGACGGGCGCGGCCGTGCCGAAGAAACCCCAGGCGATAAGCAGCAGGGCTGTGGGAAGGGGTATTGCGCCGAGGGCGATGAGCGCGAGCGCAAGCACGGCCATGACCAGCGGAATGACGATCAGGATGCTGAACAGACGCGCGCGCAGCAGCCGGCCGATGCACCAGGTGCCGCCGACGCCCGCGAGCCCCATGACCAGCAGGATCGCCGAAAGCGTCGCGACGTCGACCTGGGTGACCCTTTCGAGGAAGGGACGCAGATAGGTGAAGAGCGCGAACTGACCCATGAACAGCATCATGACCGATGCCATGCCGACGGCGACCGGAGGACGGCCGAGAAGAGCCAGGCTGTTGCCCGGCCCCTTCCGCCGACGCGGCGGGAGCGGCGGCAGGCTGAGCCACTGCCAGACGAGCGCCAGGAACCCGAGCGGCACGACCAGGAAGAACGCGCCGCGCCAACCGACATAGGCCCCAAGCAGGCTGCCCAGCGGCGCGGCAATGGTGGCCGCGACGGCGTTGCCGGCGTTCAGCATGGCGAGGCCCTTAGGGACCTGCTCCTCGGGGACGAGGCGCATGACGATCGCGGTCGACATCGACCAGAAGCCGCCGATCGCCATGCCGAGCAGCGCGCGGCCGGCCATCAGGAACGCGTAGTTGGGGGCGAAGGTGACGGCAAGCCCGGACGCGATGAGAAGCACAGTGAAGCCGGTGACTACCAGCCTGCGATCGGTGCGGCGCGTCAGGCCGGCGACCAGCAGGCTGGTCACGACAGCGAAAATGCCCGAAATCGAGATCGCCTGGCCCGCCCGACCCTCGGTGATACCGAGATCGGTCGCGATCGGCGACAGCAGGCTGACCGGCATGAACTCCGAAGCGATGAGCACCGAAACGCAAAGCGCCATCGAGAGCACCGCCCCCCGCATGGCGCGGTCTTTGACAAGCCTTATGTCGTAAGTGGTTTCCATTCGGGGGCATCCTTGCAAACGGGGCGCCGGAATCGGCCACGGCCGCCGCGACCTGCCCGGAAGATATTGCAGTGCAACCAATTCGATTAGAGCAGATAATCCGTATGGACTTATCGACCTGTGATATAAATCGACCAGGAGGTTCTCCATGCAGCGCGGCGACATGAAAGATTTGCTGTGGTTCCTGGCTGTCGCCCGGGAGCGCAGCTTCACCAGGGCGGCGGCGGAACTCGGCACGTCACAGTCGACGCTCAGCCACACCATCAAGCAGCTGGAAGCCCGCCTCGGCGTTCGCCTGCTTACGCGCACGACGCGAAGCGTGGCGCCGACGGAAGCCGGCGAGCGGCTCTACCAGTCGCTCGCCCCACGCTTCGAGGAGATCGAGGCGGATCTCGCGGGTCTGGTCGCCTTCCGGGACAAGCCCGCTGGCACGGTACGCATCACGCTGTCCGACCATGCGCTGGAGACGACGGTCTGGCCGAAGCTCGAGCCGATGCTCTGCGACTATCCCGACTTGCGCGTCGAGCTCTACAGCGACAACGGCATGCGCAACATCGTGGAGGAGCGCTTCGACGCCGGCGTGCGGCTTGGCGAGAGCGTCGACCGGGACATGATCGCGGTGCGGATCGGCCCCGACTGGCGGCTGGTGGCCATCGCCTCGCCGGATTATTTTTCCCGCCGCCCAGTCCCGAGGACACCGCAGGATCTGGTCGGGCATGACTGCATCGGCCTGCGGCAGGCGACGTTTGGCGGGCTCTATGCCTGGGAGTTCGAGAAGAAGGGCCGCGAGCTTCGGGTCCGGGTCGATGGCCAGCTGACCTTCAACTCGACCCTGCCGATGATCGATGCGGCGCTAAGCGGCTACGGCATCGCTTATGTCCCGGAAAACCTCGTCAGCCGCCACATCGCGGACGGGCGGCTGACGCTCGTGCTCGATGATTGGAGCCTGCCCTTTCCGGGCTATCACCTCTATTATCCGAGCCGGCGGCAGCTTTCTCCGGCGATGGCAGTCGTCGTCGAGGCGCTTCGGCATCGGAGTTGAGCCTGGGGCCGGGGGCGGCACGAGCGCCCAGCGCCTGGACGCCCATTGCAGGCTCAACTCGGCAATGCCCGACAAAAGATGCTTGACTCGCCCTGCCCCTTCCGGACAATTGCGTTGTCAGACATCTTACATACGAGAGGGAGGTTTCGTGAGGAGATTGATCGCTTGTTTCGCGCTGGCTGCCGGCGCGCTCGCATTCGTGTCGGCAGCGCGAGCGGGAGAAACCCTGGATCGCGTCACATCCAAGAAGGCCATGGTGGTCGCGACCAACAGCGGCTGGCCGCCGCAGAGCTTTCTCGACGAAAGCAACCAGTTGGTGGGTTTTGATATCGACGTCTCGAAAGAGATCGCCAAGCGTCTGGGCGTGGAGGTCAGCTTCGAGACGCCCGACTGGGCCACAATGACTGGCGGCCACTGGCAGGGCCGCTACGACCTCGGCGTCGGCTCGGTGACGCCGACCAAGGCCCGGGCCAAGGTGATCGATTTCGCCGGCATCTATTATTACAGCCCTTATGTTTATGTGGTCCACAAGGACAGCAAGGCGAAGTCCGTGAACGACCTGAACGGCAAGGTGATCGGTGTCGAAACCGCCACGACTTCGGAAGATTTCATCCGCCGTCAGCTGGAGATCGACGCTCCCGGCCTTCCGCCAGTCGAATACAAGCTGCAACCCGGCGAGATACGGACCTTTGCCGATTCCATGCTGCCATTCGACGATTTGAGACTTGGGGACGGCGTGCGGCTCGACGCAGTCATCGCGCCCGAGCAGACCGCCCAGAACGCCATCAAGAACGGGTATCCGCTGCGCATCCTCGAGGGCGACTACGCCTTCCGCGAGCCGCTGGTGGTGATCGCGGACAAGGGTGACGCCGAGTGGACCACCAAGATCGGCGGCATCATCGACGAGATGAAAAAAGACGGCACACTCGCCACGCTGACCACCAAATGGTACGGCAAGAACTACAGCGCCGACTGACGTTCTTCGCGGGCGGCTTTCAAGGCCGCCCGCTCTCATGCGATTCATCATGACCTATCCCGATACTTACTATCGCCGCACGCTTGCCGACGAGAAGGTCAGACCACCTTTGGCGGGCCTGGCCGAATGCGACACGGTCATTGTCGGCGGCGGACTGGCCGGTCTGACGACGGCGCTGCAGCTGGCCCGCGCCGGGCGCGAAGTCGTCCTGCTCGAAGCCGAGCGCGTCGGCTTCGGCGCCTCGGGCCGCAACGGCGGCTTCGTCAGCCCCGGCTTCGCCACCGGCAGCGACAATATCGCCGCGATGGCCGGCACCGCGGCGGCACAGAAGCTGCACCGATTGTCGATCGAAGGGGTCGAATTCGTGCGCCAGACGATCAAGGATCTCGACATCAAGACGGCAAAGCCTCGCCCCGGAATTATCGGCGTGCTTCGCCATGACGGCGGCGCCGAACTGAAGGCCCACGCCGAACGGCTGGCGCGGGATTTCGACTATCCGCTCGAATATCTCGAGCGTGACCAGGTGCGCGCGGTGCTGCAGTCCGAGCGCTACTATCAGGGCCTGCGCGACGCCAACGCCTTCCACATTCATCCGCTCAACTATCTGCGCTCCGTCGCCGAGGAGATCGAGCGGCTGGGCGGCAGGATCCACGAGGCGTCGAGCGCCGTCGAGGCGAGACTCGACGGCCCGCAAAAGACCATGCGCACAGCAAACGGCGAAGTACGCGCGCGGCAGGCGGTGTTCGCCACCGGCGGCTACACAGGACGGCTGCTCGGCCAGTTGAGGCGGGCCATGTTGCCGATTGCGACCTATGTGATGCTGAGCGAGGAGGCCCCGGAGCTCATCGCCAGCGCCATCGCGACGACCGACGGCATAGGCGATAGCCGCCGCGCCGGCGACTACTACCGCGTCGTGGAAGACGGGCGGCGGCTGCTCTGGGGTGGGCGCATCAGCACGCGGGCCGCTTCGCCGGCGGCGCTGGCCAGGGAATTGCGCCGGGAGATGGTCGGAACCTATCCTCAGCTCGCTGCGCTCAAGACCGAACTCGCCTGGTCGGGGCTGATGGCCTACGCCCGGCACCTGATGCCCCAGATCGGACAGCTGCAGCCAGGCGTCTGGTATCTCACGGCGTTTGGCGGCCATGGCATCAACACCACCGCCATGGCCGGCAAGGTGGTGGCCGAGGCGATACTCGGCCAGTCGGACCGTTACCGGCTGTTCGAACGGTTCGGACTGACCTGGGCGGGGGGGCCGGTCGGGCTTGCCGCGGCGCAACTCACCTATTGGAAGCTACAGGCGCAAGATTGGTGGCGCGAACGCCCCCGCTGACCACAGGGAGATCGACAGGTGATCGGCAGACTGCTGCTCAATTATCCGGACGCCGCGCGTCGCATCGGCATGTGCCTGGCGCTCGCCGCGTTCGCTGCAGGCCTCTACGGGCTTGGCATCAAAGCCGACTGGATCGGCAAACTGGTTCCGAGCTCCCTCGAATGGCTTGCCGCCAATCCCGCGGCAGCGCGAGGCGTTTCGGCGGTGCTGATCGCGCTGATCGCGGCGGCCAACTGGAAAGCCCTGCAGCAACTCGGGCGCAAACAGCAGATCGTGGCGGTGTGGATCGAGCTGTTCGTGCTGCTGATGCTGTTCTTCTATTCCTTCGACCTGTCGTTCTCTTTCATTGCCAGGAAGATCGGCTTCCTCGTCTCGCAGGGCGTGGTGACGACGCTCTACATCTCCGCCATTTCGATCGCCATCGCCACGGTCATCGCCTTCATCGGCGCCATAGCCAAGCTCTCCAAGAACGGCGTCGTCTATGGCCTGGCAACGTTCTACACCTCGCTGTTCCGCGGGCTGCCGTTGCTGATGCAGATCTACATCATCTATCTCGGCCTGCCGCAGGTCGGCTACGTGATCGGGGCCGTGCCCGCCGGCATCATGGCGCTGTCGCTTTGCTACGGCGCCTACATGACCGAAATTTTCCGGGCCGGCATCGAAAGCATTCCGCGCGGCCAGACGGAGGGCGCCACCGCGCTTGGCCTCAGCCCCAACCAGACGATGTTCCTGGTGATCCTGCCGCAAGCGATGCGCGTCATCGTTCCCCCGACCGGCAACCAGTTCATCGCGATGCTGAAGGATTCCTCGCTGATTTCGGTGGTCGGCGTATGGGAGATCATGTATCTGGCGCGCACGCAGGGCCAGACCGAGTTCCGGCACATCGAGATGCTGATCACCGCCTCGATGATCTACTGGCTGCTGTCGATCGGGCTCGAATTCCTGCAGTCCCGCATCGAGGAACGGTTCGGGCGCTCGCTGAAGCGCTGAACTTCAGTGCGGCATTCCCTCCTGGGGGAAGCCGCCGAGATGGCAGCAGGTCAGCGCGGCGCGATCGCGGCCGCTTTCGAGACATTGCAACAGCGGCTTTTTGGCCAGCCAGGCGTGGAGAAAGCCGGCAATGAAACTGTCGCCGGCGCCGGTCGTGTCGACGACCTCGACCGGACGGATGCCGGTCTCGGCGCGCTCGCGGGCAGTGAACGCCATCGACCCCTCGGCACCGCGCATGACGACGGCGCAGCCTGCGCCGCGCGACAGAAGATCCGCCGCCATCGCCGCCGCGGCACCATAGGGTTCGCCGGTCGAGCAGAAGGCTATGCTCAGGCCCTCGACGCCGAGATTGGCCGGATCGGCGTTGACCGAAATGTCCTGCGAGACGCTGACGCCTGCCCGCGACAGGCGCCTGCGCAAGGCGCCGCCGTCATCCAGCCAGCCGATATGGACGTGATCCATCGCCTCCAGGATCGCAAGTTCGGCCTCGTGCGGCGCGTATCCGGCGCAGGCGCCGAAATCCTCGGCGGCGATCAGCCGCTCACCTGACGGCAACACTTTGATGTCGGTCCAGGCGGTGTTGCGGTCGCCGACGCGCAGGTGGTCGACCACGACCCGATTGGCTTCGAGCTCGGCGCGGGTGCGCTCGCCTTCGGCGTCGCGGCCGACGGCACCGAAATAGAAGCTCCTATTGCCAAGCCGGGCGAGCTGGACGGCGACGTTGAGCGCGTTGCCGCCGACCAGCGAGCGCCCGATCGGCAAGCCGAGGCGGTCAGTGCAATTGTCGCCGACGGCGGCAAATCGAAATCGAGCCGTCATATCCCCCTCTGCTACGCCATGAAGCGCTGCCGCTAAAGGCACGCGCTCAATAGGCTACGCGTTTATAGTAGCGGCGCGTCGTCAGCGGGTGGTTGCGGATCACCTCGAGATGAGCGCTGACGCGTTCGAGGGCGGTGGCCAGCACGACCGGCGAAACCAGCGCGCGCACGTCCGCAGAAATGCCGGGCAGTTCGAAGGCGGCCGTGTCGAGCACCGTCGTCTTGTCCGTGTAGTTAGCTGCGAAATTCTCGACCCGCTCGGCCAGCGGCCGGGCGCTGTCCTCGCCCTTGAAGAGAACAACGCTCACGTCTTTTTCCACCAGTTCCAGCGTGCCGTGGAAAAAATCGGAGGCATGCACCGGACGGGTCCGGATCCATTGCATCTCTTCCAGGATGCACATGCCGTAATACCAAGCCTGCGGCCAGACGTTCCCGGCGCCGGTTATGATGTGATAGTCGGAGGCGGCCAGGTTTTGGGCGAAGTCGGCGGCTTGCTTTTCATAGCTCCGCTTCACCTCCAGCAGCAATCGCGGCAACTGCGCCAACTCGGCGAAAATCCGCTCGGATTCGGCCAGCTCGCCGCGATGCTTCAGCACCGAAAGCGCAAAGAACAGCGACTGGAGGTAGAAGGACTCGCAGGAGGTGTCGTCTTCAGCGAAGTTGACGAATACGTGGTCCCCGCCCCTGCCGAGCGGCGTCTCCTCATGCCCAACCAGCGCGATCACCGTCGCTCCGATCTCCTTGATCCTAGCCAGCAGCGCCACGCTTTCCTTGGTAGTGCCCGAGAGCGAGGGCAGCACGACGATCGACTTCTCGGTCAGGTGCACGGATTGGGCAAGCTGCAGCTCGGCAGTGATTTCGACGAAGGCGGGAAAGCCGGACCGGCGCTGCAGCAATTGCGCGGCCGGATGCATCAGAATCGCCGCGCCGCCGGTGCCGAGGAAGAAGATGTTTTGAGCCCCGCCGGCGAGACATTGCGCAACGGCGGTTTCGATGCGCTCCCGCAAAGCCACCGCCCCCGATTGAATGCGCACAAACCGGGCTTCGTCGAAATTGAGCATCGTTCCCTCGATCGCTTCTGTTGTAAGACAACTGACATCTTCATGAAGGCATTTCAAGAGAAATCTTGCGGACCGGCTCCGGTCCATTTGGGTGTGCAGCATGTGAAGCGGCACGACATGCCCCGCTTGACCTAGCCGCGATTGTCCGACAACAAAAGGAGAGTTGGCACAATGGGGATAACGGACTTGGACGAGCCGCTTCGCGATGCGCGCACATTGGCGGTCCAGCTCCGAGACCGCCTTGCCGACCTGATCAGAAGCGAGGGGCTCAAGCCCGGCGACCGGCTGCCGACCGAGTCGCAGTTGACGCAGCGCTTCCGCATCTCGCGCCCTGCCCTGCGCGAAGCGCTGAAACTTCTCGAACAAGACGGCGTCATTTCCGTCACCCACGGCCTCGGCCGCTTTGTCACGGCGAGCTCTGCCGTGCAGGTCGACCGGCCGATCACGATTTTCGAAAGCGTGACCGACATGTCGCGCCATTATGGCTACGACACCATCAACAAGGTTCTGTCGATCGCCGAGGAAACGCCCGATCCGGTGATCCAGCAGCAATTGCGGCTGGCCGACGGAGAGCGCGTCATAAGGCTGGAACGGCTGCGGCTGCACAACGACGTGCCCCTGATCTACTCGCTGGATTACGTGCCGCGCGGCCTTTTGCCCGGCCGCCTTTTCGACATCGAATGGAGTGGTTCGCTGCTCGCGCTGTTGGAGAAACACCGCCACCAGCCGCGTATGTCGGCCGCCTCGGTTTCAGCCGTGACGCTGCCGGACGAAATCGTGCAGCGCAACGACCTGCGCGATTTCGGGCCGGCGCTGCTCATTACTGAAACCTGTTTCGATGCGACCGGGACACCGGTCGTCTATGCCGCTGTCTATCATCGCGGCAGCCATTTCGCCTTCAGCTTCGCACGGCGGTGACGCCCAACGCCGGCGATTCGGGCCGGCGACGGCGGTGTTCGCCGGGACGCTGCCGATTGGGAATTGAGTTCGAGAAGAAGCCTTCGAATAGGTCCTCTGGTCCACGCGTCTTTTGTTAGGTCCTGGCCAACGCTCTGAGACTCTTGTCCGGCAGCTGCCAGGCCGCGATCCGTGGCGGGGTAGTCCGGCAGCGTTGCGCTCATCTGCATGTCGCCCACGGTCGAGACCGTCACCTCCCCGCCGGATCTCGAGAGCGCGTAGAGCTGTTCGCGGTGGCCCGGCAGAAGCTCACGGAATCCCGGCCGGCGGGCGCATCTGGCCTGCCGCAAACCTACGCCCGACGAGCCGCCTATCCCGGATCCTTAATTAGATTGCGCTCAGTCTCTAAATGGCATATAGATTTCGTACGCAATCTAAATATGGAGGCCGATCATGCGCGTGAGCCGCATTCAGGCTGAGAAGAACCGGCAGACCGTGATCGACGTGGCCAGCCGCCTTTTTCGGGAACATGGCTTCGACGGCATCGGCCTCAAGGATCTGATGAAGGGTGCCGGGCTGACCCAAGGCGCCTTCTACAAGCAGTTCGCGTCGAAGGAGGACTTGGTCGCACAGGCGTCCAGACGGGCGGTGGAGAGTACGGCTGCCCGATGGGCGACGGCGACCGCAGCCAATCCCCGCGATCCGCTTGGGGCGGTGATGGCATTTTACCTCAGCATGGGCCATCGCGAGCAAAGGATCGACGGCTGCCCGGTCGCGGCGCTCGGCTCGGATGCCGCCAGACAGGGGGCCGACGTGAAAGGATCGTTCGAAGCCGGCATCAAGCAGTATCTCGAAATCATCGGCCGGTTGATCGCCGCGACCGATGGCGAAGAGCCCAACAGCAAGGCCATGGCCATTCTTTCGACGATGGTCGGCGCGCTGACGTTGTCGCGCGTCGTCAACGACCCCGACCTCGCTCAGGCCTTTCTGGATGCGGCGGCCGAACAGGTTCGCGACGCAGTCACGGCTTGAACGGCGCGGGACTGACGACCGGGATTGATAGGAGAATAGATGCGACGGATCGTTGTAACGGGCATGGGCGCGGTCACGCCGCTTGCGGCGGATGTCGAGACGTCCTGGTCGCGTCTCCTGGCCGGCCGCTCTGGTATCCGCAGGCTTGCGGACGAGGTGGTGGAAGATTTGCCGGCGAAGATCGGCGGCGTGGTTCCTTCCCTGGAGGATGATCCCCAAGCCGGCCTCGATCCGAACGGTTTCCTGGCGCCGAAGGATCAGCGCAAGGTCGACCGCTTCATCCTGTTCGCGCTGGCCGCTGCGGAAGAGGCGCTTGCCCAGGCGAGATGGAAACCGGCCTCGGAAAAGGATCGGGTTCGCACGGCGACGATCATCGCTTCCGGTGTCGGAGGTTTTCCCGCCATCACCGAGGCGGTCCGGACCGTCGACCAGCGCGGCGTTCGGCGCCTTTCACCGTTTACGGTGCCGTCTTTCCTGGTGAACCTCGCGGCTGGCCACATCTCGATCCGCTACGGCTTCAAAGGCCACATCGGCGCACCGGTAACCGCATGCGCCGCCGGCATCCAGGCGATCGGCGATGCGGCTCGCATCATCCGCGCCAATGAGGCCGATATCGCTTTGTGCGGCGGCACCGAGGCATGCATGAACACGGTCAGCCTGGGCGGCTTCGCAGCGGCACGCTCGCTTTCGACCTCCTTCAATCACCGCCCCGATCAGGCTTCTCGTCCGTTCGACATGTCGCGGGACGGGTTCGTCATGGGCGAAGGCGCCGGCATCCTGGTCATCGAGGAATTGAGCCATGCGCTGGCGCGCGGCGCGAAACCGCTCGCCGAGGTCGTCGGCTACGGCACCACGGCGGATGCCCATCATGTCACTTCCGGCCCCGAGGATGGCGATGGCGCGCGACGTGCGATGGAGATCGCGATTGCCCAGGCCGGCATCTCGCCACGCGAGATCCGCCACCTCAATGCGCATGCGACCTCCACGCCGGTGGGCGACCTGGGAGAAATCGAAGCGATCAAAAGGGTCTTCGGCGCGGATTTCTCGATCGCCGTCAGCGGGACCAAGTCGGCGACCGGACACCTGCTCGGCGCCGCCGGCGGGCTCGGCGCGATCTTCACGATATTGGCGCTCAGGGACCAGGTGGCGCCGCCAACCCTCAATCTGGGCGCGCCCGATCCGGCCGGCGACGGCATAGACTTCGTCGCGAACCAAGCCCGGCCAATGGAAATGGACTACGCGATCTCCAATGGTTTTGGCTTCGGAGGTGTGAACGCCAGCGCGCTGTTCCGGCGTTGGGACGGACAGGCCTGAACGGTCGAGCCGCTCCCTGGCTGAGGCTTTTGTTTCGGCATTCCGATTTCCCCACTCCAGCCGCAAGAAAGTGATCTCATGGAAAAGACCAATCCTGGCGTCGCCCTCGTCACAGGCGCATCCTCGGGCATCGGGCGCGCAACAGCCGCAGCCCTCCGGAACGCGGGCTTTCGCGTGTTCGGAACCAGCCGTCGCGCGATCTCCGAACAGCCCGACGGCGTTACCATGCTGACCGGCGACGTGACCGACGACGCGTCCGTATCGAAGCTGGTCGAAGAGGTGCTGGCCGAAACCGGACGCATAGACCTGCTCGTCAACAATGCCGGCATCGGCCTGCTCGGCGGCGCGGAGGAATCCTCGACTGCGCAGGCTCAGGCGCTGTTTGATGTCAATGTCTTTGGTGTCATCCGGATGACCAACGCGGTGCTGCCGACAATGCGACGCCAACGGAGCGGCAGAATCGTGAATTTGAGTTCCGTGCTGGGCCTGATTCCGGCTCCCTATTCCGCTCTCTATGCGTCGACCAAGCATGCGATCGAAGGCTATTCAGAATCGCTGGACCATGAACTGCGCTCGTTCGGAATTCGCGTGGTGCTGGTCGAGCCCGCCTACACCCGCACGTCGTTTGAAGAAAATCTCGCCAGGCCCGATCAGTTGCTGGACATCTATGGCACCGCGCGCGCCGGCATGGATGTGGTTCTGCGGAAAGCCATCGAGACAGGCGATGCGCCCGAGATCGTGGCCAAGACGGTCTTGCAAGCGGCGACCGCCTCCGTTCCACGGAGGCGCTATGCTGCCGGAAAAATGGCTCGCCAGATCAGCTTGCTGCGCCGTTTCGTTCCCGAATCCGCCTTCGACAAGAGCCTGCGAAAGCAAAACGGCCTGCCGGCCTGATATCCAAGTCGCCGACAGGGTCCTTCGAGGCTCTCTGACACAGGAGTTGGGCAGCCGCAGCCGCCCACCCCCTTAGGCGGCGCTGCCGGTTCGGCGCGACGGGAGTTGCCCGGGATCACAGGCGGCCCTTGCGGCGGCAGAGGTGTCGAAATGCCTCGGCTCGAAGGCCAGCGCATCGTGCATGGGAAGCGCTGCCGAGAAGAGGAAGCCCTGCCCGATCATGCAATCGAGCGAGCGCAGGATCAGGCGATCGGCGTCCGTTTCGACCCCCTCCGCCATGACCTCTATGCCAAGCGTTCGTCCGAGATCAATGACCGCCTTGACCAGCGCCTGATCTTCCACGGACTTGGCCAGATCGCGAACGAAGTCCTTGTCGATCTTGATCTTGCGGATCCGACTGTCCTTCAGCGAAACCAGGGTCGAAAAGCCGGTGCCGAAATCGTCCAGCACGATCGATATGCCCGCGTCCGCCAGGCGTTCCAGCTTTTCGTCGACCCGGGCGCGATCCACGGGCGCCTCTTCGGTGATCTCTATCTCGAGCATGGCCGCGGGGACATTCCTCGTCTTCAGGATGTCCAGCATCATATCGTCGACATTGCCTGCCTCGAGTTCACGCGGCGACAGATTCATCGCAACGCGCACATCCTGGCGCCCTTTCCTCGCCAGTTCCTCGATCATGGAGCAGCAATTGAGAAAGACCGTCTCGGTCAGCAGAGAAAGCAGACCGGTTTCACGCGCCGCTGTCACGATCTCCGGCGGGGGAATGGCGCCGTGAACCGGGTGCTGCCACCGCAGCAGCGCTTCGAAGCCGGCGACCGCTTGCGTGTCCAGCCGCACGATGGGCTGGAACCATGAGCAAAGCGTGCTTTTCTCGATGGCTGCGCGCAGGTCGCGCTCGATGCAGTGCTTGCGTTCGAGCCCGTGATCGAGCTCGGCATCGAAGAGGCAGTATTCGTTCCTGCCGCTGCGCTTGGCCGCGTAAAGCGCGAAGTCGGCGCGCAGCAGCATCTCCGTCAGTCGCGGTGTCTCCGATACGTAGATACCGATCGACGCGCCGACACGCACCGATTTCAATGCCGGATCCGGATTGGCGATGGCCGCGATGATCAAGGACGCAAGCTCGTCTATCGAGTGCCCCGAGCTTGCGGCGGGAAAGAGCAGCACGAACTCGTCGCCGCCGATGCGCGCGATCGTTGCCCCCGGCGGCGCGTGGTTCTCTATCCTGCGCGCGACCCGGACCAGAAGGTCGTCGCCGATATTGTGACCATAGGTGTCGTTGACGGATTTGAAGCCGTCGAGATCGATCAGCATGGTCACGAACGGACCGTCGGAAAAACCCATCTCGCCAATTGCGTGCTCGAGCCCGTGCCTGTTGAGCAAGTTCGTCAGCGGATCGCACCTGGAGTTTCGTTCCATCCGGGCCGCGAACGCCCTCGCCTCGTATTTGAGGCGGCTCGTCTCCTTGAAGCGGGTCTGCCCGAGCAGCGAGCTTCTGATCATGCCTCCAAGAAAAAGCAGGACCGTGAGGCCGAGGACGTAGTTCTCGATATTGCCTTTCGCCAACACGCATCCTGCGGCGATCAGAAGCGGCAATGTCAAGAAGTTGATCGAAGCCGGCGCGTATGACGCACCATAGGTGACCGAACCGGCCGACAGGCCGGCGAGGACGACCAGATAGAGCGGCGCCTGGGGAGTGGTGTATCCATCCGACAGCACGGCCAGAAAAGACCAGGCGATGCCCGATGCCAGCGCCAACAGCCCGTAAACGGAAAGCCGCGCATCGACCGGCCTCGACCGGCCATCGGGCCCATTAAAGGCAATTTCCGGCTGGGCGAGCGCCAGTCCTATGCGAGCGCCGTTGATGATGGTGACCGCCGCAAACCACAGAACCGCCGCCGGGCCACCGCCCGAGAGCATCTGCACGGCCAGGATCAGGGCCGAGAGAACCGTGCCGATGGGCATCGAGATGAAAAGGCCCTTCTTCAGGTCAGCGAACTGGTCCCGCAGAATTCCCGCTTCCACGGCTTCGCTTTGCCCCTGAAGGGCTGAATCTGGGCCAGGCTGGTCGGAATCTCTCATGCCTAGTGGCTAAACGAGCGGAATGAAAATCGCGTTAAGGATTTCAGCGACTTACGCCGCATCAGTCATCGATAGGCGAGCGCGACGGTCCGGCCCGCCTCCCCATCGGGGTCGAGGCTGTCCACAACTCCAGCCGCACCGACTGTCCCCCACGCTGCCTCTGCGCTTCGATCTACCCCGGTGTGGCGGGAGCTTGCGAAAATATTTGGGTCCGTTTGGAAACCGATCTGACGAAACTCCATCAAATCATTCGTCGGCCGCTACGGTCACCAAAGGATGGGTGTCGATGTCGTGACAGGCCTCGAACTTTGCTCATCGACTGGCGCAAAGCAGGCCAGGCGATCGTTGATTTGCCCAAACCAGCGTCGGGAGTCAGTCTGGCTCGGTCGGACTCCAATCGAATAGCGCAGGGAGAAAGAAGATGGCTCAAGACCACTCTAAATCGAACGGACCGGATCTGGCCCAAGGCATTGCGCTATCCGACCTTGCCGATGGCGCAAAGCTGGTCGGTCACTGTGGCGATGAACAGGTGCTGTTGGTGCGCCGCGGGACAGAGGTCTTCGCAATCGGAGCGGCGTGCACGCATTATGGCGGGCCGCTGGTCGACGGTCTTGTCGTGGAGGATACCGTTCGATGTCCGTGGCACCACGCCTGCTTCGATTTGCGCACCGGCGAAGCCGTGCGTGCGCCTGCGTTCAGTCCACTCGCCTGCTGGTCGGTGGAACAGCGCGGCGATCGCATATTCGTGGGCGAGAAGCGCAAGCGAGCGGCTCAAAAGCCCGGCAGCGGAGGAGCTGGCCAGTTTGCCGGCAGAATCGTGATCGTCGGAGGCGGCGCGGCTGGTTTCGCAGCCGCCGAAAGACTGCGTCGTGAAGGCCATCAGGGCAGCATCGTCATGCTCAGCGACGACGAGGCGCCGCCCGTCGATCGCCCCAACCTTTCCAAGGATTACCTCGCCGGCAAGGCGCCGTCGGATTGGGTTCCGCTGCGCGGGGAAAGCTTCTATGCCAAGAACGGCATTGATCTGCGCCTCAAGACCAGCGTCGCCGACATCGATGTCCGGTCCGGCGAGGTCGTGCACGCAGACGGGAACCGAACTGCCTACGACCGTTTGCTGCTTGCTACGGGAGCCGAACCGGTCCGCCTCACGATCCCGGGCGCCGATCAGCCACAGGTCCATACGCTGCGCTCGCTCTCCGACTGCAGCACGATTATCGAGGAAGCCGAGACGGCCCGCAGCGCCATCGTGCTGGGCGCCAGTTTCATCGGTCTCGAGGTTGCCGCGTCCCTGCGTGCGCGGAACATCGAAGTTCATGTCGTCGCGCCCGACGAACGGCCGATGGAGCGGGTCCTCGGGCCGCAGATGGGCGACTTCATCCGCAGCCTCCACGAGCAAAATGGCGTCGTCTTTCATCTCAAGGACACCGCGACCGCCATCGACGGCACGAACGTGCAACTGAGCAGCGGCCTTACGCTGACCGCGGATCTCATCGTCGCTGGCATCGGCGTGCGGCCGCGGCTCGGGCTTGCCGAAAAGGCTGGGCTCAGGCTCGACCGCGGCATCATGGTGGATGCCTTTCTGGAGACGAGCGCGCCGGGCGTTTTCGCGGCTGGCGACATTGCGCGATGGCCCGATCCCCACTCCGGCGAAAACATCAGGGTCGAGCACTGGGTGGTCGCAGAAAGGCAGGGACAGACGGCAGCTCTGAACATGCTCGGACAGCGCGAGAAATACACTGCCGTGCCGTTCTTCTGGAGCCAGCATTATGACGTCCCGATCAACTACGTTGGACATGCGGAGCGATGGGACGAGATCGCGGTGGAAGGCGACATCGCCGCCAAAGATTGCCTCCTGCGTTTCAAGCGCAAGGGACGCACACTGGCGGTCGCCTCGATTTTTCGCGACATCGAAAGCCTGAAGGCCGAATTGGAGATGGAACGCCAGAGCGCTACCTGATGAAGCATGCAGAGGCCGCTTAGAGCAGCGCACGCACGGAGGCGGCCGGCGTCGGTCTGCAATGCGCTCAAATCCGACATCCGACCGGAACGGCCGACCGCTGCAAATGTGATGCAGTTGAAGACCAAAGGCCGTTTTGCCGTTTCAGACGGCCTGGCGAAGGCTGATTTGCCGCCATGCGATCGGCGGTACCAATCGCCTACGAAAAGCAACAACGCGATGAAACCTTTCAGGGCTTCTTTCCGTTCGGTCGGAGGAGGATCCAACAATGACCGAACCCGGCGAAAGCAGTTCCCATAACCGGATCGACGACAAGCAGCTCGTCATTTTGCTGAAACAGAAAACAGGCATTTCGGACGCGCAAGCCAGGAGGCTGATAAAAGCGGTTGGACGCGATCGTCCTGCGCTGTTGCGGGAAGCCAGAATCATCAGGGCGAGGCACTCGGGCGTCTAGTTCACGCCGCCGCTTGAGCCGGTCGATGGACCTTTCCGAAAAACGGCCATCCCCTCAGCGTGCGACCAGCCGAGAAACCTTGAGCCGCGGCGCGAAGAAGCAGCGCAAATAGGGCTGATTGGTTATCACGTAGTTGTTTTCGCAGATATGATATTGGCCGTCCGGCGATTCCTGAACCCGATCTCGCGGGATGTTGAAACCGTCGGGCAAATAGGTATAGCCGCCGTCGGCTCTGGACCGCACCGAAGACTGAGGGATGGCGCGGCAATCTTGACCGCCGCAGCACTTGAATTTCGTTACGGGGTCAATCTTGTCTTCGTACCAATCATGCGCATTGGCGCCTGTTGCGGCGGCAATGCACATGGCTGTGAAGATGACCCTTCGCATGGCATTCCTCGTGTGCGGAGGCGCTGCTCATTCGGGCGTCATGTATATTAGCGTTGCGCCGAAAATGCCATCGGCTTGGCCAAGGCCCGGCACGGCAGCCGTCTGCCTCGCCCGCTCACACCAGCCATCGTTGTGGATGGTCTCGCCGGTCATGAACGCGTTCTGCATAGGATACAGACGGGCGGGCGCGCGATGTCGGAGGGCGTGGCGAAGCGCTTTTAGTCGTTGGTTGGTGCGTCTCGCTGCCCCAGAATCGCTGTGCCTCCTGGCGGCATGCACAAGAATCGGCGGCTTGCGCAGACCTGCCGATTGCGAGATGGTGGGCGATGATCGCCGGTAGGTATCTGGATCACAAATTGGAATGCCCGTATTGCGGTGTGATCCGGTTGCAGATCCCCATCGATGCTCAACCCACTACCCAAATCCATTGTGCCGAATGCGGCAAATATCTGGGTACGTGGGACGAACTCCAGACCGACTTCGAGCGCCAGGGCGGCACTGAGGGGGTGTTCCGTCTGGACAAAGGGCGTATCCAGAAGCTCGCTTCCAGCCAATGACGGACCGCCGGTGGCAGCCAAGCCCGGAATTGGCGGGAACTAATTTCTGACTTGAACGTTGCGCCGCCATAGGGGACTCCCGATGGCGCTCACATCTGACAGTCAGTCACAGGAATCTGTTGTTCAACGGCTTGTCCGGGAGATCGGCATTACCGAAGCGCAGGCTTTGGAACTTGTTTCTTTCCTAGGCTTGAATTGGGGTTCGCTCGTTCGCGAGGCGAAGGCACTGTCGCTCAGGAAGTAGCCTGTTGACGAGCCAGATCCGGTTTTCTTGCACGCGTGCCAAGGCACGCGCTGGAAAGTGCGCAAAGATACATTAGCGATCGCTTGACGAATCCGCTGGCCGCACCAGTCTTGCGTCTATGGCAAGAGGCATCAAGGTCGGAGACGAGGTCGCCATCACCGCAACGGTTCGCCGGCGGGTGACGGAGGACCGCGTCAGCGTGTCGATTCCCTCCTATGAGCAGCCGCATTCGATCATCGACCGCACGTCGACCGTGAAGAGAGGCCAGCCGATCGAGC
Organism: Mesorhizobium sp. WSM3873; assembly: GCF_001672445.1. NCBI lineage: Bacteria > Pseudomonadati > Pseudomonadota > Alphaproteobacteria > Hyphomicrobiales > Phyllobacteriaceae > Mesorhizobium > Mesorhizobium sp. WSM3873. Next base: position 66,187 of record NZ_LYTM01000009.1, on the reverse strand, counting down.
TCGTCGGAGATGTAACGCGCGTCAATGGGGACCGGGTGACCGTGAAGCTCGGCGTACCGGTTACAGTGGACATCGACAAGGTCAGGCTGGTGACCACCAGCAAGCCTCCCGCGCGAAAGCCACCGGTGGTTCAGCGGCCGGCGTAAGGAAGACTGTGCCTGCCGGCAGTTCCGGACGGAAACCCGAGTCACGCTTTTCTAGAATTGCTCCGGCAAAAACCCGCCCGGGGAGGAGCGCGGGCGGGTTTTCGCAAGAGCGGCCAGATGACTCGCTCACGGATGGCGGCCCTCATATCGGAGCAAAGGTTCGCCCCGCCGCTGCGTACCGAACAGCAAGACCCGCGGAAGGTTCCCATCGAGCCGAACGCTCCCGCACGCGCCCTCATCTTGACGGCCAAAAACCGCAAACCCATATCGCAGCCAGGCCAGGATCGCTGCCGGTTCCGGCCTGTCTCAGAACTCAAATTGTTCGTTCGACTTGGAGGATCTTATGAACGATCGGATGTTTGACAGCCCTGTTTTCGTGAAGAGCGGGAACAGCCTCATCCAGGAAATCGCGTGCCTCGATGACGCCCTGGAATTTCTCTACGAATGGCCCAAGAACAAACGCGGCACCATCTACGAGACCGCCCTGCGTGCCTGTCAGCGAGCATTCGACAGCGACTATCCGCTAACGGCCGCCAGGGACGCGTTCTGCGGCTTCGCAAAGTCGGTCAAAATCCACGAGGACGTGAGTGTCACTTTGCCTTGGATGACCGGCAAGGGCCCAGGCAGCGGCGTGGCTGCGTAGCAGCAAAAAGGAGGCAGTCGCGATGCTTGCAAAACCGTTCGAAAAGCCGATCCGCGTCTGGGTCGGACTGGGATTTCCGCGTCAGCTGAACACTGTCGTAGATGCCTATCATTTCGTCGTCGACTGGTGTGGCAACAGCCCTGAGCAGAAGGCGGCGGTGCGTGCCTGCAAGGCCGCCTTGGCCGGCGAAATCGACGCAGAAACGGCGAGAGGCGTCTTCGTTGCCTTTGCCCGCCGGAAGGACATCCTCATCGAGGATGGAGCAGTTCCGCTCCCAACTGGAAAGGCAGCCCAGCCGAAGCACGCTTGATGGGACCGAGGCGGCGGCCAACGCCGCCTCGTTTCACCTGTAGGACGCAAACTAGCGCTTGGCGCTGTCGCTGTCGGCATCGGCCCGGGCGAGGAATGTCTCGGTGACCTGCGGAAGATTGTCCTTCAGCCACTCGGCCATCGCTTCTTCTTCGCGCAGGTTCTGCTCACAGACCCGAGCAATCTCGGCTTCACCCACGGCTTCAGCGGCAGCCATGAGGATCGTATAGGAAGCGATCTCCATATGCTCGAAGGTGTAGCTGGCCAGAGAGCCTTTCATCACCTCGTCGCCGGCGAACACGCCGCTGATCGACTGCGCCATTGCGGTCAGTTTTCCGCCTGCGTCCTTCAGTGTTGACGAACCTTCTTCCAGGCCATCCAGGCAAGACTTCAATCGTCTCGCCTGCTCCTTGGTCTCGGCGAGGTGAGCCCGGATGCGTTCGCTGAGGTCCGGATAGCTCTCGAGCCGGCCCAGCTGGCCGGACAGCATCGTCTCGGCTTGCTCTTCCATTGCGTGAGCATCCCTCAGCCACTGGATCAGCCATTCGCGGGATTCAGACATAGTTTGTTCCTCCTGGTTGGGTGCGCCCGAACCACAAGGACTGCGGATTGTTCCGTGGCGAGAGTGACGGGAGTGGGCATGACGAGCAGCAGGCCCGCGGCTCCTCGAAAAGCGTCGCTGAGAGGACGGAAGCCGCGTCCGCATACCAACCTCCCAGAGGCTGGAACATTCCCAAAGGGAGGCGGTTTTATTCCTATCCAGGAGGAACAACCATGGCAGACGACACGACCAAGCGCGATTTCCGCGACCGCGGCCGCGTGTCAGGCGATAAGGAATATGAGGTCGCCCACTTCGCGAGGAAATTCCAGCTGACGATCCCCGAGGCTCGCGACCTCATCAAAAAGCACGGAAACGATCGTGCGACGCTGGAGCGCGAAGCAAGGGCGGTGGCGAGCCGCTGACGGGCGTTCGCACTTCTGCGGAGATACTGCGAAGGAGACTTGACATGGCTAACAACCTATCCCGCGAGGAGGAGCAGCGTGGCACCAGCAGGGTCTTCATGTGGGGCAGCGTCGCCGCGGCCGCAATCTTTGTGGCCCTTCTGGCGCTATTTTGGTTCGGCTCGTGATTGCCGTCGGCCACAAGGCCAAGGACCTTGCGGCGTACCACAGCCCTGCTCGACCGGTCAGGGCTGCGTCCTTGATTTGAGATTCGAAATGAGGCAACCGACGGCATGGGCGGGGGGCGATGGGGAGCCGTCGGTTACCAGGAACAGGGGCCATCGAATCAAAATATGCATAGGCCCTTATATGATCATGCCAGCAATTTGCGTTCTTGGAAACTGGTTCCGCCCGAAAATTCAATCGCCTATGACTAAGAACGCAGATTCGGGATGATCTTCACGGGCTCGCCCGCTACGCCGCATTTCGCTGAGCCGCCCTGAACGGATGGTCCATGGTAAACGCATCCGGCCGGATACGCCGCTCTACCTGCACCCAAGTAACGGGATGCGCGATGGGGAAGCCGGGGCGGGCCCGCGGCGAAAAAGCGCCGGCGGCCGTGTTGCCGCGTCCGTTGCGCAGATAGTCGATGAAGATGCGGCCCTTGCGGGCCACCGGCGCGGCCGACAGCAAGTAGCGGTCGGGTTCTGCGTCGGCGAGGACCTGGGCAATCGACCTGGCGAGCTGCCGCGCGCGGTCGTGGGTCATCTTCGCCGCCAGCGGCGCCATCAAGTGAATGCCCTTGCCGCCCGTGACCTTCGGCCAGCTTTCCAGACCTGACGCTGCCATGATGTCGCGCAGCGCCAGCGCGGTCTCAGTCACTTGCGCCCATTCCACGCCCTCACCAGGGTCGAGATCCAGCACGATCCGGTCGGCATGCTCTATGTCATCCACCGTGGCATTCCACGGGTGGAGCTCGACCGCATCCATTTCGACCAGCCCGAGCAAGCCGTCGAGGTCGTCGACCCAGACCCGAGTGCCCTCCCCACCTTCTCGCTTCTCGACGCGCAGCTGGTGCACCGCTGCCGGGATCTCGGGCAGCGTCCCCTTGTGGTAGAAAGTTGCCCCGAAGGCATGACGGACGAGCTTCAGTGGGCGACGGCCGAGGTGCACCAGCGCCTGATCGGCGACCAGACTCCAATAGCGAACGAGTTGATCCTTGGAAGGCGAGACCGCATCGGGCAGCAGCTGCAAGATATTCTCACGCGGCACGCCGTGATCTCGGTCCGCTCTTCGTTTCGACGGTGCCGGCGGCTTTGGCGGGACCGCCACCAGGTCCTCGCGGAGCCCCTTGAACACGGCCTCGCGCAAAATCCCGCGATCGGTAACGCCGCTGAACTGCACCTCGGCCAGGACTTCGGGTCTCACCCAGGTCGCCTTTGGCTTCACAATGGGCTCCGACAAAGGCGATCTGCCGATGATCAGCGGATCGAGCCGTTCGCGAACGCGTCGCGCCACTTCAAGCGTATAACCGCTCTGAGCCTTGCCTGCATAAAGCAGCCGATCGCCCTCGCGCCTGCCGATGTAGAGCGATGCGATCCGGCGCGGCTCAGCGCCAAGCTTCGCGACGAACGCGACGATCGGAAAGGTGTCGCTCTTGATGCATTTGACCTTGACCCAGCTCGTCTGCACGCCGGAACGGTAGGGCGCGTCCGCGCGCTTCGACACGATCCCCTCCAGGCCCATCCGGCAGGCATGATCGAACATCTCCCTGCCGCTCACCTCCAGATGCTCGGCATAGGTCAGCGTCGGCGCGCTGTGCTTCAGCAGCGTTTCGAGCGCTGCCTTGCGTTCGACCAGCGGCTGCTGTCGCAGATCGCGGCCGTCAAGGTGCAGCAGGTCGAAGGCATAGAAGATCAATCTCGGAGAGTTTGGGTTGCCCAACTCGCGCTCCAGCGCCTGGTAGTCAGGCAAGCCGGTGTCGCCGAGAACGACAGCCTCGCCATCAATGATCGCAGATTTCACCGGCAAGCCTGCCGCCGCCTGGACAATCCTCCTGTAGCGATGCGACCAGTCATAGCCGCGGCGCGTGAAGGCTCGCGCTGTTGCGCCTTCCACGATGAGCTGGGTTCGGTAACCGTCATATTTGATCTCGTGCAGCCATTCGCCGTCTTCGGGAGCTTTCTCGACCAAATTGGGGGATTGGAACTCGATGAAGGAAAGCCGGTCTTTGCCGCTGGTCATGCACGCGCGACTCCAGGAACCGCGACTCAAGCCGGAGCAGTCCCATCAGTTCCTTCCATTTTAGTAAAATCGTATGTTTGTCCAACTTGGCCAAGCGCGGCCTCGCAAAGGCAACACGTTGCCCTCCGGGCCGCAGAGTGCTCCGATTATCTGATCAGATGTTTTATCAGTTGAGTGCGGAACAATCCTTAGCCGGCGACGTTTGGCTGCGGGGTGGATCTTCTTCAGGTGGGCCGTCAATGAACAAGTCAATCGTAATGGATTCGGTCGAGATCGACACGCTGGAAGACAGGTATTACGTGCGCGTTATCGAGGATGGCGTTGTCACCATCAAGGGTTTCGGTTCCGAAGCGGACGCGAAAGCTTTTGCCAAGCACGAACACACCCGACTGGGACTTGACGCTGTCAAGCAGCCGGGCACCGGCCAAAAGCTGCGATACGGGTTTCCGGAAAGTTGATGCCGCCTCGAAGATCGAGGAATCTCTGACTTCCCCTTCGGGAACGCGGCAACGCGCGGCCGCGGTCCTGCCCTACAAATAAGTCAGCCATACGCGTCGTTCATTTGCCTGGTCGAGGTTGAACCAGCTTGAAGTCGAAGCTCTCCAGCAAACGTCCACGAGTGCTCACAGGCCTCACGGAGGACGCGACCTCCGGTTTGCGTGGACAGTTAGCTCGCTGCCAGCAGCGCTCGGCAGCGGGACTAGCTTAGCGGCGCTGTTTATGGCGATAGCCATTCATTTCGGGCCTGAGGCCCGAAAGCGAGGGCCCCTTCGCCGTGAACACGACGCCCGCCGCCTCAAAAGCGCGACGGATGCGGGTTCGTTTCTCGACCCGCAGAATTCTGATCCCGTTCTCGAAGTCGCGAATGGTCCCTTCGCCTAGGCTGGCCTTGGCGCCGAGGCGCACCTGCGACCAATGCAGGAGTTCTCGTGCGGCTCGCGACTCCTCTGGCGTCAAATCCATCAAGGGGTCTCCCCTAGGGCTTTTCAGCTGTCAATTTCCAGCTTCGTGTGTCCCGGCTGCTCATGCCAGATCACCTGCCGGAGGTCGCCCCAGTCCACTGCCTGCCCGCAGGCGGGACATATCCGGAACTGGTCCTCTTCGTTGGCGGCTGCTCTGACCCGCAACCGGGCAAAGATCGGCGGCCCCAAATCAGAAAGCTTTGTCACCCAGCTTCCTTGCCTCACGTTGCAAAATCTTACGGTCGTTGCCGTGCTCGCTGATCAGCTCCCGAACCTGTTCAGGCGTGATGCGATGCTGCTTGGCAAAGTAGCGAACCTCATAATCGTCGTCCGCCGACACACGGTCGCGGTCCCGGAAATCGCGCTTCGTTTTGACGTCTGCCATGGTTGCTCCTCCTGGCAAAACGAACACCGGGAAGGCAGGAATGTTCCAAACCGCTAATATGTGCGTGAAGCGCTAGCGTTTTGCCGGAATCGGGTCGGCCACGGCATTGCCTGGGGCTGAGGCCTCAAATGAAAGTAACCGGCGGCATGGGCGGGGGGCGTTGGGGAGCCGCCGGTCACCAGGCAAGGGCCCATCGAATCAGAGAATGCATAGGCCCTTATATGATCATGCCAGCATTTTTCGCTCTTGGGAACTGGTTTCGGCATAAAATTCAAGATCGTACGCCCAAAGGTGCACGTTCTAATGATTTGCACGCCGGCGCTGCGACAGGAACCAGATCGGCACGCCCGCGTCATAAAGACAGGTTTCTGTCGCAACCCGGGAGTGAAGTCGATGGTCCGGCTCTTCGTTGTCGCTGCCGTGGCGTTCGCGCTCGCATGCAGCGGAGCTCAGGCGGCCAGGCTTGACCTCGACGCGGTCAATCAGGCGCAATTCAGCGAGGGCGAGCCGAAGGACGTCAGTCCGATGCTTCTCAAGGCGCAGATCCTTCTCGATCGCGCCCGCTTCTCGCCGGGCCTGATCGACGGTCGCCTCTCCGACAATTTTGCCAAAGCCGTGGCGGCGTTCCAGGCGGCCAACGGACTGGCTTCCGACGGCAAGCTCACACGCGAGACCTGGGACAAGCTGACGGCGAGCTCCGCCGAGCCGGTTCTGGTGACATATGAGGTCACGGTCAAGGACGTGCGCGGCCCCTTTACCAGGCGCATCCCCACCCGCCTGGAGCGGATGGCCCGTCTGAAGCGCCTCGGCTATCGCAATGCGCGGGAGAGGCTGGCCGAGCGTTTCCATATCAGCGAACAATTGCTGAAGACGCTAAACCCGCGCGTCGGGTTCCGGAAGGCAGATGTGAGCCTCGTGGTGCCCGATCTCGGACGGGGCGACGCCCCGGCGGAGATCGAGACCATCGAGGTCGACAAGGCATCCCGCCAGGTCCGCGCGCTCGATCCATCAGGCAAGCCGGTTGCGGTCTATCCGGCCTCGATCGGCAGCGAGGAAAAGCCGGCGCCGAGCGGCGCCGCGGAGGTCAAACGCGTGGTGCGCAATCCGACTTATCACTACAATCCGAAATTCGCCTTCAAGGGGGTCAAGAGCAAGCGGCCCTTCACCATCGCCAAGGGACCGAACAATCCGGTGGGATCGGTCTGGATCGACCTCTCGATCGAAAGCTACGGCATCCACGGCACGCCGGATCCCGGCAAGATCGGGACGACCTACTCGCATGGCTGCATCCGGCTGACCAACTGGGATGCCGAAGACCTCGCCGCCATGGTCAAGCCGGGCACGAAAGTCGAGTTCAAGGACGAGACGGCGCAGGACGGGCAGGCGCAGTAAAAACGCCGGGAGGAGCGAGCCGCCAAGGCGGGATCGCTGCATAAGCCCAATTTATCGTTACCCCTAGTTTTTCAGAACGTTACACGGCCTTCCGCCGCCTGTAGCTTCGGCGGCGCGCTTTTGAAAACGATCTGGAATTGGTGGTTCGATGCAAGCACATGCGAGAGTGGTGATCGTCGGCGGAGGATGCGTCGGCGCCGGCATCCTTTACGGCCTGGCCAAGCGCGGCTGGACCGACGTTGCGCTGCTCGAGCGGACCCAGCTTACGGCCGGCTCCACCTGGCATGCGGCGGGCCTGATCCCGTCCTATACCCGCAACATCAATGTCGGCCGCATGATCAAGAAGACCATCGAGATCTATGAAGGGCTGGAGGCCGAAACCGGCCAGCCGGTCGGCTGGCACAAATGCGGCCAGCTGCGCATCGCCAACTCGCGAGATCGGCTCGATGAATTCAAGAGCTATATGAGCGTGGCCGACGTCCAGGGCATGCGCGCTGAGTTGCTGACGCCGGCCGAGGCGAGGCAACTGGTGCCGCTGCTCGACAACGACCACATGCTCGGCGCGCTTTATCATCCCGACGACGGCCACATCGCGCCGGCCGATGTGACGCACGCCATGGCCAAAGGCGCGCGGGATCTGGGTGCCAAGGTGTACTTGAACACCGAGGTCACCGGCTTCAGGCGCACGCCCGGCGGCGAGTGGCTCGTCCAGACCAACCGGGGCGACATCACCTGCGAGCACGTGATCTCCGCGACCGGCAATTATGCGCGCCAGACCGGCGCGCTGCTCGGCCTCGATATCCCGGCGATCCCGATCCTGCATCAGTACTGGATCACCGAAGCGGTGCCGGAAATCGTCGAGCGGAAAAGGCAGGGCCGCCCCGAAATGCCGATCCTGCGAGACGAAGGGTTCGAGGGCTATCTGCGCGAAGAAGGCGACGGGCTGATGTTCGGGCCTTACGAGCGCACGGCGAACCTGAAACTGTTCGCCGAGGACGGCGTCCCTTCCTGGTTCGGCGCCGACCTCGTCGAAGAAGATTTCGAGGCGGTGTCGTGGAACTGGGAGCAGGCTCTGCAGCTGGTGCCGGCGCTGGGGCGCGTCGGTATCAAGGCCAATGTGCGCGGACCGTTCCAGATGACCGCGGACGAGCTTCCCTTGATGGGGCCGGCCTGGGGCCGGCCCAATGTCTGGCTGGCCGAAGGTGTGCCAGGCGGCATCCTGTGGGGCGGCACGATCGGCTATTACCTGTCGGAACGGATCGTCGAAGGCGGCAACAGCCTCGACACCTCGGATCTCGATCCGCGTCGCTTCGGCGACTACGCCAACAAGGCCTGGACGCGCGAAAAGGTCCGCGAGGCCTGGGGCACACATGCGGAGCAGAAATATCCGGGACAGGACATGCCCGCCGCCCGGCCGCAGAAGACCGCGCCTTCCTATGACAGGCTGACCGAGCTCGGCGCGGTCTGGGGCGTGCTCAATGGCTGGGAGATGCCCAATTGGTTCGCGCGCAGCGGCGTCGAAGCCAAGGACCAGTATAGCTGGCGATGGACGCCGAAGGGGAACCTCGTCGCCGAGGAAGTCCAGGCGGTGCGCACTGCCGTCGGCCTGGTCGAGATGACGCCCATGACCAAGTTCGAGGTGTCCGGACCGAACGCGGCCGCCTGGCTGGACAGGATCATCGCCAATCGCCTGCCGGCGGTCGGAAAGGTGACGCTGGCGCATCACCTCACTGCGGGCGGCGGCGTGCAGGCGGAGTACATGGTGGCGCGGCTCGGAGAAGACCTGTTCTACCTGATCTCGACGCCGCGCGCCGAGCGCTGGAATTTCGACGATCTCTCAAGGCTGCTGCCCGCCGACGGCAGCGTATCATTGAAGAACGTCACCAACGATCGCGGCTGCTTCACCGTCGTCGGGCCCAAGGCACGCGAAGTGCTGCAGCCGCTGACCGAGGTCGATCTTTCGAACGAAAAGTTCCCGTGGTTCAGCGTGACGACCGGCAGCGTCGCCCTGGCCAGCGACGTTCGGCTGCTGCGCGTCAACTATGAGGGCGAGCTCGGCTGGGAACTCTATCACCCGCTGGCCTACCAACGGCAGCTGCTGGATGCCATCCTCAAGGAGGGCGAAAAGCACGGCATGCGGCTTGTCGGGCTGCATGCGCTGGAGTCGCTCAGGCTCGAAAAATCCTATCGCGCCATGTATCGCGACATGAACCCTGAGCTCAACGCGCTGGAGAGCGGGCTCGAGCGCTTCATCCGCCTCGACAAGGGCGATTTCGTCGGCCGCGAGGCGATGCTGAAATACAAGGCGAGGAACGACCAGCGCCGGTCGGTGACGCTCAAGATCGAAACCGACGGCGCGAGCACGCTTGCCTCGGAGGGCCTCTATATCGACGGCGAACTTGTCGGGCGCATTACGTCGGGCGGCTACGGCTACGCGCTCGGCCATGACGTGGCGCTGGCCCTTCTGCCGCAGCGTCTGAGCAAGCCTGGCACCAAACTCGAGGTCGCCATTCTGGGGGAATGGAAGATCGCCGAAGTGATCGCGGACTCGCCTTACGATCCGACCTCGGCCAGGGCGCGTATGTGATGCGCGTCGATCGGATCAACGTCTATTCGGCGCAGCTGCCCGTCAAAGGCGGCGTCTACCGCATGGCCAGCGACGACGTGGAGTCGCTGGACTCGACGCTTGTCGAGATCGTGACCGAAGATGGCTTCACCGGCTGGGGCGAGACCTGTCCGATCGGACCGGTCTATCAGCCGCACCATGCGCTGGGCGCCCGCGCGGCGATCGCCGAAATCGCCCCGGGGCTGATCGGTGCGGAGATCGCTTCGATCAGACTGCTTGCGGAACAGATGGACGAGCGCCTGAACGGACATGGCTATGCCAAGGCCACGTTCGACATGGCCTTTCTCGACCTGCTCGGCCAAAAGCTCGGCGTGCCGGTCTCGACGCTGCTGGGCGGCGCGCTGACGGATCGCGTGCCGGCCTATTATTCGCTGATCGTAGGTCCGCCGGACGAAACGGCGAGGATCGCCGCCGACAAGGTGAAGGCCGGCTATCCCCGCCTCCAAGTGAAGATCGGTGGGCGCAACCTCGAAGAAGACGTGGCCGTCGTGCACAAGGTCTGGGAAGCTGTCGGCTACAAGGCGCGCATCGCGGTCGACGGCAACCGGGGCCTGACGGTCGCGTTGGCAATCCACCTCGACCGGCTTTGCCAGGCGATCCCCTTCGTCTTCGAACAGCCCTGCAACACCATGGATGAAGTCGCCACGCTGAAGGGCCGGGTGACGCATCCGGTCTACCTCGACGAGAGTACCGAGGACCAGAACGCGGTGCTGCGAGCGATCTCCATGGGCATCGCCGACGGCTTCGGCTTCAAGGTGACGCGCCTCGGCGGCCTCACGAAGATGACAACCGTGCGCGACCTTTGCGCCATTCGCTCGCTGCCGCACAGCTGCGACGACGCCTGGGGCGGCGACATCATCGCGGCGGCGTGTGTCCACCTCGCGGCGACCGTGGAGCCGCGCCGGATGGAGGGGGCCTGGATCGCCCAGGAATATATCGACGGGCATTTCGACCGGAAGAACCCGGTCGTGATCGAAAAGGGCTTCATAGCCGTGCCGCAGCGGCCGGGCCTGGGCGTGAAACCCGAGGCCGGGATATTCGGCAGTCCGCTGGCGACTTACGGAGCCTGACAACCGGCCAGGCTTTGGCCCAGCCGATCACTTCTTGGGTCTCGCGGATCGTTCCGCCTCATCCCGCGTTGAGTGGCACGCAAAGGGAGGAACGGCAATGGATGATGATCGGACCGAGAAGATCAGGCAGCGTGCCTATGAGCTCTGGCAGCGCGAGGGCAGTTTGCATGGCGACCATGAGCGGCACTGGCGCCAGGCCGAGATGGAGATCGATCGCGAGGCGGCGCTGCCGCTCACGGCAGGCGATGCGCTGCCTGGAACGCGCGAGATCGACAGCGCGGATGTGCTGACGGTCGAGGCGCTTGCGATACGCACCGGCATATCGGCCCAAGAAGCGCAGGAGTTGCTCGACAGGCTGGGCAGCGACCGCGCCGCGATCGAGCAGGCGGCGCGGAGCATCCGGGCACGGAAAGGGCTGTAGGTCAGGAACCCAGACGCGTGCGACGTTGCCGGCATTCGACGTCGGCGGAACCCTCCTTGCCATCGACAGTTCCTCCTGTCTAACCACAGGAGACCTGTCATGGATCATACCAACCACGTGAGGCTGACAAACGCCGAATTGACTCCCAGCGTTCTCGAAGACGCCACCATCTACGGCCCCGACGACGAAAAGATCGGGTGGGTCGACCACATGCATGGCAGCCAGGTCGTCATCGATGTCGGCGGCTTCCTCGGCATCGGTGCAAAGCCGGTCGCCGTCAGCGCCAACCAATTGGATTTCATGCGCGACGAGGACGGCGACGTCCACGCCGTGACCAGATGGACGAAGGACCAGCTGAAGTCCATGCCCGAGCATCACGACTGAGCACGGGAAGGTCCGGCGAGAGCCGGGCCTCCATTCAGCAGGTCGCGCTCGGCGGCCTGCAAGTGGCCCCCGCGCTCAACGAGACGACGGCGGTGGAGAAGCCGGCGACGCCGCTCCGCCGCGGCTCCCCCTCAAAAACTGGTAGATTGCCGTGAGCCGCACTGTCTGGTTGGATATTTCGAGCTTGTTGCCGGGGCTAACGAAGGAGGCCATCAGCCCTACATTGAATTGCTGTAGACCTGCACGCCGACGCGCTCGTTGCGGCGCCAGCGCACCACGGCCCGATAGACGGCGTCGTCATCGGGAACAATGAGCGTGAAACGGTCGGGCAATTCCACCTGCGGCCCGACGCGCAGTTCGGCGCCATGCTCGTGCTGGTTACGGACGGAGCACTTGATGCTGGCGTCGCCGGTGACGATCGTGGCCTCCTTCAGCACGAATTCTCGTGAATGAAGACGGCGCTCTAAGTGGGGAAAGGTGGCCATGATGCACTGGTCCCGAAACTTGCCCGGCGGGCTCAAACTCCCTCGCCCGACGCACCACCCTAGCGCGGACGTGTTTCCGTTCCGTTAGCGTTTTCTAATCACTGCCCACTCGCCGATCCCGTTTCCGCACAGGCGGCGCCGGACCGAACGAGGTTGCCGCAAGACGCTAATGCCGCTTGAAATACTGCACCTCGCGCTCGTGCTTTTCGGCAGCCTCGCGCGACTTGAAGGTGCCGAGATTCCGGCGTTTGCCGGTCCTCGGATCCACCTTGCGCGAATAGAGCCGGTAGTCGCCGGACTTCAGCTTGCGGATCATGGGACACCTCCTCTGCTCGTAAGTCTAATCCACTCGACCTGTCCAGGGTTCCAGCAGCGAACGTGATCCATTTCACGGAAGCGCCGCGCCGAATGTCGGAATCGACGCGGTAGCGACACGATTGGGTCGGATTATTTGTACTCAAACGACTTCCGCGGCGTTAGTCTTTGCGTCCGCGAGCATGCCGGACTGGAGGAGGGTGAGATGGCGACGGCCAAGCTTCACGGCGTTGAACTCGTCAAGGGCCAGAGGTGGACGGTGCGCGTCACCGCCTACGGCACAACGATGACCTTCCCTTTCGAAGCCGAGCAATATGCGCGCTCCTATGCCGATGGTCAGGCCTTCCGCCTTGGCGTCGAGGTGGTCGAGTTGAAGGACTGCGCCTGATCGGCTGCCGGCGTAGCGATCGCCGCCATGGGTTCGCCGCGCGACAAATCTATCGCCAAGCTCCGATAGCGGCGGACCTTATGCAGAAACTGGCAAGAAGTCGGTGTCGTGCCGCATCACTTTGTCGACCCGTTCGCAAACCACGAGCCTCGATCTACTTCATGAAGCATCTGGCGCTCTAGGTTTGCGGCAACCAGGCGACCTTCTCGCCATCCTCCTTGATGAATTCGCGCACGGGGTTGTCGAGCAGCGGCAGCACCGCCTCCGACGGCCGGCAGAGCCTCGTGCCCTTGGGCGTCTCCACGATCGGCCGGTTGATGAGGATGGGATGGGCGAGCATGAAATCGATCAGCTCGTCGTCGCTCCATTTCGGATCGGCGAGGCCAAGCTCCGCGTAGGGCGTGCCTTTCTCCCGCAACAGTTCGCGCGGGGTGATGCCCATCGCGGCGATCAATTCGAGTAGCCGTTCGCGGCTCGGTGGCGTCTTCAGGTATTCGATCACCATCGGCTCCTCACCGCTGGCGCGGATCATGGAAAGCGTGTTGCGCGAGGTGCCGCAAGCGGGGTTGTGGTAGATGGTGACCGTCATGGCTCGGCTTTCAGTGGCTCGGATTGCTCGATGGATTCGGGCCGCAGCAGCCATCCCATCAGCGCCAGCGCGATCAAGGCGCCGAGCAGTTCGGCGACGATGAAACCCGGGAGATCGGCCGGCCTGATGCCGGAAAAGCTGTCGGTGAGCGCACGCGCCACGGCGACGGCCGGATTGGCGAACGACGTAGAGGCGGTGAACCAGTATGCGGCGGTGATGAAGAGGCCCACCAGCCATGGCACAGCCCGTCGCTCGAAGCGCATGCCGGCGAGAATTACAGCGACCAGGCCGAATGTCGCGACAACTTCCGAAAACCATTGCGCCGGTCCGGCGCGCGGCTTGGTCGCGATCTCCAAGGCCGGCAGGGCGAACATGAGGTGCGCGGCGATCGTGCCGGCGATGCCGCCGGCGAATTGCGCGGCGAGATAGGCAGGCAGATCGCGCGCCGGCAGCGACCGGTTCAAACAGAAGACGAGCGAGACGGCCGGATTGAAATGCGCCCCGGAGATCGACCCGAGGATGGTGATCAACACCATCAGCATGGCGCCGGTCGCGAGCGTGTTGGCGAGCAGCGCCAGCGCGGTGTCATGCGTCAGCGTCTCCGCCATGATGCCGGAACCGACCACCGTTGCCACCAGCAGGCCGGCGCCCAGGGCTTCAGCAACGGCACGTCGCGGCAGATCGTAAGAGATCATTGCCGGGTCCCCTCGCCTGGCCGGCAGCACGGGGCGGCGAGCGCCGGCGCGCAGATTTCCGGCCGGCCCGAGCAGCAATCCTCCATCAGGAAGCGGATCAGAGCGGAAAGCGCATCGTATTCCGCGCTGTAGACGATCGAGCGTGCGTCGCGGCGCGTGCCGACCAGGCCGGCGCGCTCCAGTTCCTTGAGATGGAAGCTGACATTGGACGGAGAGACCTCGACCTGTTCGGCAAGCGAACCGGCGGCGATGCCGTCCGGCCCGGCAACCACCAGCAACCGAAGCAGTTTCAGCCGCGTTTCCTGCGACAGCGCACCAAAGGCCATCAGGGCTTGACGCTCATCCACGTTTCAACAATCCTTGAAATATTGAAACGAGGCATAGCCGACATGCTCACTCCTGACAAGAAATATCGTCCCCGCTCCTCCATTGGATCCTCGGACCTGACCATCGGCGATCTGCTCCACACGGTGGCTGATTACCAAGACAAGCCGCTGGTGTTTCGTTACGACGCGGCCGGCCGGTGAAATTTCCACCCCAACTAGGATAGTGGGTCGGTTTGAAATCGCGAGTTAGCCCAAACTCCCCCGTCCATCACGCTCTATTGAACGAATGTGAATGATCGCCAGCTTCCCCCAAACCCTTGATTGTGATGATTATCCGACCGCCAGAGCACACCAACAATGTCGCTCTCAGCAAGGAAAAGGGCTCGCGTCTAAACGCCGCGAGCCCTTCTCTTTTGCGTCACGCGCTTTTTGTAAGGGCCGCGCACTGTGGGCTTCTCGGCTTCGACAAGCGCAACGATGTTCGCGATTCTCCCAAAGCTGGTCGGTGACGCCCGTTTCCGTCTATTTCCAGACGGGGCCTAGGCGAAAGCGCCTATTCTGATCGGGGGTGGACTTCAAACTGACCTGCTACCCAAATTAGCGATCTCTTGTATTTCCAGAAAATGAGGATCATGCTTGGCTCAATGCGTGGCAACCTGATGCGCAGCGGGGTGGATAAAAGGGTAAGGCGCCATGGAATTCGCAGTCTGCTATGACCACAGCGTGATCGATCTGGCTTGGTCGATCTTCCTCGGCATCACGACGGTTTTCATGTTCTTGGCGCCATTGGCCGTTGCGCGGCTGATTGCGATCTCGCGCGGGGCACCTGTCGGACGGCTTCAGCCGGCCTGACAGCCGAGAAACCTCTCCTAGCCGACGATTTTTAGGCCAGGCACTTCGCCGAACAGCGCCGAGCAGTCGATCTCGTCCCGGAAAAGCGCGTCGGGATCGAGCACCAGCCACGATGTATGCGTACGAAGATCCCTCAGTCTGGCGTTCTTTTCGGCGCGCGCCTGGCGCTCCGCCTCGGCAATCGAGGCCAAGCCTGGCATCTCGGCCTTGTGAAGGTGAGAACTCCTCGACATAGCGAGACAAAACGCGGTCGCCCTGTTTTGCGTTCCAGCCCATCCGCCTGAAAACAAGTGCCGTGATCATACCCGCGAGCACGACCAAAAGCCGGATGGCCAAGGCCGCCCCAAGCCGCCGCACGTTTCATTCGCGCCGCCATCGCTACGAGCGGCCCGGCTCGAATCAGCGCAGACCCAGAAAACTCAAAATGGCGATCACGATGACGATAGCACCTACGATCCAGATGATGTTGTTCATGGTCCTCTCCACATGTCAGCGGTCAGGAAACGCGCCTGCCAAGGGGGCATAGGCCGAAGTTTCTTTCGGGAGCCCTCGCAAAGACCTCAACACTTAGAAACTGCTAATGTTCCGCCCGCATCTGAGCCGGGGGCCGGACTAGGCGTTCTTGGCACCTGCAAGCGGTTTCTGCAGCCTCGACGGCCGCGCTGTTAACCGCTCGCCTGAAGGCCGGACCAAGGTCGGTGTCGCAATTGCCGCGGCTGGCCTATACTCTTTTTCGTGGTGGGGTGAATCGCGCGTATGGTCAGGGAGACCTTGAAGCGACCTGTGCAAATCTGGAGCGGGCTGTCGCTGGCCTGGCAGTTTGTGATTGCCGGCGGCATCGGGCTTTTGGCGGTGATGCTCGTGGTTGGCCTCTGGGTGACGTCGCAAATCCGCGAAGGCGTGATGCACAACTCCGCCACCACGACGGCGCTGTATGTCGACAGCGTGATCGCGCCGCTGCTGCCGGACCTGCGCAAGAGCCGCGAGCTCGACGACACGGTCAAACGGGCGCTGGACGAGACGCTCGGCCAGGGCGCGCTCGGCAAGAGGCTAGTGTCATTCAAGCTGTGGCGGCGCGACGGCACGGTGCTTTACGCCGATAACTCGAAGCTGATCGGCAAGACGTTTCCGCCCAACCCCAATCTGATCTCGGCCTTTGCCGGCAATGTCGTGGCGGAATTCAACAACCTCGCCGACGATCCTGAGACCAGCGAAGAGAAAGCGGTGACCGCGCCGTTGTTCGAGATCTACAACCCCGTGCGCGAACCCTGGTCGGGCGAAGTGGTGGCGGTGTCGGAATTCTACGAAGTCGCCGACGATTTCCAGGAGACGCTGAACTCAGCGCTCAGATGGACCTGGCTGGTGGTGGCCGGCGCCACCGCCGCCTCGCTGGCGCTGCTGTCGGGCATCGTGTTTCGCGGCAGCCGCACCATCCAGACGCAGCGTGCCGCGCTCGAAGCCAAGGTCACCGAGTTGCAGGAGGCGCTGGCGCAGAACTCGTCGCTACGCCAACGCGTGCAGCGCGCCTCGCGGCGAGCCACTGCCATCAACGAACGCTACCTGAGGCGCATCGGCGCCGACCTGCATGACGGCCCGGCGCAGCTGGTGGCGCTTGCCGCGCTCAGAATGGACAGTCCGGTGCTGGTCGACCCCGCCACGCCCAAACCGCAGCGCGAGGCGGAAATCGCCGGCATCCATAAGACGCTGGGCGAAGCGATGCGCGAGATACGCGGCATCTGCAACGGCCTGGTGCTGCCGCAGATCGAGACGCAGGCAGTGGCCGACATATTGCGGCTGGCGGTCGCCGAGCATGAGCGCCGCACCGACACCAAAGTGCTGCTGACGCTGCCGGAGCGCTTGCCGGAACTCGGCACCTCGGAGAAGATCAGCATCTATCGTTTCGTGCAGGAAGGACTGAACAACGCCTTCCGGCACGGCAAGGGCAAGGGCCAGCAGGTGAGAGCCACGATGAAGGGCGGCAAGCTTTTGGTCGAGGTGCAGGATACCGGTCCGGGCTTCAATCCTGCGCGAAGCGAAGGCCTCGGGCTTGCCGGCCTAAGGGAGCGTATCGAAAGCATTGGCGGGCAGTTCGAGACGCTTTCGGGGCCGGGGGGAACAAGACTGGTAATCACATTGTCTGTCGAGGAGCAGCCGTGACCGCACCCATCCGCATCGCTATTGTCGACGACCATCCGCTGTTTCGTGAGGGCGTGGCGCGCAGCCTCGGCGAGATCGGCGGCTTCGAGCTTGTCGGCGAAGGCGCCAGCGCCGAGGACGCCGAAAAGCTGGTCCGCGCCAGCGCGCCCGACGTGCTGCTGCTCGACATCAGCATGCCCGGCGGCGGCCTCAACGCCCTGGCCAGCATCCTTTCGGCGGCGCCTGAGCAGAAGATCGTCATGCTCACCGTGTCCGAGACCAATGCCGACGTCGCCCAGGCGCTGAAGGCGGGCGCGCGCGGCTATGTGTTGAAAGGCGTCGGCTCCAAGTCGCTGGCCGAGATCCTGCGCGACGTCGCCAACGGCCAGAGCTACGTTTCGCCGACGCTTTCGGCCCGGCTGCTGTCGGATCTCTTGCAGCCCACCAGCCGCAAGCCCGACCCGCTCAGCCAGCTCACCGGCCGCGAGGCCGAGATCCTGGGGCTGGTGGCGGAGGGCCTGAGCAACAAGGAGGTCGCGATGCGGCTGTCGCTGCAGGAAAAGACGGTCAAGCACCACATGACCCGAGTGCTCGCCAAGCTCAACGTGCGCAATCGGACGGAGGCGGCGCTGCTGATGCATGAAGCGAGAGAGAGGAATTAGTGAATAGCGGAAAGTACAGTGAATGGTGAAGCGTCGGCGCGTTCCCATTCGGTGAAGTGCGTTTCGTTGATTACTGTTCCCTGTTCACCATTCACCGTCACTTCAAAAGCAAATCACCCCCGCCTCTGAAGGCGGGGGTGACATGCGAAGGCGCGGGAAAAGGGGGTAGCTTCTCTCGGCCCTCACAAGCCTAGCAGACGGGCCAGATCCTTCTCGGTCGCCCGGCGCTCGACGATAGTGCGGCCTTGCGCATCGCTCATCTCGAAGCGTCCGTTCTCGATCTCTTCCTTCATGCCGTTGCGGTGGATGATGGTGATCCTGTTGCCGTCGATCTCGACTATGTCGCCCGTCGCCGCATTGACACGGCTGGCGGCCTTGCCGCCGGGGCTGGTGTTGCCTTTGCCGCTGTTGTTGCCAGGACCGGCATTGGCATTGCCGCCACCGGCATTGCTGTTGCCGGAATTGCCGCCAGCGTTTCCGCCGCCGCTATTGCCCCCACCGCCGTTGCCGCCGCCATTGCCGTTGCCGCCGCCATTGCCGTTGTCGGCATAAGCGGTGGCCACCAGGAGCTTGGCGAGGCTATTGGACGTGAAATGACCAGGCGCGGCAAAAAGCGCCAGCACGGCCGCGGCGCGCAGCGTAAGGCGGACAAACCTCTTTGAGGCGGGTTCGCGCATTCCGTCCTTGGTTCATGCCGGTTCCGCCTCGGCCATGCCGAAGTTCCGCTATCAGCCCGCCAAGGCGGAACCGGTGTCTTGACCAGACAAGATTCACGCTTTGGTAAGGTTACGGAAGCGGCCCACGACCCATGCCATGTCCGGTCGGACCTTTTTGCAGCCGCTTGGGGACCATCGTCGCAACCAGCCGGGAACACAACTGGAGGCTGCGACTGCCGTCGCGTTAACCAAAATCGCTTGGAAAGCGGTTAGCAATTCATTATGACTGTCGCACGCGAGAACGGCGCGGACACTCAACGAACCGCGGCATGCTACGGCGCATACACCCTCCTGGGCGGAAAAGCGCCGTATCCTTTGGTTTGCGCATGAATTGTTTCCCGGACTGCGGGGGCATGCGCCAAAAGCCCGCCTTATCCGGCAGCCGTCTCAAGGGCCCCAAAAAAGTACCCCCGCCAAAAGGCGGGGGCAAGGTGAGCAGCGGGAGTTCTGTCGTAAGACGATCAGGACCGAAGAGACGAAGCAAAAGGTGGCAACCTGATTTTGCAGCGCTGGCTTTTGGCCCCTTAAGATCTAATCCAGATAGAACCTCGCTCTCACAAACTCTTTAGGCGATCGAGATCGGCCACTGTGGCCTTGCGCTCGACGATGGTGCGACCAAACTTGTCCTCCATCCTGAAACGGCCGTTCTCGATCCTCTCCTTCATTCCGTTCCGGTGCGTGACCTGGATGCTATTGGCACTGACCTCAACCTTGTCGCCGGTCGCAGCATTCACATGATCATCGACATCGGCGGCGGCGGCAGTGTTTGTTGCGCCCTTGCCTTTGCCGCTATTTCCGTTGCCGTTGTTGCCGCCCGAGTTGCTGTTTCCGCTGTTGCCGCCCGAGTTGCCGTTGCCGTTACCGTTGTTGCCGCCGCCGTTGCCGTTACCGTTGCCGCCGCCGCTGTTCCCACCGCCATTGCCGTTGCCATTGCCGCCTTTGCCGGCATAGGCCTTGGCCACGACGGGACCGTCGAAGGAGAGATGAAAAGGCGCGACAACAAGCGCCAGCGCAACAAGCGCCCGCAAGACATGCCTGCAGCCCATGCGCGATACGCGCATCCCAATCTCCCCTTGCCAGCCATCCGACCCTTCGGCCGAACTACCCCACCGGCAATGTCGCAACATCAGCATCCCTAATCAACCCGTCGTGGGGAAGTGGCCCACGACCCTTGTCTTGCTTTTTCAGACCTTTTTCGCGATGAAATCGGACCTAAGTCCTATCTCAACCAACAGATGTAGTCGGACGCGGCTGCGCACGGCTTTTTTCAGGCGTGAATGAGCGCGTTTCGCTGAAACGAATTCGAGCGACGCGCTTCGAGTCTTTTGTTCTGATGCTCTACCAAAACCGGCGCGACCTCGGGCGACATGCATTGAGCCTCTAACCAGGCGCCGGAACCGGCGCTCTCGCCGTCACGGCCGCGCCGAAAGCAGCGGCGATGACGGCTCCGATACCGGTGCACTGCAAAACGCTCAGGCTCTCGTGCAGGAAGAGAAACCCTGTAAGCGCGGCGCCTGCGGGTTCCAGGCAGACGATCATGCCATAGACTTTCGCCGGCATTTTGGCGAGCACCAACATCTCCAGCCAGAAGGGCAGCGCGCTGGAAAACAGCCCGACGACGACCGCGGCCGCCATGACATGCGGGTCGGTGAGATAAGGTTCGGCTGCGGTGAAGCCGAGAGGCAGCGCGACCAGCGCGGCGATCGCCATGCCATAGGCCGAGGTGCGGGCGCCAAGCTCGGCGCCGGCCTTCTGCGCGAAGATGATATAGAGCCCCCAGCAGGCGCCGGCGGCAAGCGCAAGCAGCACGCCGATCGGATCGAGCCCGCGGCTGATATCGGCGAACGGCGAGAGCAGCACGACGCCGGCGACGGCAAGCACCACCCAGACGAGGTCGAGAAGGCGCCTCGAGCCGAGTGTGGCGACAAAAAGCGGGCCGGTGAACTCGAGCGCCACGCAGATGCCCAGCGGAATGCGCTCGAGCGCGGCATAGAAGAGCAGGTTCATCACCGAAACGGTGACGCCATAGGCGGCGAGCCAAGGCAATCCCTTTCGCGTCGGCAGCACTTTCCATGGCCTGAGCACTGCCGCCAGCATCAACGCGCCGATGACGAGCCTCAGCATCGTTGTGCCCTCGGCCCCAAGGACCGGAAACAGGCCCTTGGCGAAGGCGGCGCCAACCTGCACCGAAAGGATGGCGCTGAGCAGGCCAAGCACGGGCAAGGCCCCCAGCGGCGCCTGCGGTTTTGCGATCGGCGTCGACGTCACTTCTCCATCCCCCGCGCCCAGTCCGAGGTGGAGATAGAGACTGGCGGTTCCCTTGTCTTGAGGCAACGGGGCCGGATGGTTGGACAAGACCTCTAAGGTCTCGCGACTGGTTTGCTGCACCGCACAAGACTTTGAAAGTCAAAACAGTTTTCACAACGCCGCTTAGCAATCTTCAGCTAAGTGAGGCGTTACTGTAAATACAGGCCGAAACACGCGCTCCGGTTGCAGCGAAAAGCCCCAACATCCTTGGCGATAAATACTACCAAAGTCGGACCAAACGCCCCTGCGTATATAGGACCATAGGCCAAATCGCCCGCGGACAACTTTGTTCTGCAACCTTCCCGATCACAGCTTTATTTCAAACCCGTAAGCATTGTGTGTTGCGCCGCAACATAAGCCGAGACAGATGTTAACCAACATGGGCAGTGGAGGATGCCGCTACGTTGAGCCGAATGGGCATTCCGCTGATAGCCAAGGACGGCACTCTCGCCCCGGACGGAGATTCGTCGACAGGCCGAGCCGGCGTGCTTTGCAGGTCCAGCGCAGGATCTTACGGCGGAGCCGGGGGACCCCGCCAATGACAGGTCAGCGCGACATCCAGCTTGATGCAGTGCGAGCTGTAGCCGTCACGCTGGTGCTTTACGCGCATTTCCTTGCGCCGAACGGCACCTCCTTCCTCGGCCATCTCGGCGTGCGGCTGTTCTTCGTGCTCTCCGGCTTCCTGATCACCCGGCTTTTGCTGGACGCGCGTGACAGCAACGCATTCGCTTCCGGGCCAGCGCTGCGCGCCTTCTACGCCAGGCGCATAATCCGGATTTTTCCGCCTTATTTCGCGGTGCTGGCCCTGGTCTGGGTCACCAATCTGGAAGAGTCCAGCTCGTCGCTTGCCTGGCATGCGCTTTATCTCTCGAACTTCTGGTATGCGCTGCGCAACGACTGGAACCCCTGGCTGCTCTGCCATTTTTGGAGCCTCAGCATCGAGGAGCAGTTCTATCTCGCCTGGCCGCTGATCGTGCTGCTGGCGCCGCGCCGGCGTATCGAGGCGATCACGATCGGCGTCATCCTCTTCTCGTTCGCGTACCGCTTCTACTGGCCGCTCACCGCCAACCCGGCGCTCGCCCGGGACCTGTTGCCGCCGGCCTCTATGGACGCGCTCGGCTGCGGCGCCCTGCTTGCCGTTCGCCGCGCCAGGGGCGCCGATGTGCCGCGCTGGATGCGGCTCGGCTGGCCGGCTTTCGCGGTCGTTTTCCTGCTCGTCGTCTGGTCCGATCCGGGACCGGCGAACTCGGCATGGGAGTGGGGGCACTGGGCGCTGGTGCAGGTGCTGCCGCTGGTGCCGCTGGTGGCGATCGTCGCCGCCTGCTCCAACGGCCTCGGCGGCAGGCTCGGCAAGCTGGCCGAACTGCCACCGCTGCTTTTCCTCGGCCGCATCAGCTACGGCGTCTATCTCTACCACCCGATTCTTCTCGCCTACGCCGTCAAGGCGCAGCCCTGGATCCCGCTCAACGTCTCGGAGCAAGGGCCTGGCCGCTTCCTTGTCGCAGGCGCCGCCACGCTGCTTGTCGCCTCACTCTCCTGGGCGCTGTTCGAAAAGCCGCTCAACAGTCTCAAGCGCTATTTCCCCTATGTCGCGCGGTCGCGCGCGGGCATTGCGGGCGAGACAAGCTGGATAGGCCCGCCGGCCGGCGTGTCCGCGCTCGACCTGCAGCGACCCGAGGCGAGGCGATGATGGCGGGCGCCGCTCCCCTCATCTCCGTGCTGCTGCCGGTCTACAATGCCGAGCCCTATGTCGGCGCTGCAATCCAATCGATCCTGCGGCAGGATTACAGCCGGCTCGAGATCATCGCGATCGACGACGGTTCGACCGACCGGTCGCTGGAGATCCTCGACCGCTGCCGCAGGGCGGATAGCCGCGTATCCATTATTTCGCGCGAAAATCGCGGTCTCGTCGCCAGCCTCAATGAGGGGCTGGCGAGCGCGCAAGGCGAGCTCGTCGCGCGCATGGACGCCGACGACTTCGCCTATCCCTGGCGGCTGTCGCGCCAGGCGGCGCTGTTTGCAACGCGGCCCGAGCTCGGCTTCTGCGGCTCGATCGTCGACATGCTGGTGCGTGGCCGTATCGCGCCCGGCAGGTTCGACCCGGTGTTCCGCCTCGACCTCGCCGTGCTCGCGAAGTTCTTCACGATCTTCATGCACCCGACCGTGGTCTACAACCGCCGGGTGATCGGCGAGGCCGACCTTCATTACGACGCCGCCTACCGGCATGCCGAGGATTTCGACCTCTTCCGCCGGCTCGCCGACCGTTATCCGGCGGCCCTGATGGAGGAGAGGCTGCTGGTCTACCGCGTGCATTCCGGCAGCGTGACCAGCCGGCATGTGGAGGAGATGCGGCGCACGCATCTCCGGATCGTCGGCGAAAACCTCGAGCGCGAGGGTCTGACAGACGATACCAAGGACCTGCGCGCCATCGGCGATCAAGTTTCCGTCGCGACGGTGGCCGGGGCGGCGGCCTTCATTCGCGCGCTGGAAGAGCGGATTGCCGCGCTGCCCGCGGCGGTGCGCCCGAGCTTCGAGGCCGGTGCGCTCAACCTCTTCTATTTCCTCTACCAGCTCGTCAACGACGAGGAGCAACCCGCGCTCACGCATGAGCTTTTGACGCTTTCCGCGAAATGGAACGCGATCCGCCGCCGCGAGCAATATGCGTTGCGCCCCGGGGCCTTGGCACCGTGGCTCAGCCAGGCTTCGATGTGGGCCGGCAAGCAGGCCGATAGGCTCGCCTACCGCTTCAAATCCACGCCGGCGGCATCGGTGCTGGCGTCTTACAGGATGGAGGCGGCATGAGCAGCTTTGGCCGCGTCCACTCGCCGGCGCTGGAGATCGGCGAAAGCCGGCGCGACAGCCAATCTCCCCTCACAAGCGGGGAGGTCAGCAGCCTCAGCGCTGAGCCCTCTCCATGAACGACGCGCGCCATCCGCTGCCCCGGCACCCGGCTCTGCCCGCGCCTCCCTGGCCCAGGCAGCGGCCGCAGGTCTCCTTCATCGTCTGCACGCGCGACCGCGCGGCGGTGCTTGAAGCCTGCATCGATTCGATCCTTGCCGCCTGTCTTGCGCATCCCGCCTTCGCCGCCGAACTGGTGGTGGTCGACAATGGCTCGCGCGACGGCACGGCGGAATATCTTTCCCGGATCGCCGCGAGCTCCGACATTCCACTTACGGCGATCTCAGAGCCGCGGCCCGGGCTGGCGGCGGCGCGCAATGCGGGGCTGGCGCGGGCGCGCGGGCACGTGCTGGTCTTCATCGACGACGACTGCAGGCTCGACCGCAACTATCTCGCCGATCTCCAACGGCATTATGCAAGCGGCGAGAAATGGCTGATCCGCGGCGGCCGCGTCGAACTCGGCGATGCGCGCGACCTGCCCTTCACCATCAAGCGCTGCGACGAGCGCCAGCGGCTGACGCCCGCCGTGCATCCGGGCGGCTTCGTGCTCGGCTGCAACATGACCATGCATCGCGACGTCGCCGCTCGCATCGGCCCCTTCGACGAACGCTTCGGCGCCGGCGGGCCGCTGCGCTCGGCGGAAGACACCGACTACCTGGTGCGCGCCATGCTCGCCAGCATGGCGGTGGAATATGTGCCCGACATGACGATCTTCCATCACCACGGCCGGCGTGGCCGCAAGGCGATCGATCGGCTGCACCGCGACTATCATTTTGGCAATGGCGCGCTGTGTCTCAAGCATTTCCGCCGCGCGCCATGGCTGCTTCGCCATTTCTATTGGGCGGCGCGTGCCGCCACGCGCGAGCTGATCGGCGGCCCGCGCTTCGACCAGGATCTCAGGCTCTCGCACTGGCCGATCGTTTTGATGAACCTCGCGGGCGCGGCGAAGTTCATGACGCTCGTGCTGGTCGGCCGGCCCGATCGGCAGCCGCCGCGGGCTGAGGAAGCCGCCGAGGTCAGGACGGAGGCTGGCGCGCCATGAGCGGGCACCCGACACTGGCGATGCTGCGGCGGGCGCTCGGCCGCCGTCAGCTCGGCCTGCTGCCCGCTGTCGTCGCGCTCGGGCTTGCCAGTGCTGCGCTCGAAGGCTTCGGCATCGGGCTGACCATCCCACTGCTCGGCATCATCATGGGACATGGCGAGGCGACCGGCATGGCCGGCCTTTCCGCCCTGCTGCAGAAGGTCGGCGCCGGGCTCGGCGAGCGCGAGCGGCTGATCGCGATTTCGGCCGCGATCCTCGGCTCGATCCTGCTCAAGAACCTGCTTGCCTTCGCCAATGCGGTGCTGACCGCGCATATCTACGGCAAGGCCGGCCAGTCGATCCGCGGCGCGCTCGCCGAACGCCTGCTCAGCGTCGGCTATCCGTTCTTCCTGAAGGAGAGCCCAGGGCGGCTGCTCAACATCATCTCCAACGAATCCTGGCGTGCGTCGGATGCCATGCAGGGGGTGCTCGGCGCGATCGTCAGCGCCTCGGCGGCGGTTATCCTGCTTGCCTTCCTGCTGCTCTTATCCTGGCAGATGACGCTGCTGGTGATGCTCGGGCTGGCGCTGGTGCAAGCGGCACATATGGCGCTGTCGGCGCATCTCAAGGCGCCGAGCCGCAGCGTCGCGGCGCGCAACAGCGCTTTAGCCTCGCAGATGCTGCACCTGGTGCATGCCGGCCGTCTCATCCGCATCTTCGGCCAGGAGGCGCGCGAGAAGGCGGCGTTCGAGAAGGCATCGGACAGCGTGCGGCGGGCGGCCTTCACGCTTTCCAACCGCCAGGGCGCGCTGGCGCCGCTCACCGAAGTGCTGCACGCTGTGCTGTTCCTGGCAGTTGTGATCGGCGCCTGGCTTGCCGGCTTGAGCTTCCCGTTGGTCGCCGCATTCCTCATCCTGCTTTACCGCCTGCAGCCGCATGTGCGCGCGCTGCAGATGACCTGGAGCCAGCTGCAGGGGCTTTCCGGCTCGCTGGAGGAGGTGACCTGGCTGCTCGACCCCGAGGGCAAGCCCGCGCCGCCCACGGGCAGCCGCCCGTTCGCGGGACTCGGCGAGAAGATCGCCTTCGAGGGCGTCAGCTTCAGCTATGCCAATGAGGAGCAGCGCGCGGCGGTGCTGCATGCGGCGAGCTTCGACATCGTGAGCGGCCGCTCGACGGCGCTGATCGGCCGCTCCGGCGCCGGCAAGACGACCATCGTCAACCTGCTCTGCCGCTTCGTCGAGCCCGATGGCGGCCGCATCCTCGTCGACGGCGCGCCGCTCGGCGAGATCGACCCGGCCGAATGGCGGGCCCACATCGCTTTGGCCAGCCAGGAGCTGGAGCTGGTCGACGGCACCATCCTCGACAACATCACCTACGGCAAGGACACGGCCAGCGCGGAAGAGGCGCGCCGCGCGGCCAAGCTCGCCGAGGCGCATGGCTTCATCGAGACGCTGCCGCAGGCCTACCAGACGGTGGTCGGCTATCGCGGCGTCAACCTGTCGGCCGGGCAAAGGCAGCGCATCGCGCTGGCGCGAGCGCTGCTGCGCGACCCCGACATTTTGATCCTCGACGAAGCCACAAATGCGGTGGACGGGCTCTCGGAAGCGGCAATCGTGGAAACGCTGAAATCGCGCGCCGGCCGCCGCACCACGATCGTCATCAGCCATCACCACTCGACCATCGCGTTCTGCGACGACCTGGTGATCCTGGAGCATGGGCGGGTGAAGAAGCAGGCGCCGTTCGCGGAACTGGCGGCACGCAGCATGGATGAGCTGTACCAGCCGGAGTGAGGGCTTTCTTTGCGAGGGAAGTGGCGAAGGTTGGCGCGAGACACCCCCCTCTGCCCTGCCGGGCATCTCCCCCGCAAGGGGGGGAGATTGGCAGCTCCGGCTGCCGCGCTCTTCCTGCTCCGTCGGAAGTTGGCGAAAGCGGCGACGACATCTGATCTCCCCCTTGCGGGCCCTTGCGGGGGAGATGTCCGGCAGGACAGAGGGGGTGCTGTCCCGCCGGCGCTAAACCAGCTTCACCCCGCCATCGCCAGTGGCGCGGCGCTCTTGTTGGGGATCTGGATGTCGATCTCCAGCGTCGACATGGTGGCGCCGCGATCCATCGAGACCTGGAGATAGTCCTGGTCGATCTGCACATGCTTGGCAATGACGGCCATGATCTCCTCGCGCAGGATGGAGACGAGGTCTGGCTGGCCACAGCTCTGGCGTTCATAGGCGAGCAGCAGCTGCAGCCGCTCGCGCGCCACAGGCGCACTGGTGCGCCGCTTGAAGAGGTCGAGAATGCTCATGCCGCCCTCCTTCCGAGAAGCCGTTCGAGGAAACCCTTGCGCTCGAAGGGGACGACCACCGGCAGGTCCTCGCCTTCCAGGCGCCGTGCCGCTTCGAGGTAAGCCTTGGCGGCGATGTTGATCGGCTCGCTGAGCGTCACCGGCGCGCCGAGGTTGGAGGCCCTGAGCACATCCTGGCTTTCCGGGATGATGCCGAGCAGCGGCGTCGAAAGGATCTCCAGCACGTCGTCGATCGACAGCATCTCGCCGCGCGAGGCGCGCGTCGCGTCATAGCGCGTGACCAGCACGTGCTTCTGGATCAGCTCGCCCTGCTCGGCCTTCATGGTGCGGGCGTCGAGCAGGCCGATGATGCGGTCGGAGTCGCGCACCGAGCTCACTTCCGGGTTGGTGACGATGACCGCCTCGTCGGCGAAGCGCATGGCAAGCTGAGCGCCGCGCTCGATGCCGGCCGGGCTGTCGCAGAAGACATAGTCGAACACCGAGCGCAGCCGGGCGATGACTTCGGCAACGCCCTCCTCGGTCAGCGCGTCCTTGTCGCGCGTCTGCGAGGCCGGCAGCAGATAGAGCGTCTCCAGCCGCTTGTCGCGGATCAGCGCCTGCGACAGTTTTGCGGTGCCCTGGATAACGTTGACGAGGTCGAACACCACGCGGCGCTCGGCACCCATGATGAGGTCGAGATTGCGCAGGCCGACGTCGAAATCGACCAGCGCAACCTTCTTGCCGGTCTTGGCCACGGCAGCGCCGAGCGCGGCCGTCGAGGTTGTCTTGCCGACGCCCCCCTTGCCCGAGGTGACCACGACTACCTTGCCCATATATCCAGCCTCCGTTGGCGATTTTTATTCTCTGGCCGTGCCGGGCACGGCGGACTCATGAAGGACAATGGCACGCGAAACCGGTCCGAAGCTTGCGCGGCCAAAGACTCAGCCGAGCGGCACCACGCACAGCGCATCGTTTTCGAGGAAGGCCTGCACCGCCTTGCCGCGCGAAACACCTTCCATCTCCTCGGCCGTGGTGTACCAGCCGTCGACGGCGAGCAGCTCGGCCTCATTCTTGCGGCAGAAGATGCGCGCCGATGTGTTGCCTTCCGAGCCGGCGATCGCCCGGCCGCGCAGCGTGCCGTAGACATGGATCGAGCCGCCGGCGACGATTTCCGAGCCGGACGCGACCGAGCCCAGCACGATGACGTCGCCATGCGGATGAAAGACCGACTGCCCCGAGCGGATCGGCGCCTTGATCATCAGCGTGCCGGCGGAAGGCTCGTGCCGTGCCGGTACAGCACCCTGCCCCGACCCGGCCGGTTCCGACTTGGCTGCTTCGGCGGCTCGCGCGTTCTGCGCATCGAGCTTCGCCAGTTCATCCTGCGGCGCCCTCATTTGCCCCGGCTGCACGTCCTCGACCGTAGCCGTCTCGACCGTGATCTCTTCCGCCTTCGCCTTGCGCGCGGCCCTGCCCAGCAACCCCTCGGCGGTCGCCTCCTTGGCGCCGGCGAGCAGCGGCGGCAAATCGGGCCCGAGCTCGGCGCCCTCGAGCTCGATCGCGTAGACGCGGATGCCGCGCCGGGCGAGCGTGCCGACAAGTGCTGCGATCTCCTCCGGCCCCGGCTTCAAAGTGTTGAGATCCAACACTACCGGGCGGCCGTTGAAATAGCCCGGCGAGTTGCCGATCCAGTGATCGAGCCCCTCCAGCCACTCGTCAATCGGCGCCTCCGGCGTCAGCGTGAAAGCGACGAAGGAGCGGGCGCGGAAGCGGATGGATTTGTTGTGCAAAGGGGCGGCGAAGGTCACGGCCAGACGAATCCTTACTCAATGGTTAAAGGGTGCCGGGCGAATGGTTAACAAAAGGTTAATTCTGCGGGTGGCGGCCGCTGAGGAACTGGCGCGGCTAAGTTTTGTGGCGGGGTGGTCACAGTACCCGCCGCAGCGTCTATCCAGCACGCAATTCGACAGGGCGTGCGCCGGTAGGGAACGCTCAGCGGGCTAGCGGGCCAACAATCTGCTCGGAATTTCGGTTCTCGGCGCTTTCATCGACGCAAAGCGGAAGCCCGCTATTGGAGTCGGGCGGCGCAGGCGCAATTAGTCGCCCGGAAGCTTTTCAGACAACGGCCGTCGATAATATTATTTCGCCTCGCCTTGTCGCCGCTGCGGTTAAGCGCTATGTTTTTCCAATCGAACTTGTTGAACGAATGTTGTTTCTGCGCCTCGGCGCCCTGACGATCTTCCCTCTCAATTTCGAAGACTGCGACGTTTGGCACGCAGCCAGGCGACGATGATTTGCGTCGATTTGAAAGGCAAAATCGTATGACTACTGGAACCGTGAAGTTTTTCAACGCCACGAAAGGCTTCGGCTTCATCGAGCAGGGCAATGGGCAGCCGGACGTGTTCGTCCATATCTCCGCCGTCGAGCGGGCCGGAATGCGCTCGCTAGCGGAGGGCCAGAAGGTGAGCTTCGACATCGTGAAGAACCAGCGGAACGGCAAAAGCTCGGCGGAGAATATCCAGGCGGGCTGATGCCGTGCATCCATGGCCTTTGACCGCGGATGTACCGGCATTGGCCTTGGAGCACTTTGGTTTGCGGATGTCTTCGGCCCGAAACCGGTTCCCGTTTTCGGGCGACATGTTTTGGGATTTCACGCATGTCTTTCCGTAACCGGTTCCCACTTCGGGAGACATGCTTTGGGAGGTCGGGCTTGCCCGGCCTTCTTCGTTTCAAATAGCGAGGTAGACCATGGCCGAAACCAGTGTGTTCAAGCCGAAGGGCGACGCCAAGAGCGAAGCCACCACGAAGACGGCGCGCACGATAATCGAGGGCGAAGCGGCAGCGCGGCAGGCAAAGACGGAACGGCTCCGCGCGGCCAGGCTCGCCCGCGGGCCGGTTGAAGCGGAGCCAAAGAAGAAGCCGGCAAGGCGAAAATAGCGACAGAGGTCTCTGGGGAAGTCCCACTTCTCCCGACGCGATTCGGCTCGAGTTCCCGCGGCTGGGGATCGCCGATCCAATGCCCTCCAGCTGAACTATCCCAAACGCCGGATGGCCGGGCCGTTGAGGACAGTTCCGTCCGGCGCGAACTGCGAGCCGTGGCAGGGGCAATCCCAGCATTGCTCGGTCGAATTCCAGTGCACGATGCAGCCGAGATGCGTGCAACTGGCCGAATGCCGGTGCAGCTTGCCGTCGCGATCGCGGCACACGGCGAACTTGCTCAAGCCGTCCTGAAGTATGCCGCCTTCGCCGGGCTCGAGGGCGTCGGCCGACTTAACCTCACCGGGCAGCAAATAGCCGGCAAGGTTCTTCACCGTCGTAAGGTTCTCATTGACGTAGTGCGCGAGCGCGGCGGGCGGCGTCCGGTCGGGGGCGTAGACGGCTTCCCAGGAGTTCGATCCGTCCACGATCAGATCGCGGATCAGCAGTCCGGCCAAGGCGCCATGCGTCATGCCCTGGCCGGAGTCGCCGGTGGCGATGAAGACGTTGCCGTTGCCGGGGCTTCGGCCAATGAAGCCGCAAAAGTCGATCGTTTCGAGGACCTGGCCGGACCATCGCGCTCGTTCTCCGCCAAGATCGGGCACCAATGCCCTGATCCAGGCTTCGAGCGCGACAAAGCGCGCCGCGCCGTCATCCGCTTCGCCCGATTTGTGATCGCGGCCGCCGGCGATGAGACAGTCCGTCTTGCCGGGACCGGGATTGAGGCGGACATAGTAATAGGGATCATCCATGTCCCAGTAGAGCGCATCCGGGAGGGTTCCCCTGGCGATGTCGAAAGCCATCGCATAGGTGCGGTAAGGCGCCATCTTGCTGTGGATCTTGACCCAGGTGTTGATCGGGGAATTGGTGGCAAACACCGCGTTCGAAGCCGTGACGGTGGAGCCGCCGTCGCATTTCAGGCGAACCTTGTCCCCCTCCTCGATTTCGATGACGGCGCTGTCGGCGAATGCCTTGCCGCCTCGTTTCTCGAAATCGGCCAGCAGCGCGCGCAAATATTTCAGCGGGTGGAAGGTCGCCTGGTCTGGATAGCGCAGGATGGGCGCCGTTTCATGGCCCTTGAGCGGCACACCCTTGCCATGCTCAGCCTCGGCGCCGATCTTTGCCGCAGCCGCATACTCCTTGTTGCATTCTCTGGCGGCCTCTTTCTCGTCCATCCATGCGGCCGGGAACAGGAAGCCGTCCAGCCGGCGGAAATCGCAGTCGATCTCCAGCGTGGCGACATGGCGTTCGATGCGGTCGACGGCGGCTTGCTGGCTTTCCTGGAATCCGCGCGCCAGAGCCTCGCCGCGCATGTCGATCAGCGCGCTCAAGCCGTCGTCGCAGATGGGTGCCAGATGGGCGGTCGTGCGCGATGTCATGCCGCCGAGCAAGGGACCGCGATCCACGAGCACCACCCTGCGTCCCGCCAAGGCCAGTTCGTAGGCGATGGAAACGCCGGCGATGCCGGCGCCGATGACGGCTACGTCACAATGCTCATCCTGCTCGAGGCGAGGCGCGTTGGGCAAGCTGGTGTCGAGTGTCCAAAAAGATCTGGTCGCTTCGCTGCTGACGTTCATTGCCTGCCTCGTCGAAACGAAATCGGATGCCCGCGCCGAATGCTGCTCGGCCCGGGTTGCAGATCATCGTGACCGGCTCCACTTCAACGGCTAGGTGCTCTTGAGCGTTCCGTTCATCCCGTTCGGGTAAAAGCCGCCCTTGCTCACACCCGACTGATCGGTCAGATAGACGATGCGCAGCACCTCCTGCGGCGTCCTTGTGAAGGCAATCGCATCCGGCGTTGAAGGAACGACGTTGGCCTTGCCGTCGACCTGAATGCCCTGGTCTTTGTCCTCGTTCCCATCGATCTTGTCGCGTGCGTCGGAAACGCATTCGCCGCCTTCCAGGCCTTCTCGCCCATGCGATAGAGCGACGACCGCGCCATTCCCATGTGATAGGCCTCGACCGCGAGAATTCCAGCCGCGGCAGCGAGGAATTCCTTGTTCTTCAGGACAGTTGCCGCACCGGCGTAGGCGGTGACACCGACGTCCTCGAACAGCATGCCGCCGAGCACGAAATTCATCTGGTTGCCAAACGCATCGAAATCGTCGCCGAGGCCGGCCGCCTTGGCGACCGCGGCAAAGCCGGCATCGAAATCGATCGCCGGCCGGTCCACCGCATTCGACGCAAGCGTCTTGCGATAGAACCTGACATGGGCAAGCTCGTTTTCCGCGACCTCGCGCATGAATTCACCGAGCGCGGGCGTATCGAAGGCAACCTTTTTGCCGCCGACGACATCGCCGGGTTTGGAACCGATGTCCGAGTCCTCGATGCCTTTTCCCGTGGTGCCGCGGAGGTAATATTCAGCCTCCATATATTCCAGGTTGAGCGCGAAGCGGAAAATGTCTTCGTCTTTTATGTCGTCCTGCGCGGCAGCAGACGAAGTCGCAGCAATGCCGGCCGCTGAAGCAAGGGTCGCTCCAAGACCGATTTGCAGTGCCCGGCGGCGACAAACATGAAGTGAAGGCGTGACAGCGGTCATAGCTTCCTCCCGAAGCCCGCCTGTCAACCGGTTTGGCCTCAATTAGCGGGCCAGCCGCCAAACTTCGCAGAAGGCAGAATGTTCCTGAAAAGAAGCCGATATGGCTTTGCCTGGGGGGAGCCTGATGCGGCCGCGATACGGCTCGCGTGGCGCCGGTGCGGTTTTGCGCAGTCGAAGGCTCGAGCCCTGTCGCCCGGGTCGGCGCCGGGCTTGCAGGCAGGGCGGCGACGGGTGCCTCACTTTCACCTCGGCGCCATGAACGAGGCCCGGGAGAGATGGCCTGCCGCGCTCGGCTTCCCGCTCCAGCCTGACGAGAGCTCAAGCCGCCAGTTGCACCCTCACCGGCTGCGGCGATCATGACGCCGGCGAGCAGGCCGTAGGCGGCTTGCCAGGCCTAGCGGACCTGAGGTGTGAAGGCCGCCTACAGTCCGCCACTGCGTCCGCAACAATAACGGATTCGGCCAATGTTGAGTTACAAAAGGGTGCCTCGCGCCAGATTCAGCGGCCCAGCGTCACTTCGCAGGAACGTGGGCCTGCCCTACTCGCACTGCCGGCGCGGGCCGCCGTCATAGGGCTGGTAGGTGTTGTCCTGCGGATCGTAGGAGCGATAGCGGCTGAAGCAGGAGTCGATATGATCGCCCGACATTTGCGGGCCCAGCAGCCGATCCCTGGAAGGCTGGTCCTCCGGCAAAATCTCTTCCGGCGGGCCGCCATAGGTCGTCGCGTAGCCGTCCCGTGTCGTGGCGTAGCCTTCCATCTCGGCCTGGTCGTCAGTCACCTCGCCTTGATTGGTCATCCAGGGCTGATCGGATTGGTGCCCGTCGGTCGAGGCTGTGCGATCGCCGCCCGGATCGAAATAGGGCGAGATGCAGGGGCGGATCTCCCCGCTGTAGGAGCGGTAGCTGTTTTCTTGCGGGCGGTAGCTGCGATAGCGGTTGGCGCACCATTCGAGATGCGCGGCGGGCAATTGTGCCTGCTGGGCCGGCGCCTGCTCCGAAGGCTGTTCAGCCGCATTGGCCTGGCCCGTCTGTGAAGCATTGGGCGGAGAGACCTCGGGCAAGGGCTGCAACTGCCGCGGCGCGGCGGCTTGCGGCGTTGGGAGAGCTGCGGTCTGCGTGGCCGTATCCGCCGCCCTGGCCCCCTTGTCCGCCTTAGCGGACGCGTCGGCGGCCTGCTGGGCCGGGATGCGCTCGAGATCCTGCTTCGCCGGATCGACGGGCCTGGCGTCCTTGGTCCAGAGCTCGGAAACGCCGATCGCCGGCGTTGCCTGGCGCACCGGCTTGGCGGCCAGCAGCCAGGTGGCGAAGGCGAGCCCTGAGGCAAACACGGCCAGGGTCAGCACGAAGCCGCCGACGATTCCCAACAATGCCTTCACGCTGCTCTCCTTCGAGCCCCCGCTTATAGAATGCGGGGGGCGGGATGGGAGTTCCTCTGCCGCCTGACGAAATGAGGAACTAGGCAACCACCTCGCGATACTTCCTCACCTTCCCGTCCTGCCCGCGAATCCGCCATGTCTCGCTGTCCCGGCCCTCGATGTGGCTGGGGCCGAGCGGCACCTTGCCGCCGCCATCGGGCAGATCGATGACATAGGTCGGGTTGCAGATGCCGGAGAGGCGCTGGCGCAGTTCCGCGGCCAGCGCCTGGCCCTCGGCAATCGTGGTGCGGCGGTGCGCCATGCCCGGCGCCAGATCACCATGGTGAAGATAGTAGGGTTTTACGCCTAACCGATAGATCAGCTCGCGGCAGAGCTCTTCCAGCAACTCGACCTTGTCGTTGACGCCCTTCAAGAGAACGCTCTGGTTGAGCAGAACAAAACCCGCCTGCCGCATGGTCCGACAGGCCGTTTCGGTGTCCGGCGTGATCTCGCGCGGGTGGTTGAAGTGGGTGACCACCGTCACCATCAGTCTTCCCAGCAGGGATGCCGTCAGGCCGGGCGTGATGCGCGACGGCAGCGCCACCGGCACGCGGGTGTGGATGCGCAGGAGCCGCACATGCGGGATGGCCTCGATACGGGCGCGGATTTCGGCGAGCGCCTTGTCGGGCAGCGACAGTGGATCGCCGCCGGTCAGGATCACTTCTCGGATCTCGCTATGTTGGGCGATGTAAGCGAGGGCCGGCTCCAGCGCCTCGCGCGTATAGCCGCGGCCGATCGAAGTCAGCGACTCCTTGCGAAAACAGAAGCGGCAATAGATCGCGCATTGATAGGTCGGGAACAAGAGCACGCGGTCGGCATGGCGATGCGTCAGCCTGGGCACCGGGCTGAAGGCGTGGTCGCCGATCGGATCGCCGAGTTCGCCCTCGGCAGTGATCAATTCGTCCGGCGACGGGATCACCTGCGCGCGGATCGGATCGTTCGGATCGTTCCAGTCGATCAGGTCGAGATAGGCTTTCGGCACGCGCACCTTGTGGGCGGCGGCGGCTTGCTGCGCAGCGGCGCGCTCGGCCGGTGAGAGCGGCAGGGCTGCGAGGTCGCGCACATGGCGCACGCCGGCACGCACGTCGTCCTGCCAGGCGGCGTCGGGGCCGCGCGCGGCTTCCTTGAGATCGGTATCTGAGGTCATTGGGGTCTCGGTACGAACTTGCGCGGGATATCGGCCGGATGATGGCCGGGTCAATCGTTTTGGTTGCCGCAGAGCGGTGGAGCGGCGCGCGAGACCGGCTGGGCCTGATGCCCGGCTTGTCTCGTGGCTTTGAGCGCGACGAAATTGGCGCTAATTTGGCGCAGGCTTCGGGGGACACGAATGGATTTCAGCGCAGGCCATGGCTACCTTCTCATCGGTGGACTCATCCTGGTCGGCGCCGGGCTGCTGATCATTTCGCTGATCGTCAATCTGCGCGTGGCGCACAGCGTGCGCGAGGAACTGCGCCATCGCGAAAAGCTGCTGGAATATTACCGCAACATCTTTTCGCAGCTGGGCGTGATCCTGATCGGCATCGGCGTTTCTCTGTTCATCTTCTTCTTCCAGCAGAACTATCAGGACCAGCGCAAGCGCGAGACCGAGCTGCAGCAGGTTCTCGCCAAACTGGCGGCGCGCGTTGCCCGCGGCGCCCCGGTCATCGAAACGCTGGGCGAGTTCGACGAGATACTGGATGAGGGCAGCGCCTATGTCGGCCCCGAACACGGCGGAAGCAACGCCGCGATCACCGCCAGGGGAACGGAGCTCGCCAAGCAGGTCGAAAAGATCCTGCTGGTCGAACGTGATGTCGATGTTCGAGACTTCGAAATCCTGAACCTGTCGCGCGACCTCGAAGCCACCTTTGTCGTCAACGAGATCGATCCGACGCTGTGGTTCAACATCGTCCGCGACGAGAACGAGATCAAATACGCGACGACGCAGCTAGCCCTCGACTACAAGGACCTGCATGAGGCGATCGGCGACGAGGCGGTCGAAGCCGCGGTCGCCAAGCCCGACAAGGAACCGAAGATCAAGCACGAGGTGCTCGACATACTCTATGACGCCGACCTGCTGCGCCAGCGCAGCAGGCGGTTTCTCGCCCGCGCCTGCTGGCTGTTCAGCAAGGGAAAGAGTTTCGTCGCCCTTGCACCGGTCGATGCGATCGAGACCGACACCAAATCGCAGCAGGAATGGATCGACCGCGCGAAACCGGTGCTGACGCAGACGAAGTCGGGCAGCGGCGACTGCTTCAAGCTGCTCCGCTACGGGCAGGCATCCTGAGCCCGCTGGTCTTTGTTTTGATACTGTCGTACACCCAGAATAGCCGCACGGCTCTGGGTGAAGCGATCAGTCACCCACCCGCTGCAGCCTGCCAAGACGATTGTCGTCGAGGAACTCGATCGTGATCGCCGAAGCCTTACCATCGGGGCCGACGACGAAGCTCACGCCCGCCGGCCGGTCCGGCGTCTCGGCGTCGGGATGGGTCAGGAAAAGATCGCCGTCGAAATGCGTCAGCGAATAGGACCGCGCTCCGGCCGGCCCGACCTCGAGCACAAGGCCGTCGCCCGCGCTCGACACGGTCGCGTCGCCGATGAAGTCGTTGGCGTAGCGGCCGGAATAGGCGCTGGCCGGCCGGGCCGGCCTTGGCGGAGACGGTGGCGCGGCATATTCGGCCTTGGCCGCGGCGATCGCCGGACCCAGCATCCCGGCATAGATTCCGTCCCAGGCCTCGACCCAGTCCTTTTCGACTTTTCCGTCGAAGACCAGATCGGCAAAGCTGTCGGACAACCCTTCCGGGACACCGGTCGGGAAGGCGTTCGTAAGGATAACGATGCCAAGCTTCTCCTGCGGAAACAGCGTCGCCACCGTACGCGCACCGACGCTGAAGGCGCCTGCATGGCCCCAGCTCAGGCCGTGCCGGCCGAAATCAATATTCCAGCCGAGGCCATAGAAAGACTCGCCTCCGGTTACGGGATTGCGGCCGAGCGCCATGTGAGGCAGATGCGTCTGTCGCAGCGCATCGGAAGCAATCAGCGTCCGGCCGGCATAAACCCCGTCGCCGAGCACCAGGCGCATCCATTGCATGAGATCGCGCGCGCTGGAATTCACGCCGCCCGCCGGCGCCTGAGGATCGACATTGCGCTTGACCTTTGCGGCCCAGACGCCGTCGATTTTGACATGCAGCGCGGCGCGATTGGCGCGGCTGATGAAGTCCGCGTGACGGGAGCTGGTCGCTGCCATTCCAAGCGGGCGGTAGAGCTTTTCCTCCGCGACCGTCTCCCAGGGCTTGCCTGTCGGCTTCGCGGCCGCCACGGCACCCTCGGTCAGCCCGAAATTGCTGTAGGAATAGCCGGCGCGAAAGCTCGATGATGGCGACACAAAGCGGAGGCGGCGAAGGATTTCGGCGCGGTCGTAGCCGATGCCCTCAAGGTCGTCTCCGGCAGTGCCGGGAAGGCCGCTGCGATGCGTGAAAAGATCGCGGATGGTGAGTTCGCCGGTGGGATAGGGATCGGCAAGGCGGAAGGCCGGATCGAGGTCGGCGATCTTCGAATCCCAGGATACCACCCCGTCGCTGACCAGCGCGGCCACGACGGTAGCCGAGATCGGCTTCGAAAGGGAGGCGATCTGGAACACCGTGTCGGCGTCGACCGGCTCCGGTCTGCCGGCTTCGCGATGCCCGAAACCCTTGAGGAAGATCACCTTGTCGTCATGCACGACGCCGATGGCAAGGCCGGGGACGGCACCATCGGCGACGGCGGCTTGCGCCAGCGCTTCGAGCTTCGGCAAGGCGGCGGCGATGCGCGCGGGCGTGACGGGATCGGCCGATGCCGCGTGCGGCCAAAGCGCCAGTCCGGCGATGAAGGCCAAAACCGTCAAATGACAGAGATCCCGACCAAGCCGCATCGCGCGCTCCCTTCCCTGCATTCACCCTAAGATTGTACAGGCCGGCACCGGCCTGGCCAAGCCCTGCGCGGCCCTGATCATCCTCCCAATCGACTGGTGTGGCGCCGGGTGCGTCCCTCACCTCTGGGCCTGCGCCCGCCTTAGAAGGTCCGTCCCCGACATCATGGCTGTGCTCTGGACACGAAAGCTTGCGTTCCTTCGCCCCTCTGTCCTGCCGGACATCTCCCCACTTGGGGGGAGATCAGATGTGGCGCCGGCTTTCGCCAATCATCGACGGTGCAAAGGGAGAGCCGTCAGCGGCACTGCCAATCTCTCCCCTCGTGGGGGAGATGTCCGGCAGGGCAGAGGGTAGCGCCGTAGAGCGCAACTGTCGCGGCGTGCCTCACCTCCTCGCCGACATCGAGCGGCAAGATCCAGCGGTTCCTGCTGAGGAAGGCGGAGGTAGAGAAGCGGAAGGCCGGATAAAATTCGGGTTCTCCCGGGGATTCCGCCACGCAAAAGCCGCCAAGTCAG
Source organism: Mesorhizobium sp. WSM3873 (assembly GCF_001672445.1). Lineage (NCBI taxonomy): Bacteria > Pseudomonadati > Pseudomonadota > Alphaproteobacteria > Hyphomicrobiales > Phyllobacteriaceae > Mesorhizobium > Mesorhizobium sp. WSM3873. Next base: position 27,673 of record NZ_LYTM01000009.1, on the reverse strand, counting down.
GCGAAGGCCACAAGGGCTTTGGTTTGAATTGGGGCTATAGAATGCGGCTGGTCTGGGCGTTTTCGTTCGCGCTGGCGAGCGGCGTGGTTTTCGCGGCATCGCCGGAGGACGACTATATCGCCGCGCGCGACCAGGCGATTTCCAACATCGCGGCGCAAGAGAGCTCGAACGCGGAAGCGGAGACGCTCGATGCTGCCAACACCAAGGCGCTGGCCGATCTGGAAAAGCGTCTTTCCGCCGTTCTCGGCCCGCTTTCGGTCAAGGATTTTCCGGCAACCGGCACGATCAATCTGCAGAGCCTGAGCGCCTCCGATATTGGCTTCGGCATGCTGGACGGGCTGCGCTACGCCAAGAGCGACGCCGGCCCGAGCATCGTCGCGACGACACGCGGGCTGGTCGAGCGCTGGCTGCGGTCCAAGGCTGACGAGGAGGATGAAAGCCTCCGGCTGCCCGCCGGCATCGACGAGGCGCTCAAGCTAGACGCCTTCTATACCCAGGCTATCGGCAGCGACGCCGCATTCGTGAAGACGCTCGACTTTTCGCTGAAGAAGCCCGAAGGCGCCGATATCGCCGTCGCGCGGCTCGGCGGCTGGACGCAGGATGTCGGACCGATCTACGACCAGCAGGTCGTCGTCGCGGTGGTAAAGGGCGACCGCGTCCTGATCGCCGAGGCGCCCGCGTCACCGGCCGTGCCGAAGATCGCGGCCTGCGAGGCGCTTTGGACCGCGGCGGACGCGGCTGCCCAGAAATTTCAGCAGACCTATCAGAACTCGGACCTGAAGGACCAGCAGGCCTATGATTCCGCCAACGCCGCCTGGGAAAAAGGCGACGGCGATTATCGCGCCTGCATGGGCGAGCGCCTGCCGGGCGATCCGGCCTTCCCGGCACTGCTTGCCGAGGCCCAGCAGCTTGCTGACCGGATGACCGGGAAGTAGGCCCAGAGCGGTAAAGCGCCGAGCTGGCTAGACATCCTTCCCTCAGCTCGCGGCGGCCCTCATGTTGCGCCGGCGCCTGGCGGTGGGCCGCGCCGGCTCCACGATATGCCCGTTGGTGACATGCCCATTCGTCACGGGCACAACATCCTGCCGAGCCCGGGCGTCCGTCACCCTGTGCAGCCGCTCGTAAGGCAGCAGCTCCTTGATGCGGGCATTCAGCGTCTCGACCTCGGCGCGCAGGTCCTCGCATTCCTGTTTCTGGATATCGAGCTGGATCTGCTCCGACGCCTGCTGCAGCGATAGCTGCGAGAGATTGGTGCTGATCACCGACAAATTCTTCTTGTCCAATTCGCTCTCGTTCCTGAGAACGGCAAGCTTCTCTTCCGCGATCTGCCGCTCGGTCACGGCGTCATTCAACTGCGCCCTCAGTCCTGTCGCCTCGGCGACCGCATCGGTCTTGTCGATGGAGGCCTGCTCGAGCCGCGATTGCAGCTCCTGGATTTCGGAGCGCAAGCCGCGCAGCTCCGCCCGGCTCCGCGCAAGCTCCGCCGCGCCATCGCTTTCGGCAATGCGGGCGGCTTCGGTTACCTCGGCAAGCTTGGCCTGCGTCGTCTCCAACGATTTCTGCAGCCGGGCCTCCTCCTTCTCGTGGCTACCGAGCTGGGCCATCAGTTCGGCAACGCGCGTGGCTTCGTTGGCGTGGGTCGCCGCGAACTCGTCGAATTTGTGCCGGGCCTCGGCCTCGCGCTTTTGCGCCTGCTCCAGCTCGATCGAAAGCCCGACCTGCTTCTCGCGCAGCAGCTTGTTCTCGACAGCGCGCCTGTCGGCTTCGACGGTCTTGGCCGTCAGGGTCTTGACGATCTCACCGAACTCAGCCTCGCGCCTGGCGCTCTCATTGCCCATCTCGACCATTTCGAGCCGCACCGCTGCAAGCGCCTCGCGCAGCGACTCCCTGTCCTGGACGAGACTTGCCTCGCGCTGCTGCCAGGCCTCGGCCGCGCCGTCGCGTTCGCGCTGCTTGCGCGTAGCGTCAAGCAATTGTTCCGACAAGGCCTTGTGCTCGGCGCCCAGAGCGGCGTTCTCCAGCTCCAGCTCATTGGCGCGCAGCGCATCGCGATGCAGGGCGTTCAGGATATCGCGCGTCATGTGGTGCGCTGTGGCGATCTCGGCCAGCCTTGACCCGATCTCCTCCAGATGACCCTGTCCGTCGCGGAAGAGTCCGGAAACGGCTTCCAAGGCGGCCAACCGTGTCTGGGTGTGCGGCGTCAGCCGGGAGGCGGAAGCCTCGGACTGAGTCTCGCCCGGCGGATCCTCCTCGCTTGCCGCCAGGTCGGCGGCAGAATCGTATCCCGGGGACGTCTCTTCGTCAGCCGAAAGACATTCTTCGAAAGCCTCTGCCAGATCCGACTGGAGCTCTTGAAATTCCTTATCTACGTCCTCGGCCCGTTTGATCAGGGATTTGAAATTCATAACGGCACACCTCTTACGCTCACACCCGCCGTATTACTTAACGAATTGCTAATCTAGCCCTTAACGTTCCGTACGGGAAGCCTGACCAAAAGAAGGAAGGAATTAAGGTTATCGCGGATTTCCAGAGGCTTGCGCGGTGTTCCGTCAGCGGCATCTGCGCTCAGCGCGGTAAACGGTTAGAATGGCCTGCGTCGGCCGCACGTCATCGAGCCGCAAGCGAGCCTCTTGCGCCCGCTGCGAGCGGATCACTCGTTTGGAAAGGGAGCCGTTCCACGCTCCAGCCAGCACCCACGCCAGCGTTGGCCGTTCCATCTAGCCACGAGAGTTCCGTCATGCCGCAGGGGCCGGACCGGTCGGTCCAACCCCTGCACTGAGACATCAGCTCTTGATTTCGATACGCTTGGCCTGCGACTGCGCCTTCGCGGTCTTGGGCAGCATTACCGTCAGCACGCCGTTCTTGAAGCGGGCATCGATCTTGTCTTCTTCGATCTCGTAGCCCAGCGGGATGCGACGCTCGAAGCGGCCATAGACGCGCTCGGAGAACTGCCGCTCCTTGTCCTCCGTCTCGGAGCGCTTTTCACCCTTCAGCGTCAGCACGCCATCATCAAGCAGCACCTCGATGTCCTTCTCGTCCAGGCCCGGGACTTCGGCCGCCACCTTGATCTCCTTCTCGTTGTCGGAGATCTCAACGCTCGGCCAGCCGGCACCAAAGGCTGATACGCCGCCTAGGGATGGCAAGCCGGAACCGAAACCCCGGAAGACGTCGTCGAACAGCCGATTCACCTCGCGATGCAGCGACAGGAAAGGATCGCGTTCGCCGTCGCGGAAGACACTTGGAACCTGGTTGCCATTGTTTCGGCCCCAGGGAATCAGATCACGAACACTCATTTTTTCCTCCTTTCTGTTCATCCGGAAGACAAGGAAGCGCCGGGAACATCACCCGGCGCTTGGCGCAAAGCGCGGCGAGAAGGCTCAGGCCGCCTTGTTGTCGGCCTCGATTTTCTTTGTCGCGGCCTTTGGCGATGATTTGTCCGCCGTGATCTCGATCCGGCGCGGCTTCATTTCTTCCGGGATCTCGCGTTTGAGGTCGATTGTCAGCAGGCCGTTGACGAGGCTCGCATCGACGACCTTGACGTGATCGGCAAGCTCGAAGCGACGCTGGAATGCGCGGCCGGCAATGCCGCGATGCAGGTACTCGCCGTTGTCCTCGCCTGCCTTTTGGCCAGAAACCATCAGCATGTTCTGCTCCTGGGTAATGGCCAGTTCGTCCTGGCTGAAGCCTGCCAGGGCCATGGTGATGCGGTAGTCGTCCTCGCCGCTCTTGGCGATATCGTAGGGCGGCCAGTTGTCAGCGGTTTCGATGCGGCTTGCGGTCTCGAGCGCGTTCAGCATTCGATCGAAGCCGATGCTCGACCGGAACAGGGGAGAAAAGTCGAAACTGGTTCTCATAGCTACATCCTCCATTGAGCAACATAGATACGAGGAGCGCCAAGGCAGCGGCGCTCCTTGACCTTGCCGGCCACTTCAGGCGCCGGCAGGTTCGATTTGGGAATTGATTCCTTTGCCGTCAAGGGGTCCGGGACGTGCCCGTCAAAGCTGCATAATTACCTTTGTTTTCACGGCGCTAGCACTCGGCTGTTGCGAGTGCCAAAAAATTTCTTGCGGCCTCTTGAAACCGGCGCGTGCAAAACCAAATCCACATGCGCGAGGCCGAAAAGGATCGCGAGCCCCGCTCCGGTCCTTCCGGTCCGGAGTGGAGGAACCTCTCAAAATCTGTTTGTCCCGAAGGAGAACGATATGAAGTTCCATCCATTGCATGACCGCGTTCTGGTCCGCCGCGTCGAGGCCGAGGAGAAGACGGCCGGCGGCATCATCATCCCGGACACGGCGAAGGAGAAGCCGCAGGAAGGCGAGATCATCGCCGTCGGTTCCGGCGCGCGCGACGAGAGCGGCAAGCTCATTCCCCTCGACGTCAAAGTCGGCGACCGCATCCTGTTCGGCAAGTGGTCCGGCACCGAGATCAAGCTCAACGGTGAAGACCTGCTCATCATGAAGGAAAGCGACGTGATGGGTGTGGTCGAGCAGACATCGGCGTTGGGAAAAGCGGCTTGAACCGGCCCACCCGATCCGGTGAATGAAAGCTGCCTGCTGAAGGAGTGTTCCAATGGCTGCCAAGGAAGTGAAATTCCATTCCGACGCCCGCGACCGCATGTTGCGCGGCGTCAATATTCTCGCCGACGCGGTGAAAGTCACCCTCGGCCCTAAGGGCCGCAATGTCGTCATCGACAAGTCGTTCGGCGCTCCGCGCATCACCAAGGACGGCGTCACTGTCGCCAAGGAGATCGAGCTCGAGGACAAGTTCGAGAACATGGGCGCGCAGATGGTGCGCGAGGTCGCCTCGAAAACCAGCGATATCGCCGGCGACGGCACGACCACCGCGACCGTTCTCGCCCAGGCCATCGTCAGGGAAGGTGCCAAGGCCGTTGCCGCCGGCATGAATCCCATGGATCTGAAGCGCGGCATCGACAAAGCCGTCGAGGCTATTGTTCAGGAGTTGAAGACCAACGCCCGCAAGGTGACCAGAAATGACGAGATCGCCCAGGTCGGCACGATTTCGGCCAATGGTGATGCCGAGATCGGCCGTTTCCTTGCTGAGGCGATGCAGAAGGTCGGCAACGAGGGCGTCATCACCGTCGAGGAAGCCAAGACCGCCGACACCGAGCTGGAAGTGGTCGAAGGCATGCAGTTCGATCGCGGTTATCTCTCGCCTTACTTCATCACCAATCAGGATAAGATGCGCGTCGAGCTCGAAGAGCCCTATGTGCTGATCCACGAGAAGAAGCTTTCCAACCTGCAGGCGCTGCTGCCGGTTCTGGAGGCGGTGGTTCAGTCGGCGAAGCCCCTGCTCATCATCGCGGAGGATGTCGAGGGCGAGGCGCTCGCGACGCTGGTGGTCAACAAGCTGCGCGGCGGCCTGAAGGTTGCGGCCGTCAAGGCTCCGGGCTTCGGCGACCGCCGCAAGGCCATGCTGGAGGACATCGCCATCCTCACCGGCGGCACCGCTATCAGCGAGGATCTCGGCATCAAGCTTGAGAACGTCACGCTGGAGATGCTCGGCCGCACCAAGAAAGTGGTGGTCGAGAAGGAGAACACCACGATCGTCGATGGCGCCGGCAAGAAGGAGGAGATCCAGGGCCGCGTCGCGCAGATCAAGGCGCAAATCGAGGAGACCACCTCGGACTACGATCGCGAGAAGCTGCAGGAGCGTCTGGCCAAGCTCGCCGGCGGCGTGGCTGTGATCCGCGTCGGCGGTTCGACGGAGGTCGAGGTCAGGGAGCGCAAGGACCGCGTCGACGATGCCATGCATGCGACGCGCGCGGCGGTCGAGGAAGGCATTCTTCCGGGCGGCGGCGTGGCGCTGCTCAGGGCCGCCAATGCGCTCGACGCGGTGGCTGCCGACAACCCCGACCAGAGATACGGCGTCGACATCGTGCGGCGCGCCATCGAGGCGCCGGCGCGTCAGATCGCCGAGAACAGCGGGGCGGAAGGCTCGATCATCGTCGGCAAGCTGCGCGAGAAGACCGATTTCGCCTATGGCTGGAACGCCCAGACCGGCGAATATGGCGATCTTTTCAGCCAGGGCGTCATCGATCCGGCCAAGGTCGTGCGCACCGCGCTGCAGGATGCAGCCTCGATCGCCGGCCTGCTCGTCACCACCGAGGCGATGGTCGCCGAGAAGCCGAAGAAGGAAGCGGCACCCGCCATGCCCGCCGGCGCCGGCATGGACTTCTAGGACGCTGGGGAGGCGCGGCGCCGACACAGCCAATCTCCCCCGACAGGGTTCAAATTGGGGAGATTGGTCGGCAGGGCAAAAGGGAGCGCGAGGGAAACGGCACCCTTCTGAATTGACAAGAACCGGAAAAGCGAGAAAGCACTCCGCGACAGATCGGCTGGCGGGAGCGCCCCCTTTGTCCTGTCGGACATCTCCCCTCATCGGCGGAGATCGGCAGCTTCGACACGCCGCGGCGCGACGGGCCAGAGTTACTATGTGGGAAGATTCTGAATGACGACGGATACCAAGACGACGGAAACCAGGACATTCGAGGCGGATGTCTCGCGGCTGCTGCACATGATGGTGCATTCGGTCTATTCGGACCGGGAAGTCTTCCTGCGCGAGCTGATCTCCAACGGCGCGGACGCGTGCGAGAAGCTGCGCTTCGAAGCGATCACCCGTCCCGAGCTGCTGGGCGAGGACGCAAAGCCGCGCATCACCATTTCGGCCGACCCCGACAACAAGCAGCTTGCCGTCGAGGACAACGGCATCGGCATGGGCCGCGAGGAGATGGCCGAGGCTCTGGGCACCATAGCACGCTCCGGCACCCGTGCCTTCATCGAGCGCGTCGAGGCCGGCAAGGCGACTGAGGACTCGCAACTCATCGGCCAGTTCGGCGTCGGCTTCTACTCCGCTTTCATGGTGGCCGATCATGTCGATGTCATCAGCCGGCAGGCCGGCAGCGAGGAAGCCTGGCGCTGGTCTTCCGACGGCAAGGGCACCTACGAGATCGCTCCCGTGCCGCTTGCGGCAGCTCCCAGGCGCGGCACGCGCGTCGTGCTGCATCTGATGGACGATGCGAGTCCCTACACCACGCCTTACCGGCTCGAAGGGCTGGCGAAGTCGCAGTCCGGCCACGTGCCGGTGCCGATCACGCTTGTTGAGAAGCCGGGCGCCGAGCCGCGCGATATCGCCGACGGCACGGCGCTCTGGGTGAGGCCGAAGAGCGACATAAAGCCCGAGCAATATACCGACTTCTACCGCAGCATCGCCGGCCAGTATGACGAGCCGGCCGCCACCATCCACTTCCGCGCCGAGGGTCGGCACGAATACAGCGCGCTTGCCTTCGTGCCGGGCTCGCGTCCGTTCGATCTCTTCGACCAGGACCGCAAGGGTCGTATGAAGCTCTACGTGCGGCGCGTCTTCATCACCGACGATGCCGACGTGTTGCCGCGCTATCTGCGCTTCGTGCGCGGCCTGGTCGATTCCGCCGATCTGCCGCTCAACGTCTCGCGCGAGATGATCCAGGAAAGCCCGCTGCTCGCCGCGATCCGCAAGGGTGTCACCAACCGCGTCCTCGGCGACCTCGCTAAAACGGCCGATAACGATGCCGAGGCCTACGCCAAGATCTGGGAGAATTTCGGCGTCGTGCTCAAGGAGGGGCTCTACGAGGACTACGAGCGGCGCGAGCAGCTGCTGAAGCTCGCCCGCTTCCGCTCGACCGCTTCCGGCGAAGCGCTGCGCAGCCTGGCCGATTATGTCGCCGCAATGAAGGAAGGGCAGAAGGCGATCTTCTTCATGGCCGGGGAAGACCGCGCCCGGCTCGAGGCCTCGCCGCAGCTCGAAGGGTTCCGGGCGCGCGGTATCGAAGTGCTGCTTTTGACCGATCCGGTCGACAGTTTCTGGACGACGATGGCGCCAGAATTCGACGGCAAGCCGTTCAGATCGGTAACGCAGGGCGCGGCCGAACTGTCGGAGATCACGCTGCTCGACACCGCGTCCAAGCCGGATGCCGAAATCTCGTCCGAAATCGCGACCTTCCTGGCCTTCGTGAAGACGGCGCTGGGAGACGAGGTCTCGGACGTGAAGGCCTCCGACCGCCTGACTGAAAGCGCGGTCTGCCTGGTCGCGCCCGAGCACGGTCCCGACCGCCAGTTCGAGCGGCTGCTCAACGCGGCCGGCCGCCTCGACAAGGCGGCGAAGCCGATCCTCGAGATCAACCCGCGGCACGAGCGCGTCACGGCGCTGGCGAAGCTCGGCGACGGCGAGCGCGCTTTCAAGGAAGACGCCGCGCATCTGCTTTACGACGAGGCGCGCGTGCTGGACGGCGACAAGCCGGCCGATGCCAGGGCGTTTTCGGCGCGGCTTGCTCGCCTGATCGAGCGCGGTTTGGCGAGGGAGTAGTGGGGCGTTGGGCGCCTCACGGAGCCCGGATCCTGCCGTGACTTCTCACGAGGAGGCGGCGCAAGGGTGAGATCGGTCGCGATCCTTCGCGCCCCCCTCTGTCCTGCCGACGGGTCAAGGCTTCTCCACGCTACTACGCTCGGAGGTCAGAGCGCCGCCCTACCCCCTCAGCCCCGGTGCCTCTTGCCCCGTCCTGGCGACATATTCCGTATAGCCGCCGCCATAGGTGTGGATGCCATCCGGCGTGAGCTCCAGCACGCGGTTCGATAGTGCGGACAGGAAATGGCGGTCGTGCGAGACGAACAGCATCGTGCCTTCATATTGCGCCAGCGCCTCGATCAGCATCTGCTTGGTCGCCATGTCGAGGTGGTTGGTCGGCTCGTCGAGCACCAGAAGGTTCGGCGGATCGAACAGCATCAGCGCCATGACCAGCCTTGCCCTCTCGCCGCCCGAGAGCACGCGGCACTTCTTCTCGATCTCGTCGCCGGAAAAGCCGAAGCAGCCGGCTAAAGCCCTGAGCGGCGCCTGGCCGGCCTGCGGGAAATTGTCTTCCAGCGTCTGAAACACGGTGCGCTCGCCGTCGAGCAGTTCCATGGCGTGCTGGGCGAAATAGCCCATCTTGACGCTCGGACCGCGCGCCACCGAGCCCTCATCCGGCTCGGAGGCGCCGGCCACGAGCTTCAAAAGCGTCGACTTGCCGGCGCCGTTGACGCCCATCACGCACCAGCGCTCGCGGCGGCGGATCTGGAAGTCGAGGCCGGCATAGATCGAGCGGCTGCCATAGGATTTGTGGATGCCCTTCAGCGTCGCCACGTCCTCGCCGCAGCGCGGCGCAGGCTGGAACTCGAAGGCCACCGTCTGGCGACGCTTGGGCGGCTCGACGCGGTCGATCTTGTCGAGCTTCTTCACCCGGCTCTGCACCTGGGCGGCGTGCGAGGCGCGCGCCTTGAAGCGCTCGATGAAGGCGATCTCCTTGGCAAGCATCGCCTGCTGGCGGTCGAACTGCGCCTGCAGCTGCTTGTCGGCCAGCGCCCGCTGCTCCTGGTAGAATTCGTAGTTGCCGGAATAGGAGGTGAGCCCGCCGGCGTCGATCTCGATCACCTTCGAAACGATGCGGTTCATGAACTCGCGGTCATGCGAGGTCATCAGCAGCGCGCCGTCATAGTCCTTGAGGAATTTCTCCAGCCAGATCAGGCTCTCAAGATCGAGATGGTTGCTCGGCTCGTCGAGCAGCATGACGTCGGGCCGCATCAGCAGGATACGGGCGAGCGCGACGCGCATCTTCCAGCCGCCGGAGAGTTTTGCAACGTCGCCGTCCATCATCTCCTGGGAGAAGCCGAGGCCGTCGAGCACCTCGCGGGCGCGGCCGTCGAGCGCATAGCCGTCGAGTTCCTCGAAGCGGTGCTGCAACTCGCCATAGCGCTCGATGATCGCGTCCATCTCGTCGGCGCGGTCGGGATCGCCCATGGCGTTCTCGAGCTCGCGCATCTCGGCTGCGACGGCGCTCACCGGGCCGGCGCCTTCCATCACCTCGGCGACGGCGCTCATCCCCTCCATGTCACCGACATCCTGACTGAAATAGCCGATGGTAACGCCGCGATCGACCGAGACTTGGCCTTCGTCCGGCTGCTCCTGGCCGATGATCATGCGGAAGAGCGTAGTCTTGCCGGCGCCGTTCGGGCCGACGAGGCCGACCTTCTCGCCCTTCTGCAGGGCGGCCGAGGCTTCGATGAAGACAATCTGACGGCCGTTCTGCTTGCCGATATTTTCGAGACGGATCATGGGACGGTCCGGGAAACTGCGCTGAGATGGCGGGATTTGCCCGGGGCATACGCGAATGAGGGTGCGGAGGGAAGAGGTAGAAGCGCCGCATCCGCGCGCTCGGCTATTCCTTCGAGGCAGAACCCAGCCGCAGTGAAATTGATTGGCGTCGCCGACCGATCGAGCGCTTAGTGCTGGAGCCAACCACTTGATGGGCTCTGGTAAGGGAGGTCAACCATGGCCATGTACCTGACGCGCTTCAGCTACACGCCCGAGACCTGAGCGCGAATGATCGAAAACCCCGAGGATCGCCGCAAGGCGGCCAGCTCATACATAGAATCGGTCGGCGGAAAGCTGCACGGGTTCTGGTATGCGTTCGGCGAACACGACGGGTGGAACCTGTGGGAGGCGCCGGACAATGTTTCGATGGCGTCCGTCGTGCTCGCCATCGGTGCCGGAGGGGCACTCAGCTCCTGCGAGACCACCGTCCTCCTCAGCGTCGAGGAGACGATGGACGCGCTAAGCAGAGCGAAAGCGATCCGTTATCGGCGGCCTGGAACGTAGAGCCGAGAAAAGCCGCCTCGGAGGGGTGTCACCTCGCGTCGTGGAAGATGATACCGAGCGTGTGTCGCCTGCCCGAGCGTAGGCGGCTGACGCCGTGGCGCAGGTTGACGCGATAGTAACCTCGCGTGCCCTCCACGGGCCGGTTGTGCACGGCGAAGATCACCGCGTCGCCGCGCTTGAGCGGCACCACCTCGGCGCGGCTCTGCATGCGCGGGCGCTGCTCGGTCAGCACGAATTCGCCGCCGGTGAAATCCTTGCCGGGTTCGGAGAGCAGGATCGCCACCTGCAGCGGAAAGGCGAGCGCGCCATAGAGATCCTGGTGCAGACAGTTGAAGTCGCCGGGGCCGTATTGCAGCAGAAGCGGCGTCGGCTTGGTTTGGCCCTCGTCGTGGCAACGCTTTAGGAAGGCGGCGTGGTCGGAAGGGTAACGGAGCGCGGCGCCCATCTTCTCGTTCCAGTCATTGGCGACGCCGGCGACCCGTGGATAAAGCGCAGTGCGCAGGCCCTCGATCAGATCAGGCAGCGGATAACGGAAATAGCGGTACTCGCCCCTGCCGAAGCCATGGCGCGCCATCACCACATGGCTGCGGAAATGTTCTTCGTGCGGATAGAGCGCGGCGATTTCGGCGCATTCCTCCGGCGAAAGCAGGCCGGGCATGACAGCGCAGCCCTGGGCGTTGAGCTCGGTGACGAGCGCGTGCCAGTCCTGCGCGGCGACACAGGATTCGGCCGAGCGTCCGGCGCGTTTGGTGTTGAGGGAATGGACAGTCATGAGCGCCTCCTTCGATGCCATCAAAGTGGGGCGGAGGCGAAGCGGCGGCCACCCGATTCCTGCGGAAATGGCGCGCGGTCTTACTGCGAACCAGCCACAACGAAGCCCGCGCGACCCTGAGCGCGGCGGAATGCCTGCTGCAGGCGCGGGTTGAGGCGCACCGCGTCGCAGCCGGCCTGGATGGTCCGCTCGACCTGCTCCGGCGTCAGCCTCAGCCGGGTCGGGATGACGTTCAGCGCGGCTGCCTCGTCTGGCGGCAGGTCGGCGAAGGAGACCAGTTCAACCACCATCTGGACGTCGCGGCACTTCCAGCCGGACAGGCCGCCGCGGTAGCGCGCTACCACCGCCGCCGGCAGGCTGCAGCGATATTTGACCAGCTTTTCGCGCCACAGCCGGAATTCGAGCTTGAGGGAATCGAATTCGTCGCGCACCGAGGACGCGATCGAGGTGCCGGCGGTGGCGTCGATCATGTCGACCAGGCCCGGTCCCTGCTTGACCTTGACCCAGTCGGGTTCTTTCCTGCGGCCCGCATCGGCAACGATCATGATCAGCGTTCGCATCCTCACCGCCGCCTGCGGCGACAACGGGCTGTGCGGACTGCCGGCGGTGTCGAGCGATTCCGCGAAGCCGACCACCGCGATGTTGTCGGTCAATCCGCCGTCAAGCAGCTTGATGTAGTTGACGCGGTCGTTGTTCTGGTAGGAATCCATGGCGCGAGCCGCGGCCTTGACCCGTTCCGGTGCCTCCGGATCGTTGAGACCGCGGTCGATCCAGTCCGGCTGCTCGTAGTTGCATCTGGTTGTCGGCGTGGTCGTCGAGACGACAACCGGCGCGAACACCGCGGGGAACGCCGCCGAGGCCGCCACCGCATCGGCGATACGAAGCTTGTCCAGATCGCTGCAGATGGCCGCGAAGCGGTCGTAGGTGAAGCCGAAGGCCGTGCCGTTGTAGATGTCGGATGCGTGGATCCAGACCAGCGGGGCGCCGGGACGTCTGAAGGCACTGTATGTGGCACCGTCGAACAGGTTCCTGTCCAGCCACGCGGCAAAGGTGCTGCGGTCGTTGACGCCGCCTTTCCACAGCCGCGCCAGATTGGCCGGAGCGAGCTTGGCGGTGTGCAGCGAGCTCTCGGCATCGCGCAGCAAGAAGCGCTCGCGAAGCTCGCGGTAACCACGCCCTTTGTAGCCGAGATAGGCCGCCGTCACCGCACCGCCAGAAACGCCGCCGACGACGCTCACGTCGTCGATCAGCGTATGCGCTCGCCCGCCGCTGCCGACCTCGACATCGTCGAGCGCCTGAAGCACGCCATAGCTGAAGGCGGTGGCACGCGTGCCGCCGCCCGAGAAGGACAGCGCGACCACGGTCGACCCGTCGGCGGGAGCATCGGGAATGTAGTCCGGCGAGCCAGGCCCGACTTGGGTCACATGGGGTGTTGATGGGCTCGACGTCATTGGCGACGCATCCGGCCAGCAGCGCCGCTGCCAACACAAGCAAGCCCACACGCCAACGCATCGAGGTCCCCCCGATCGCTCGTTCCCGGGCTCAGTCTATGCGCAGCAGGCAGAGCAAGGCAACGGCCAGCCCCGGGGGTCTTCGCCTCAAGCGTTCCGGCGATACCCCTCCAGCCCGGGATCGAGATCCACCTTCACTCCATTGGTGAAGACGCAGGTCGCCACCATGATGCCGGCGAAGGCGACGAGGTTGACGAGCAGCGTTTCGTCGTAGTGGGCCTTGAGCGCGGCCCAGGTCTCGTCGGCAACGGCATTGGCGTCCGCGGCGAGCGCCCTGCCGAAGGACATCAGCAGCGCTTCGTCGGGGCTGGGTTCAATCAGATCCGGATCGAGGCCGGAGTCGAGTAGCGCGCGACGGAAGAAGGTGACCGGGACCTCGGCGCGCATCGTCTCGGCGATCGCCTTCGAAAACAGCCAGATCGCCCGGTCTTCGAGCGTCGGACGCAGGAGATCGCGCAGCGTGAACCATTCGGCGTAGATGCGGTGCGCGGCCGGGGAGTGAAGCAGGATGCGCTTCATGTTGGTCATGCGGCCGCGCAGCGCGAGCTCCCGATCATGCTCGGCGCGGATTTCGTCGGAGGCAGTCGCATAGTCGATCGCAGAAAGATGCGCCACTGCCCCTCACCCCAGCGTCGCGTGCAGCGCCGGCGCGCCGCGCAGGGTGTTGGAGACGGTGCAGATCGTCTCGGCATCCTCGACGATGCGCTGCTTGGTCGCGGCGTCGAGGTCGCCGGCAATCTCCAACCGGATATTGAACCCCTCCACCCGCGACGGCTCGTCCTTCGCCTTCTCGCCGCCGACATCCGCCTTCACCTCGCCAAGCCGGTCGGCGACGCCGAGGCGGGTGGCGGCGATGCGGGCGCTCAGCACCATGCAGGCGGCCAAGGAGGCATAGAGCAGGTCGAGCGGGTTGAAGCCCGGCGCGCTGACCGCAGTCACCACGTCGACCGTGCCGCCGGTCGGCGTCGTTACCGCCGGCAAGCCGCCCGGCGGCAGCACGGCGCAGGCGCCGGTAGCACGGGTTCTGATCTTCAGCTCGCTCATCGAAAGTCCTTCCCCGGTTTGGAGGCCATTGATAGCGGACGGGAATCTATCTCGGCAACCATCCAGGGCACAGCTGCGGTTTTCTTCGTGCGAGGTGGTCCGTGGAAGGGCTGATCTGCCGCGTTCCGGCTTGGCAATTTGCCTCCGCCAGTCAACAATTCGCGGCACCGCGCTGCTGGGCCAATGGCAAACGGGATTGAGGGTCATGCCACCACGGAAATTTGCCACGCTCGCCGCTCTCGCCGTCGCTGTTCTTTGGCCCGCCGCCGGCCAGCCGGCGGGCAGCGTCCATCCTGGCCCGATGTCGCGCACGCAAGCCTTCGCACGCGCCGAAGCACTGACGGCGCTCGGGCGAAAAATGTTCTTCGACCCATCGCTGTCGGCTTCGGGCAGACAGGCCTGCTCGTCCTGCCACGATCCCAACCACGCCTTCGGCCCGGCCTCCGCCGCGCCGGTCGAGATGGGCGGGCCGAACCTCGACCGGCCCGGCCTGCGCGCCGTGCCGTCGCTGCGCTACCTGCAGGCGGCGCCGGCCTTCACCGAGCACTTCTACGACTCCGAGGACGAGGGCGACGAAAGCGTCGACAACGGCCCGACCGGCGGATTGACTTGGGACGGGCGCGCCGACCACGGCAAGGACCAGGCGAGGATCCCGCTGCTGTCGCCCTTCGAGATGGGCAACAAGGATGAAGCTGCCGTGGTCGCCGCCTTGCGCAAAGCGCCCTATGCCGATGCGTTCAAGGCGGCGTTCGGCGCGGATATTTTCGACCATCAGCAGGATGCCTTCGACGCGGCGGTCGAGGCGCTCGGCACCTTCGAGCAGAGCAGCGCCGATTTCTACCCCTATTCCAGCCGCTACGACGCCTTCCTTGCCGGCAAGGCGCAGTTGACCGCGCAGGAGTTGCGCGGCCGTGCGCTGTTCGAGGACGAAAACAAAGGCAATTGCGCGAGCTGCCATCTGAGCGAGCCGGCAAATGACGGCGAGCCGCCGCAATTCACCGATTACGGCCTGATCGCCATCGCCGTGCCGCGCAACCAGGCGATCCCGACCAACGCCGATCCCAATTATCTCGACCTCGGGCTGTGCGGGCCGCTGCGCGCCGACTTCAAGAGCCGGAGCGAGTATTGCGGCCTGTTCAAGACGCCGACCCTGCGCAATGTCGCGCTGCGCAAAAGCTTCTTCCACAACGGCTATGTCCACTCGCTGCGCGAGGCTGTCGCCTTCTACGCCACTCGCGACACAGATCCCGGCCGCTGGTATCCGAAGAACGCGGACGGCACGGTCGAGAAATTCGACGATCTGCCAAAGGCCTACTGGGGAAACCTCAACACCGACCCGCCCTTCAACGGCAGGAAACCAGGCGAGAAGCCGGCGCTGACCGACGCCGAGATCGACGACATCGTCGCTTTCCTCGGCACGCTGACGGACGCGGACCAGGCCGGGCAGTAGGGCGGCTAAAAGCTCTCCGCGGACTTCCCCGGCCAAAATAATCGGTGGACGCGTCTTGTTTGTGTGGCTTCCGTCACAGACCGACAGAAAGCATCTGCTACATTAGCATCTCGTCAGAGCGAGGGCTCAAATGAGATTCGTAGCGGTGCAAGAACCGCCTCATCATAGCTGGGCGGTGTTCGACATCGCCAATGACAAGCCCGCCGAACATGCCGGGCGCGCGCTCATCGGTCTTACGTCGCACGAAGCCCGGCGGTTCGGCGCCGCGGCCAACGATGAAGCGGGGTATCGGGAAACCAACGCGCTGGGGTCGCATCCAGGCGGATAAGGCATGGCACCGACGGTTCGCAATTCGCCGGGGAACGACAAGCGAACAAGCGGTTGAGACGGCGTGCTGGCAGATTGATTCAAGTGCCTCACCCGGCCGGCGCGTAGCGGTTCACCACCATGCCGCAGGCATAGGCTTTCGAGCCGGTGAGCTTCAGCCTGGCGAAGCCCGCCTGGTCGAAGATGCGACGGCCCGCACCCAGCACCGCCGGGTTGATGAAGAGCTGGAACTCGTCGACCAGCCCGGCGGCGATCAGCGCCGAGGCGAAGCCGGCGCCGCCGAACACGGCAATGTCGCCGCCCTCGCCCGCCTTCAGCGCATTGATCTCACGCGGCAGATCGCCGCTCGCAACCCTGGTACGCTCCCACCGCGACGCCTTCAGCCTGTCGCTCAGCACCACCTTGTAAGCTGCGATGATACGTTGGGCAAAGGCATAAAAACGGTCTCGCGGAAATTTCCTCGCCGCATTGCCCCAGTGATTGAGGTAGCCCTCCTCGGCCATCTTGCGGCTGAGCAGAATCGTGTCGACGGTTTCGAACACGGCATTGAAGTCCTGCTTGAGCTCGTCGTCCCAGTTGCTCTCGTCGCCCCATTCCCAAAGCTGCCAACGACGGTTCTCGTCGGCGCCGACGAAGCCGTCGACCGACATCTGCATTTGCAGGATGAGCTTTTTCATTGCGCGGTCCTCTCGCATCTCCAAACACGGTTTACTTTTGAAATCATTTGACGCGCGGAAGGAATGCTGTCAATTGAAAAGTGATTTACAAATGGAACTAACTTCATGTCGACGAAGGAAAGGTCCGGCTGCCCGATCAGCCTGTCGCTCGAGCTCATCGGCGACCGCTGGACGCTGCTCATCATCCGCGACTTGGCCTTCGCCGGGAAAAGGCATTTTCGCGAGTTCCTGCAGTCGGACGAAGGCATCTCGTCGCGCACGCTGGCCGAGCGGTTGCAGACCCTGGTCGACGAAGGCGTCCTCACCCGCAGCGACGACCCGACCCACAGGCTGAAAGCGATTTACCGGCTGACCGAGGCCGGCATCGACCTTTTGCCGATACTCGCCACGCTTGGCGCTTGGGGCAGCAAATATCGAAAGGCGGATGAGGATTTGGCGCGGGTTGCCAAGGAGCTAGCGGCAGGTGGCCAGCCGGCGCTGGAGCGGATGAAGAAGAGGTTGAGGAAGGAGCATTTGGGGTAAGGCGTTCCACGCCGCCAATTGCCCAAAGTCGAGTTCTACGGCGAAGGATCGCGGCGTCGATAAGATCCTGCCCGTAGGTTCCGTTTCCAGTCTATGCTCCCCTGCGCTAGACTCCGCCTCAACAGGATCGACCGCCATGCTCGTCCAGGCCTGCATCAACGGCGCCCGCGCCGCGGATTTCCACCCCGCCCTGCCGCTCGACCCGGATGCCATGGCACGCGACGGCGCGGCCTCGGTTGCGGCGGGTGCCGCCGAACTGCATGTGCATGCGCGCGGCGCCGACCGGCAGGAAAGCCTTGCCCCGGAAGCGATGGACCGGACGGTGACGGCGCTGCGCCGCGCCTGCCCCGGCACGCTGATCGGCGTTTCGACCGGCGCCTGGATCGAGAAGGACGACAGGCGCACGATTGCCGCCATCGCCGGCTGGCATGAGCTGCCCGACTACGCCTCGGTCAATCTCAGCGAGGCGGCGGCGCCCGAAGTGATGGAAGCGTTGCGCAACCGCGGCGTCGGCATCGAGGCCGGGCTGGCGTCGATCGGCGATGCGCTCAGGCTGGCCAGCCTCGATCATGGCCGCCGGGTGCTGCGCGTCCTGATCGAGATTTCCGAGCAGACGCTGGAGGAGGCCTTTGCCGTCGCCGACGGCATCGAAAAGCTGCTGCAACGCGAAGGCATTCACCGCTCGATCCTGCTGCATGGCGAGAACGCGACCGTGTGGCCCTTCGTCGAGCGGGCGGCGGTGCGGAAGTTTTCGACCCGTGTCGGGCTCGAGGACGGTAAGGAGTTGCCTGATGGGACGGTGGCGGACGGGAATGCGGCGCTGGTGAAGGCGGCGGTGAGGACCTATCGCCGGGCGTGACTTGGCTCCTCGCCTCATGGGGAGGACCCAAGGCCAAAAATCAGCCGAACTTCGTCAGCGGCTTGGCGGTTATCTCGACCCATTCGCAGCGCCGGCTACGGTGGTAGAAGGATTGGAAGGGCGGCGGGAACGACGGATCCGCGAACGTCCCTACCGGAATCGCAGTAAGGCCGGGCTGCGTGTCGATGCGGTAGTGCACCGTGGTCCCGCAATCAGGGCAGAAGCTGTAGGTTATCCGCCCGCCCTGCTCGCCGGTGCGCGTGAACTGCAGCGCGCGCCCGTCTATCGTCACATCGGCCTCGGCAAAGCGCACATTGTAGCTGAAGGCGCTGCCTGTGCGCCGCTTGCAGTCGAGGCAATGACACACCGAGATGCGCACCGGCTCGCCCGCGCAGGTGGCCGACAGCTGACCGCAGGAACATTCGGCGCGTCGCGTGACCATGCTGGCTCCTTTCGACCGAGTCTCGGCACCTTATGCAGTTCGGCGGCGCGGTGAAAGCACCTATCCGCCGAGCGTCGCCTACCCCTGCCAGGCCGTCAGATCCGCCAGTATCCGCGCCTTCACCGCCGGGTCGGCGTAGCTCGCATGCACCGATGTCGCGGCGAGCTGGCGGATTATTTCAGTTTCCCAGGCGAAGGTCTCGGCGCAGGCGGCGTAAGAGGCTTCGAGCGTCGTGCCGAGCAGCGCCGGATCGTCGGTGTTGATGGAGACGGGAACGCCGGCTTTGCGCAGAGCGTCGATCGGATGCTCGGCAAGCGAAGGATAGACGCCGAGCGCGATGTTGGAGATCGGGCAGACGCCGAGCGGAATTCGCCTCTGTGCGAGCAGGTCGACCAGAGCCGGCTCCTCGATCGCGCGAACGCCATGGTCGATGCGATCGGCGCCAAGCAGCTCGATGGCGTCGCGAACGCCCTCGGGACCGCTCGACTCGCCGGCGTGGACGGTGCGTCGCAATCCGGCCGTGGCGGCGCGGCGGAACGCCTCGGCGAAGCGCGGACCGGTGCGCCCGGCGGCCGCCTCGTTGCCGTCGATCGAAAGGGCCACGACGCGCCGGTGCCTGATCCTGCTCAGCAACTCCACCAGTTCGATGGCGTCCTCGGCCGACTGTGTGCGCAGCAGGCTAACGCAGAGCCCGACCGGCGGGTATCCATCCTGCTCGGCCGCCGCGAACCCGGCATCGAAGGCGTCGATCATCCCGGCGATGTTCCGGTGCCAGTGCGGCCAGTGGGTCGGGTTGACGATGACATCGGCATAGCGCACGCCGCTCTTGGCCATGCGCCGCGCAAATTTATAGGCGGCGATGGCCAGCTGCTCGCGCGTGCGAAACGTGCCGCACAGCCAGTCGAGCATTTCGAGGAAGCTCTTCAGATCATGCGCCTCGAAGAGCCTGTCGCGCGGCGCGCGCAGCGGCATGCCAGCCTCCGCGCAATTCCTGATCACGTCGTCGGCCTCGAAGCAGCCCTCGACATGGATGTGCACTTCGGCCTTCGGCAACCCGATATAGTCGGTCAATGAAGCCTCCCGAGCTTTGTGGCCGCATCAAATCACGAAAGGCGGGATCAAGGCTTCAAGAAATGACTGAAAGATTTGTGTGTGACGACAGCCAGTCATCCCGCGTTGCGGGGGAGATCGGCAGTTCGGCCTCACTGCGTGTCCGCGTGGGCTCTCAGCTCGGCGCGCTTCTCGTCCGACACCACCGCCAGATCCAGCACCTTCTGCAGACCAGCCGCATGGCGGAAATTGGGCTCGGCCTGCACGCCGCTTTTCACCGCCTCGACGAAGCGCTGGTAGTTGGTCGGCACGGTGCCGGCGTCGAGCTCTTCCCATTTGGCGTCCTCGACATTGGCACCGATGCAGCCCTTCAACATCGAGCCATTGAGATTGTGCGCCACCTCGATGCCGCCCTTGTCGCCATAGATACGCAGCCTGAGCTCGTTGAGATGGCCGCTCGCCCAGCGGCTGGCATGCACCACGCCGAAGGCGCCGTTGGCGAAATCGAGCGTCATGGCGAAGCTGTCATTGGCGTCGAGCTGGTAGTCGCCGATGCGGTTGCCCGGCGCCTTGTCGAAGGCGCGCAGCCGACAGAATACGTGGTCGATATCGAGGGCGGCGCCGTAGCTGGCGAAGTCGAGGATGTGGATGCCGACGTCGCCGAGCACGCCGTTTGAGCCGTGGCCGCGCGAGAGCCGCCACAGCCACTTGGGGTCGCTTCGCCAGTCGCCCCAGAATTTCGATACCAGCCAGCTCTGCAGATAGGAGGCCTCGACGTGTCGTACCGTGCCGATCTCGCCGGCCTGCACCATTTGCCGCGCCTTCTGCAGCGGCGCGACGTTGCGGTAGGTAAGGTTGACCATGTTGACGACGCCGGCGGCTTCCGCCGCCTCGGCCATCTCGCTTGCCTTGCCGAAATTTTCGGCCAGCGGCTTCTCGCACAGCACCGGCTTGCCGGCGCCGATCAGCGCCATGGTGGTCGGGTGGTGGATGCGGTCGGGCGTGACATTGGCGACCGCGTCGAAACCGCCCCAGTCGAGCGCCGCCTCCAGCGAGGTGAAGCGCTTCGCGATCTTGTAGGCGTCGGCATATTCCCCGACGCGGGCCGGATCGACATCGACCGCACCGACGATGTCGACGCCTTCGATGGCGCCGAAGCGGCGGGCATGCTCCTGCGCCATCCAGCCGGTACCGAGTATCAAAAGCCGCATTTTGCTCCTCCAGAGGAATTGGTTCGATTCAATGATATTAGGCGGACGATCTAATTGTTGCTTGCACGCAATCCCAAACAGAAAACGTTTTAGCGGAAACCAGCCTCGCCGGGCGCATGCAGCTTGCCGCCGCGTTCGACGATCGGCTCCAGCGCCTTCTCCACCGGCACGTTGGGTGCTTTGAGGATGGCGGAATTCCTGCCCTGCGGGTTGTGCGCCCACTTCACTGCGTTGCGCAGCACCTTGTGCACGGTCGCGTCGTGGTAGGTCGGATAGGTTTCGTGGCCCGGGCGGAAGTAGAAGACATTGCCGGCGCCGCGCCGGTAGGTAAGGCCTGAGCGGAACACCTCGCCGCCCTGGAACCAGGAGATGAAGATTGTCTCCAGCGGCTCCGGCACGGCGAACTGCTCGCCATACATCTCCTCGTTCTCGAGCTCGAAATACTCGCCGATGCCTTCGGCGATCGGGTGGCTGGGGCTCGTCACCCAGAGCCGTTCGCGCTCGCCGGCCTCGCGCCATTTGAGCGTGCAGGGCGTGCCCATCAGCCGTTTGAAGATTTTCGAGAAATGGCCGGAGTGGAGCACGATCAGTCCCATGCCTTCGAAGACGCGGCGGGCGACGCGCTCGACCATATCGTCGGCCACCGCGCCATGGTCCTTGTGACCCCACCAGACGAGCACGTCGGTCTCGGCGAGGCGGGATTCAGGCAACCCATGCTCCGGCTGCTCCAGCGTCGCGGTCGAGGCGGAGATCGCCTTGTCGGCGTTGAGCGCGTTGGCGATGGTCGTGTGCATGCCTTGCGGATAGATGCCGGCGACCACCTCATTGGTCCGCTCATGGATGTTCTCGCCCCAGACGACAGCGCGAATTGTCATGGATTGCCTCGTGATGGTGAGAGGGTGGAGCCGCCCGGCGCAATAGATAGCGTCTTCGGCCGGCATTGGAAGCGGTTTTTGCCCTTCGCTCCGCTGCACATGACGAAGAGCCCGAAAGCATCGTTCGCGAACAACCACATACGCCTGTATGCTTCCGCTTTGATTCAACCACCTCCACCCAATTGGCAACCGTCCTTTCCCGTGCGCAATATCAGCTATGGGCGAAGTGCTTATAGGGGCGGCGATTTTTGCTTGTCTGGCCGGGGCGTCGCTGGTCAGCCTGATGGTGCATGAGCGCTTCCCTGCTCACCACCTTGGCGACGATACCAGCGCGGTGGTGCGGCTCGCCGCGAACCTCTTCATAGTGATGTCCTCGCTGGTCCTCGGCCTGATGATCAACTCGGCCAAGAACACGTTCGAATCCATCAACGTCAACGTCCACACCTTCGCCACCGATCTCATTCTGCTCGACAGAACGCTCCGACGCTATGGACCGGAGGCGGACGGCGCCCGGCAATCGCTCACCGCCTATGTGCAGCGCGTCGTCGATACCTCGACCGCCGACAGCGACACGACGGTCGTCCCGAACAGGCTGTCGGAACTGCTGCTCAATCAGGTCGGCGATATCGTGGGCGGATTGACCCCTGCGGATGCCAAGCAGACCGCCGCGCAACAGGCGGCGACACAGCAGCTGCAGAAGGTGATCGCGCAGCGCTGGATTCTGGCCGAGCAGTCCGAGGGTGCCATCCCCGCGCCGCTGATCGCGCTGCTCGTTGCCTGGCTGACGCTGATCTTCGCCAGCTTCGGCTTCCGAGCACCGTGCAATGGAACCATCATCTTCACGTGCCTCGTGTCCGGGGCGCTGGTGGCCGCGGCAATCTATCTGATCATCGACATGGACAGCCCCTTCTCCGGCCCGATCCAGGTCTCGCCGGCGCCCCTGCAGAGGGCGCTGGCGGAACTGACGCAGTGAAGGTCAGGCACGACCGAACATCTCGATCAAAAGCTTCGCCGCCACCGCCGCGCCGTCGGCGCGGACCAAACGGGCAACCTCGCTCGCACGGATGCGGGTTTCGGGCGCCAGCGCCGTCTCCATCGCCGCCGACAATGACCCCGCTGTCGGAACCGGGCCGTCATGAGTTGCGCCGATGCCGAACTCGGCCACCCGCCGCGCCCAGTACGGCTGGTCGCCGATCTGCGGCACCACCAGTTGCGGCGCTCCTGCCCGCGCGGCGGCGACGGTCGTTCCGGCACCGCCGTGATGCATGACGGCGGCGACGCGGCGGAACAGCGCCTGCTGGTTGACATCGCCGACGGCGAAGCAATCGTCCCGGTCGTCGGTAAGGCCAAGCTCGGCCCAGCCACGCGCGATCACCGTGCGCCGGCCCTTGGCGCGGACCGCCTCGATGGCCGCACGGCCGGCCTCCTTGGCCACGGCAATGGAGCCGAAGCCGACATAGACCGGAGGCGGGCCGGCTTCGAGGAATGCCTCCAGCCCGTCGGGCAGCGGCCGCTCGTCGGCCAGGATCCAGGCGCCGGTCTGCCTGGCATCGGTCAGGTCCGAGGGCAGCCACGGCCCGAGCGCTGGGTCGCAGGCGAGCAGGACCGGATCGCCGTAGACATAATCGCGGACATTCTCCGCCGCAGGCAATCCGAGCGACGCGCGCCAGCTGTTGATCGCTTGGCCGAACAGCGCGTTCTTGGTCGCGATATCCGTCTCCCACAGCAGCCGGTTGTCGGTCACCCCGGCTGGAAGCGGATGTCCCGGATATTCATGCGGCCGGTTGTGCGCCGACGGCAGCCAGATCGGACAGAAGGTGGCAAGGATGTAGCGCATGTGCCGCTGCCCGGCGACCAGCCGCGCGGCGGCACAGGACGGAAACAGGCCGCAGGCCACCACGGCATCGCAGCCTTCGGCGGCCGCCATGAGCGTATCGTATTGCCTGGCGAGGATCTCGGCCGCCTGGCCGGAGATGAGCGCGGCCACGTCCTTCGGCGATTCCGATGCCCTGCGCCGCGTCATCTCCTTTACCCATTCGCGCACCGGTGCGAAGGCCGGCACCAGCTCCACACCGGCACGGGCGCACAGCGCTGCAAATTCTTCATCGCCGGGGACACTCACCCGCACCTCGGCGCCGAGCGCCTGCAGTCGCTCGCCCAGCGCCACCACCGGCTCGACATCGCCGCGCGAACCGTAAGTCGACAGTAAAATCCGCATGCAAACTCCCTTTCCTAAACTGAGGTCAAGGGCAGCGTACATACGGCATTGCCGGGGGCTTGCCGCAAGCCCGGGCTGCGCCATATATGCTTTCTGGGAGAGGGAGTTCTCCCTTCCCTCATCCGCAATTCGATGGAACCGGTCACTGCCGCTGTCGCAAGAGACGTGGCGAAGACATCAAGCGCGTGCGTCGACCGCGCCGCGCGTCAACGGCGGTAAAGACCGCAAATCAAAGGCAGCCTACCGGCAACAAGCTGCTGCCGGCATAGTGGCGGGCGGAGTCAGCCCTGGCGGCCTTCCTGGGCGACCTGGGTGGGCGACCCGTTCAGGCGCGGCACAACGACCAGGCGCTTGATCTTCCCCTTCTTGAAGGCAGAGAGGAAGCGGCCATAATCCTTGAAGGCCACGCAGCCGCTGGATTGGGCTGGGGCGCCGCGCAGCAGATAGGTATGGGCGAGCAGACCGTTGCGGTTATATTTGTTCCTGCCGCTGGTCGGCGTCAGCCGGATGGCCTCGACGCCGTGGAAGCGCGATTCACGCAGCGACAGATTGTAGGTGTCGGGCGGCGTCGGGCCGGAATTCTTGCGGTTGGCGAAGCGCGGCTGGTCGGCCATGGCGCCCTTCCCCGAATGCGCCTCCAGCTTGGAGCCATCGGGCATGTAGACCGTCGCCGTCGAGATGTCATAGACGGCGACGCCATTGCCCGTCGAAGGACTGTTGAACAGACCCCTGAAGGCGTTGCCGAGACCGCCGCGCTCGGGCGTGTCCGGCTTGGCGTAGGCGAGCATCTCGGAGGCTTGCGCCTTGCTGCGCTTGGCCGGCGCGGCCTCAATCGGCTTCGCACCCTGCACACCCGGAAGCGCCTGGTCGGAGCTCCTCAGCGAGCGCGGCGTCTGCGCACCTTCGGCGGAGTCGACAACGGTCGGCTGCGGCTTGGCCGGCTGCGGTTTGGCCGACTCCGGTTTGGCAATTTGGGGCCTTGCCGCCTGGCTTGCCTGCGGCTTGGCCGGTTCCGGCTTCCTCGCGGCATTCTGTTCAGGCTCTTCCGTCACGCGCTCGAGGGCGGTGCGCGGCCTCAAACCAGGCACTGCGATGCTGTCGGGCAAACCATCCTGCGGCGGCAGCGAAGCGACCTGCACTTCAGCTTTTCCGTCGTCGCCGGAAGCGCCGGCCGTCATCTCAGGCGCGTCGCCGCTGGCGAGCGCGACGGCGGTCGGCACGTCGACCGTCTCTTCGGGCATGACATTGGCAAGCGCCAGCGCCAGTTCGGACGCGCGCTGAACGTCGACCTGATTTCCGCCAAAGCGTGACTCGGCCGGGCCGCTCAAGGTCAGCCCACTCCGGGCCGAACCGCTGTCGGCCGCGCCGCCGAAGCGGCTTGCCGACGGCAAGCTCGCCAGCAGGACCGGAGCGTTCTCGGCGCGCCGGAAGGCATCGGCCAGTTTCTGCGGCGAAAGCCCGGCGCGCTTGATGACGCTGTCGAAACGGTCGGCGACGTCCGCGGCGGAAGCCGCGACAACCTTCTCATGCGATACGCTATCCGGTGCCGGTTTCAGCCGCGCGGCCTTGCCGTCATGCACCAAGCTGGAGGGGTTTGGCGTGGAGCTCGCAAAGCTGGCTGCGAGCCTGAGGCAGCCGGCATCGCAGCCGCGGGTGAGCGAGCCCGTCTTGTGCGCACCGTTCGCGGCAAGGCGCGGCGCCCAGGCGTTCGCGACCTTGCGGCGCTGGTCGCCAAGCACGATGCTATGCGGCGCAAGCAGGCTCTGCGGCAATCCGTTGGAGGCGGCGGTGAGCGAGGTACTCACGGAATAGAGGCCGGCCATGGTCGCGACCGACCACAGGGCCAGGGCAGCGCCGACAGCAGGCACCACAACCCAACGATGACCACCAGATTTCTTCGAAGTTACCCCCTCTTCAGGAGCGTCACCCCGGTTCTTCAAACGCAAAAACGCCATACGACCACTCTCAATCGGCATGCCGGTTTGCGGACCTGGCACCCGTCACGATCACAGTTCGCCTGGTGCCCCCTGCACCTTCACGCGTCTGTTGCCGATTGATTCAAAAGATGGACAAAGATGGTTAACCAATCCCTCCACCAATCGCCATTGTGGCGACGGTCCATACGAAAAAAGAGCCCTCCATGGTCTGCGCCACGGTAAAAATGCTCTCCCTCAGCCGCTTTGCTGCCCGTTTTTGCGGACCGAGTCAAGCAAGCGCGAAGGTTCTACCCTTTCGGGCGATCGCCAGCTAAGAACGGATTGAGGTTAAAAAACGGCAGGAAGAGCCTGGCGCGACCAGCTGCGGCATCTCTTCCAGGGCGGCAGATCGCAACGTCAACCCCGATGCGGGAAGACAGCCTTCGCCGCGCCAGACAATCAAGGACGGAGCTGTCGAGCCGGATTGCGTCGCGACGGTGCGGTGCGGCGCTCCGCAAGCGATTGCAACAACTCCGCTTCGGCGCTGAAGCCGTTTTGGAAGGCTTCGAGCACGTCGGAGGCAAGCTGTTCTCTTGCGCCCCCGTCTTTTGACGCCAGACGGCGCTCGTTGCACAACTGATCGAATACTTTCTGGAGGAGCTCCAGCTCGACTGGCGTGAATATTCCGCTGTGTTTGGTGAAAGCCATGACGCTTCCCTGCCCCTTAGATGGGCGAAAGCGCGATCTACTCTTTCAAGCGTCCGTGTGCCTCGCCAGAGTGCGGACGACAAGGCATCCTACACCTTTCCGGCCGGCCTATCGATTCCGTCGGTAATCGTAGATCGGACCGTTCAAGCTGCCCCGCTTCCGTCGGCCAACGTCGCTTGGAGCTGTTCAACCTTTGAATCGCTTGCCCAATCCAGCCGATTGTTTTTATACAGCTTCCAGCGAAATCCTGGAGCTGCTTCAATCCCCGGCAAACGGGCGCATTCAGCGCATTTGGTCCGAATCGTCGGCAACGCCGACGTGATGCCGATAGACCATTCCCCAACCCTTCCAGCCGGTGAACAGAAGGATGAGGACAACGATCAGCGACAGGACAAGTCCAACCGGCACTACCGCTGCCTCCGCGTCGGCATACCGCGAGTACCAGTTGTAAATTTCGATGAGAACGACGACCACGTTGCCGCCGGCGTGAAGCCATGCGTCTTGGAGATTGCGGATCTGGGTGTCCCCCAGGACATCGGTCAAGCCGGCAAGAGCCGCCAGCACGGCCATGGTCAGACCTGCCCCCAGCAGCCAGAGCGTAGCGGTGACCCAGCCCGGATTACCGGTTCGCCAGAAGATAAGGTCGCAAACGAAGGTCGCGACGAAGAAGGCGATCGGGAACGGTATCAGCATTGCATGAACAGGATGGCCGGCAATGCTTGCCGTGCTGTGCGGATTGCGAGGGATCGTGTGCTGGACCATCGTAGGGCCTCCTCGAGGCGTGGCGAGCGCCGCCCTCAGGCCACATCACAACGCATCAGGGGCTCGGCGGCAGAAAGCCGGATATATGCAAACTCCGGTTGAGCCGGAATGTTCCATAACCCGACTGCGCTGCGCGGAACGGAATTCACGCACCGCTATAGGCGCGTATGCCAGTGTGGGCTCGACTCGAAAGCGAGCTGAACGATAGTGTGCTCTTGGCGCGCGTGATCCAATGCCACGCATCCCGGCGGTGGCTTATTGTCACGGCACTCTTCTTCGCAACGAAATCCAAGCCAGAGATCGGCAAAACTGGAGCAGCAACGGATTACGCCACTTCGGTGATTGCGGACAGGCACGGCAGCGGTGAGGTCGCCGCCAAAATTCAGTCGACATCATCGTGGCTGAACTCTAGGCCAACCTATCGAGCCAGGCGCGCATCGGCCAAACCAGGGACAGGTTTTGTCTTGCCGCTGAGCCGCGCTCCAAAGGTGAGCGTGCGTGGAAAATTGCGGACGACTGCCTCCATCAACGCGGCGCCGCCGGGGCCGAGGGCTAGCCGAGCCAGGGCTTCGGCGGCTAGGACCCGCGTGGAGAATACTCTTCGCCAGACCGCCTCGTAGCGTTTGCCGGCCGCTTCCCGTCC
>NZ_LYTM01000008.1:0-154486 GCF_001672445.1 Mesorhizobium sp. WSM3873 | reverse complement strand
GGTTGGATTGCAGGGGATGACGGCCTGCGCTCCCATCTCGACGACGATCGCGCGCAGGGCATTACTGTCATAGGCCTTATCGGCAAGAACGCGTTTGGCCTTGAGCCCTTCGAGCAAAGCAGGCGCTTGGGTGACGTCGCCACGCTGGCCGGGCGTCAGGATCAGGCGCAACGGACGGCCGCGACCGTCGACAGCCATATGGATCTTAGTAGTCAATCCACCTCGGGAACGCCCCAAAGCCTGGTTCTGGTCCCCCCTTTTCCGGTCGCCGCCTGCTGGTGGGCGCGAACCAACGTGCTGTCGAGCATCACATAATCGTTGTCGGGATCAACGATCAGATCGGCAAAGACACGCTCCCAAACGCCAGCCTTCGACCAGCGCCGGAACCGCTGGTGCAGTGTCTTCCACTTGCCGTAGCGCTCGGGCACATCATGCCAATGCGCTCCGGAGCGCAGAACCCACAGCACGCCATTCACAAACAGGCGATTGTCTTCGCCGCTGCGGCCAGGATCACCTGCCTTTCCCGGCAACAGTCCTTCGATACGCTGCCATTGCGCGCTGCTCAGTTCATATCGACGTGCCATCCACCGCTCTCCAGATCGAATCTGCAAGCCTATGAATCATGCATCAACGCGATTTTGAATCCTGAATGTCGATTGGTCCTACCGCGAGCGTGTCGTCGGCAGGCGCCAGCCTGCCGCCGAAAGCGCTGGACCCGACATGGCGCCGGACGGCATATAGTCCCGATGGACCGAAGCGTTGCAGGCATCATCCTGGCGGGAGGCCAGTCGCGCCGGATGGGCGGCGGCGACAAGACGCTGCTTTCGCTGGGCAAGGTCAGGCTGATCGAGCATGTCGCCGCGCGTCTCACACTGCAGGTCGCCACGCTGGCGCTCAACGCCAACGGCGATCCGGCACGGTTTGCTGGCACCAACCTTCCGGTGCTTGCCGATACGATAGAGGGCCATGCCGGCCCGCTCGCCGGCATCCTCACCGGCCTTGAATGGGCGGCAGCGGACACGGGTTACCGGTCGCTGGTCAGTGCGGCCGGCGACACGCCGTTCTTCCCTGGCGATCTCGTCGAGCGATTGGCCGTTGCCGCTCGGGCACGGCCGGGCGCGATCGCGGTCGCCAGTTCCGACGGCAGGTGGCACCCGACCTTCGCGCTCTGGCCGCTCGGCCTGCGCGATGCCCTGCGCCATTTCCTGGTTGAGGAGGACAATCGCCGGGTCTCGGCCTTCGTGGAGCGGCATGGTTTTGTCGAGGTGGAGTTTCCGATGCTCGAAGCCGGAGGCGAGCGGATCGACCCGTTCTTCAACATCAACACGCCCGACGATCTTGCGGAGGCCGAGCGTCTGTTGCAAAGCCTTGAGCCATGAGACGCGTGTTCGGCATCACCGGCTGGAAGAACTCCGGCAAGACGACCCTGACTGAGAAGCTGGTCGCCGAACTGGTTCGGCGCGGCTGGACGGTCTCCACGGTCAAGCATGCCCATCATGACTTCGACATCGACAAGCCCGGCACAGACAGTTTCCGCCACCGTCAGGCCGGCGCGATGGAGGTCGCGATCGTCTCCGGCCGGCGCTGGGCATTGATGCACGAACTGCTCAACGAGGACGAGCCGACGCTGGACGACATCCTGGCGCGGCTGGCGCCCTCGGACATCGTGCTGGTCGAAGGCTACAAGCGCGAAGCGCACCAAAAGATCGAAGCGAGACGGCTGGAGGCCAAGGACCGGACGCCGCTTTCGATCAACGATCCAAACATCGTGGCTCTCGCCGCCGACTTTCCGGTCGAAGGCGAAAAGCTGCCGGTCTTCAACCTCGGCGATACGAAATCGATAGCCGATTTTATCGAGCGCGCGACCGGTCTCGTCAGTCCAGGCAAGTAACGCAGCGGCACACGGCGGTTGCCGTTTGCTGTTGTTTTTGCAGTTGCTTTTTTCTTGCAAAGAGTGGGAGTATCCCGCGCAGCGGGCGGTCAAAAAGGCTCCGCCCACAAGAGCCGCACGGGACAGCGGCCATGACAATATGAGAGGATTATCATGCGTATTGCACTGCGTATCGCGCTTGCCGCTTCGGCCGCGCTGCTGACACTTGGCGTCGCCCAGGCTCAGGAAAAGACCCTGAGGATCGGCACCGAAGGCGCGTACCCGCCCTTCAACAACCTGACATCGGACGGCCAGCTGGTCGGCTTCGACATCGACATCGCCAAGGCCCTCTGCGACGAAATGAAGGTGAAGTGCACCTTCGTCGCACAGGATTGGGACGGCATCATCCCGGCGCTCCAGGCCGGCAAGTTCGACGCCATCGTCGCTTCCATGTCGATCACGCCAGAGCGCCAGGAAAAGGTCGACTTCACCCACAAATATTACAACACGCCGTCGGCGATCGCCGTGCCGAAGGATTCGCCGCTCAAGGGCGTGACCAAGGAAGACCTCGCCGGCAAGACGATCGGCGTCGCCACCACGACGACCCACTTCAACTATGCCTCGAAGACCTACACCGACAGCACGATCAAGGGCTATCCGAGCAGCCCCGAGGAACAGGCCGACCTCGCCAATGGCCGTCTCGACGCCATCGAGGACGACATCGTCGTGCTGCAGCAGTGGCTGGATTCGCCCGACGGCGCCTGCTGCAAGATCCTCGGCCAGCCCTCGCCGCAGCCGGTCGAGATTTTCGGACCGGGCGCCGGCATTGCCGTGCGCAAGGGCGAGACCGACCTGGTCAACAAGCTGAATTCCGCGATCGACGCTATCCGCAAGAACGGCAAGTACAAGGAAATCAACGACAAGTACTTCAAGTTCGACGTCTACGGCGCCGAGTCCTGATCATTTGCGCTCAGGGCGGTGAGGATCACCTCGCCGCGCTGCCTCCATTCCGGGATCGCCACGGAGACACGCCCCACCAATGCCAGCCCAAAGCATTTGGACACTTCTCAGTTGGGGACCGGATGGCTGGAGTGACGACATTGCGTCTGGTGTGCTGGTCACGGTCGCGCTTGCGCTTGCGACATTGCCGATAGGCCTGGCGATCGGGTTCTTCGTCGCCTTCGCCAAGCAGCACGAAGAGCCCGCGCTCCGGCTCGCGGCCAACATCTACACCACTGTTTTTCGCGGCCTGCCCGAGCTGGTGACGCTGTTCCTGTTCTTCTTCGGCATGCCGCTGCTGCTGCAATATGTCGTCCGCCTGTTCGAGCCCGAGGCGACAATCGACGTGAACAGCTTCATTGCCGGCATGATCGTGCTGGCGCTGATCTTCTCCTCCTACGCCAGCGAAGTCTTTCTCTCCGCCTTTCGCGCCATTCCCAAGGGCCAGTATGAGGGCGGCTACGCCATTGGCCTTTCGAAATGGCAGACGATGCGCCTGGTGATCCTGCCGCAGCTGCTGCGCATCGCCTTCCCGGGTCTGGAGAATTGCTGGCTCAGCCTGCTCAAGGACACCTCGCTGGTGTCGGTCGTCAATCTAGCGGAAACCCTGCGCAATGCCGGTGTCGCGGCGCGCGTCACCAAGCATTCCTTCCTCTTCTACAGTGTCGCGGCGCTGGTCTTCCTTGTGCTGGCCATCCTGTCCTCGGTCGCCACCGGCTATATCCAGCGCTCGCTCGGGCGCAGGGAGGCTCGATGAGCGTCAGCCAGGCTATTGCGGTTGACAGGCCCCCGCCCCGGGCTCGCGGCTGGCCGCGCGTGCGCATCATAGGCTACGCGCTGGTCGGCCTCTGGAGCCTTTTCGGCATCGGCATCGTCGCCTATCTGGTCCACGCCTGGAACGCCGATTTCTTCGCCAGATACGCGCCGGCCTATCTGCAGGGGCTCGCAACCACCCTGTCGCTGGTCTCCGTTTCGATGGTGGCGGGCGCTATTCTCTCGTTGCCGGTTGCCTACGGCCGGATGTCCAAGAACCGCATCCTTTCCGGATTGGCTTATTGCTACGTCTACTTCTTCCGCGGCACCCCGCTGCTCGTGCAGACCTACCTCGTCTATTACGGCATCGGCTCGTTCCGCCCCGAGCTGCAAACCGTCGGACTATGGTGGTTCTTCCGCGAGGCGTTCTACTGCGGCGTCTTTGCCTTTTCGCTCAACACCGCCGCCTATCAGGCCGAGATCCTGCGCGGCGCCATCGAAAGCGTTCCGCGGGGCCAGTGGGAAGGCGCGGCGTCGCTTGGCCTGCACAAGCTGCAGACGCTGCGCAAGGTGATCATGCCGCAGGCGATCATCGTGGCGCTGCGGCCTTACGGCAACGAGCTCATCCTGATGATCAAGGCTTCCGCGATTGTCGCCATCATCACCGTCTACGACCTGATGGGCAACGCGAAGCTCGCCTACGCAAAATCCTTCGACATCCAGGCCTATATCTGGGTGGCGATCGTCTACCTGGTGCTGGTCGAGATCCTGCGTCACGGCGTCGAATGGATCGAACGCCGGATCACCATTCACCTCAAACGATAGAGCGTCGTCAGCGGACGGGCCTGCACCAGTCGATGCGGCTTTGCGCGCCTTGACGAATTTTTCGCATAGCCTAGACCTTCCGCCACTGAAATCTCTTGTTGGAAGGCAGGCTTATGGCATCGGTTGCATTTCTCGGTCTTGGCGTCATGGGCTATCCGATGGCCGGGCACCTCAGGAACAAGGGCCACCACGACATCACTGTCTATAACCGCACGACCGCCAAGGCAGAGCAATGGGTCGCCCAGCATGGCGGCAGCCTGGCGCTGACACCGGCCGAGGCGGCCGAAGGCAAGGATTTCGTCTTCTCCTGCGTCGGCAATGACGACGACCTGCGCTCGGTGACGACAGGCGCCAGCGGCGCCTTTGCCGCCATGAAGACGGGCTCCGTCTTCATCGACAACACGACAGCCTCGGCCGAAGTCGCGCGCGAACTGGCCGAAGCCGCCGACAAGGCCGGCTTTTCCTTCCTTGATGCGCCGGTATCGGGCGGCCAGGCGGGCGCCGAGAATGGCGTGCTGACGGTCATGGTCGGCGGCGAGCAGGCCGCCTTCGACAAGGCCAAGCCGGTCATCGATGCCTATGCCCGCATGGTCGGGCTGATGGGACCCGTGGGCGCCGGCCAGCTCACCAAGATGATCAACCAGATTGCCATTGCCGGCCTCGTCCAAGGGCTGGCCGAAGGCATCCATTTCGGCAAGAAGGCCGGCCTCGACATCGACAAGGTCATCGAGGTGATCTCCAAGGGTGCTGCCGGCTCCTGGCAGATGGAGAACCGCCACAAGACGATGAACGCCGGAAAATATGACTTCGGCTTCGCCGTCGACTGGATGCGCAAGGATCTCGGCATCTGCCTCGCCGAAGCCAACCGCAACGGCGCCAAGCTGCCGGTGACCGCGCTGGTCGACCAGTTCTACAAGGACGTGCAGGACATGGGCGGCAGGCGCTGGGACACGTCCTCGCTGCTCGCCCGCCTGGAAAAATAGACGGCGATGGTCCTGCCCGATCCAAGCTGGAGCGCCGACGAGATCGTCGCCCATCTGCGTTCGATCAGCAGCGAGAAAAACCGCGCCGGCATGGCGCGATTCGGCATCAACACGAGAACCGCGCTGGGCGTCGGCAATTCCGATCTGCGGCCGCTGGCGCGCAAGCTGAAGAAGAACCAGGAACGGTCGCTGCTCTTGTGGGACACCGACATTCGCGAAGCGCGATTGATGGCCGCTTTCACCGGCGAGCCGAAGAAGCTCGACATCGGTCAATGCCGGCGCTGGGCCGCCGATTTCGGCAGTTGGGAGATTGTCGATACCGTTGCCGACCTGTTCGCCGAAACACCGTTCTGGCGTGAGCTGGTCGAGGAATTCGCCAAGGACGAGCGCGAGTTTGTCCGCCGCACCGCCTTTGCCATGCTGGCCTGGGCGGCGGTGCATCTGAAGAAGGAGCCGGACGCGAGCTTCCTCGCTGCTCTGCCGCTGATCGAGACGCATGCGGGCGATCCGCGCAACTTCGTCCGTAAGGCGGTGAACTGGGCGCTGCGGCAGATCGGCAAGCGGTCGGTGGCGCTGCACGCCCCTGCCCTTGCGCTGGCCGAGAAACTGGCGGCGTCGTCCGACAAGACGGCACGCTGGATCGGCAAGGACGCGGTGAAGGAACTTTCGGATGTCAAACAGCTCGAACGGCTCGCGACCACACGACCTTGATCTGAGCGAAGTAAGCTCACGACGCTTTTACTCGCTTCCGAAATGGGACTGGCGGAGGATCACGACCATGAGCAGGCGTTTCAGATCAAGCGCGACGCTGGCGATCGTGCTTATGCTCGCCACCGCGAGAGCCGACGCCGCGGCCGACGTCGCGCATATCTTCTGGAAAGACTTGCGCCCGGCGACGCAGGCGGTCGCCGAGGACGCCAACCTGCCGATGATCGCGGCAAAACTGCCCGATCACGGTGAGACACTGTCGCTCAATCTGCAGGACAAGACCGTTCAATTGTCCGGCTACGCCTTGCCGGTCGATCGCGAGGGCGACCTCGTCTACCAGTTCCTGCTGGTGCCTTGGACCGGCGCCTGCAGCCACATGCCGACGCCGCCGCCGAACCAGATCGTGCTGGTAACGCCGGCGCATCCTTACAGGATGGCGGAGGCATACCAGCCGGTCTCCGTCACCGGCGTGCTGAAGCCCGGCATGGAGAAGAGCCAACTCTTCATCCTGGACGGCGTCTTGATCGTGCAGTCCGGCTATACCGTGCGCAAGGCCGAGGTGGCTGATGTCGACAGCGTGCCGGACGCCGTCACGCTCCCGGTCAACTCGCCGTGGAATTTCCTCAACAAAAAGAAGAACTAGGTCTCGCAACTTCGCGCATAGCGGGAAGCGCGAGCGCCGTGCTCAGGCCGCGTTGGCCCCCGACTCCTTGTCCAGGATCATGTAGTCGAGCGGGATCTCGGTCGTGTACTTGATCTGCTCCATGGCAAAGGAGGACGACACGTCGCGGATCTCGATCTTGGCGATCAGCCGCTTGTAGAAGGCGTCGTAGGCGGCAATGTCGGGCACCACGACGCGCAAGAGATAGTCGACGTCGCCGCTCATGCGGTAGAACTCGACCACCTCCGGAAATTCCTGGATGACCTCGGAGAAGCGCCGCAGCCATTCATGGCTGTGCGAATTGGTGCGGATCGAAACGAAGACGGTGACGCGCACATTGACCTTCTCATGGTCGAGAATGGCCACGCGCCGCTTGATGACGCCCTCTTCCTCGAGCTTCTGGATGCGCCGCCAGCACGGCGTGGTCGACAGGCCGACTTTCTTGGCGACATCGGCGACCGCAAGCGTCGCGTCCTCCTGCAGGAGGCGAAGAATTTTTCTGTCTAGGCGGTCCATGGGAAGGCTCCAGCGGAATAGTTTGGCTATAATCCTTTTTATCAGGCCCTTTCACAAGAAAGAAATTCTGCCAATGCCGGCAAAAGCGAGTGATTTCTTGCAAGATGCCTAATTGAGGCGATAGCGGATTTCCGAGCGCAGGAATGGCAGCAAATCCATTTCAAACCACGGATTCTTCTTCAGCCAGCCGGTGTTTCGCCATGACGGATGCGGCAGCGGCAGCACTTTCGGCCCGGCTGCAGCATCCCAGACAGCGCGCCAGTTTCTGACCGTTTCCGTCAGCGACGGCCCACGCGCCGTGCCCATGTGCCAGGACTGCGCATAACCGCCGATCGTCAGCACCAGATCGATCTGCGGCATCAGCGCCATCAGATCGGCGCGCCAGGCAGGCGCGCATTCCTTCCGTGGCGGCAGATCGGCGCCCTTGGCGTCCTGGCCGGGAAAGCAGAAACCCATCGGCACGATGGCGAATTTCTCCGTGTCGTAGAACTCGTCGGGGGTGACGCCGAGCCAGTTCCTCAAGCGATCCCCGGAAGCGTCGGTGAACGGCATGCCCGAGATGTGGACTTTCGTGCCCGGCGCCTGGCCGGCAAGCAGGATGCGGGCCTTCGACGATGGCAACAGCACCGGACGCGGCTGATGCGGCAGGGGCCGTCCGCGCGGCTGCTCGACGCAAATGCGGCAAGCCCGCACCTTGGCGGCAAGGCTCTCCAGCGCTTCGCTCATGTCCGGCGGGTTATCCAAAAACAAGCCTCAAGCAGCAGCGCTTGGCCGGCTGGAGAGCGCTGCGTGCCAGCGCAGCACGTTCCCGCATTCCTCAGGCACCTTGATGCGCGCCGGCTTCATGAAATCGATGGCGATCAGCCCGGTGATGTCCGCGACCGAATAGGCGTCGCCGGCGGCAAATTCCCTGTCCGCCAACTCCCGGTCGAGGAGATGCAGGAACTCGATGGCCTTCGGCTTGTTGGCCTCGCCCCACTCTGGGATCTGCGGCACCTCCCATTCCTTCATTGCCGGATGGATGTGCCGGAACGCGGCGGCCACGCAGCTCATCAGGTTTAGCTCCAGACGCCTTTGCCACATCTCCACCAGGGCCTTGCCGAGCGCGCCTGTTCCGAACAGGGCGGGCTCGGGGTGCAATTCCTCGAAATACCGGCAGATGGCGATGGATTCGGTGATGATGGTGCCGTCGTCGAGTTCGAGCACGGGCAGCCGCCGCAGCGCATTGCGCGACGCCACCGGCTCCTCGCGATGCTCCAGCGCGCCCATGTCCACGGGCACCAAAGGGACGGTTAGCCCTTTTTCAGCCAGGAAAACCCGAACCCGCCTGGGGTTGGGCGCCCGGCCGCCATCGAACAGCTTCATTTCAGTCTCCGATCTTCATGCCAATCTTAGGGCGCGCTGCAATGCATGTCGCCCAAAACTGCACAGCGGTTTGGCAAGACCACATGTTGACCAACAGAGCATCACCGGAGCGGCATCACCAGAAACGAACAAGCTCACGCAGCGCATCGCCGAGCGAAGCCAGTGCGCCGTGCTTGCTTTCGACGGGTTGATTGTGATGGCTGTCGCGCCAGTCCTGCGGCTGATCGAAGGAGCCAGCCCAGATGCCCACCTTGGCAGCCCGCGCGACGGCCTCCTCGGTTTCGAAGTCGCCGAAGGCGACGGCCCATCCGGACTGTACCTGCGCCCGGTTGAGGTCCGTGTCGCCCGCCTTGCAGTCGCCGAGCAACCGGCCGTAGCGGTCGCGCTGCCAGCCGGTGCAGGAGACCGGCCTGTCGGCGATCAGCTGGACCAGCGACTGCCGCGCAAGCCTGCCGCAGGCATAGTCGGCACCGTCCTTGCGGCACGTCTGTGTGTATTCCGGCGCGTCGATGCCGCGCATGCGGATGCGCTCGGCGCCAAGCGTGATCGAATCGCCGTCCTTGACGATCGCCGAGCCTTGCTCCTGTCGCGTCTCGAAGCGGTCGAGCCGCGCCGCCACCAGGATGGACAGGCCAAGCAGGACCACGGCCAGCCCGTAATCCAGAAGCCTCCGCAAAAGGCTTCGCGGAGGCCGCGGAACATAGCGCCGGCGCGGTCTTCGCGACCAGGAACGGCTCATATGGCAAACAGTCTCTTAATCATTCGAACGTAGCTTAACGAACTGAAAATCGCTGCGCGCAGAAATTGAACTTGCATGCCTTTGCTACGCTCGGACACAGCGGACAAATTCATTGTGGACCGCAGGAAACCGCATCGCAACAGCGATGTGGCTCGCGCGGTGCGCAGGACGCGTGACCGTCTTTCGCAGCAGGCCGGCAGCCTCGATTTCGACCGCGAACTGCTCAAGCTGCATGCACGCGCCATGGTGGTCAGTGCGGCGGCGATTCCTCTGCTTGTGCTTGTAGTAGCGGCCATCGGCCGCTTCGCGGGCCTGGGCAACCAGGTCGCCGTCTGGGCTCTCTTCATGCTGCTTTGCTACGCCATCGTCACTTTCATGGCGCGGCGCGTCGAGCGCGCGGAAGCGGCCGAGCTCGACCCTGTGCAGACGCGCCGCGATTTCCTGATCGGCCATTCGCTTTGCGGCCTCGGCTGGGCCTGGTTCGCCTGGCTGGGCTGCGCCACATGCCAGGTCGACCAGTTCCATGTCGTCAAGGCCATGGTGCTCCTGGTCGCCATGGCGACGACTGCGGTGATGGCATCGTCCTTGGGCGGCGCGCTATTGGCGACCTTCGCCGTTCCCGTCGCGGTCTATGTCTATGCCGTCCTGCGCCTGTGGATGCCGATCGAAGGGATCATGGCGGCGCTTCTGGTCGCTGCCCTGCCCTTCTTCGGCTACGTCGCGCGCCATCTCAACCAGTCATCCTGGATGCTGCTCTCCTTCCGCTCCGAGAAGGACGCGCTGATCGCCGAGGTGGAGACTGCCAAATCCATGTCCGACGAGGCCAGGCGGCGCGCCGAGGACGCCAATCTGGCGAAGTCGCGCTTCCTCGCCTCGATGAGCCATGAGCTCCGGACGCCGCTCAACGCCATCCTCGGTTTCTCCGAAGTGATGGCCAATGAAGTGCTCGGGCCGATGAACAACCCGACCTATCGCGATTATGCGCATGATGTGCACGAATCCGGCCAGCATCTGCTCGACCTGATCAATGAGATCCTCGACCTGTCGCGCATCGAGGCCGGCCGCTACCAGCTCAACGAGGAGCCGGTGGCGCTGGTGACGATCGTCGAAGATTGCTGCCATATGATGGAACTGAGAGCCCGCAACAAGGACATCCGCGTCATCCAGGAGTTCGAGACCGCGCTGCCGCGCCTGTTCGGCGACGAGCGTGCCATCCGGCAGATCGCGCTCAATCTGCTGTCCAACGCCATCAAGTTCACGCCGTCGGGTGGCGAAGTGCGTGTGCGCGTCGGCTGGACGGCGGGCGGCGGTCAGTACATCTCGGTCAAGGACAACGGTCCCGGCATTCCGGAAGAGGAAATCCCAGTGGTGCTTTCCGCCTTCGGCCAAGGCTCGATCGCCATCAAGAGCGCCGAACAGGGAACGGGCCTCGGACTGCCGATCGTGCAGGGTCTGCTCGACATGCATGGCGGCGAGTTCGAGCTGCACTCCAAGCTGCGCGAAGGCACCGAGGCCATCGCCATCTTCCCGCTGAGCCGAGTGATGGAGGAATTGCCCGCGCTGCCGACCAAGGCTGTCGCCGCCCGGCGGCGTTGAGTCCTTCGGTCCGATATGACAAAATTGCCGCCTGAGATGACGATCACTGATTGGGATCCAAGCCGCACCGAGATCAAATCGGAACGCCTATCCCTCAAGCTATTTACGCCCGGTGATGCCGAAGAGCTTTACGCCTGTATTACGCCTTCAATCACCCGCTTCATGCAGTGGGAACCGCCACGATCGTCGGCCGCATTTGGCGCGGTCCGGCGGTCTTGGTTAGAACCGATCCTCGATGGATCGGACCTGCATTTCGTTGTGCGGCGTTCGCAAGACGGTCGTTGTCTAGGGCTTGTTGGCCTCCATGCGGCGAACACGGTATCTCCCGAACTTGGAATCTGGCTCAAGGAAGACGCTCAAGGACAGGGCATCGGCCGGGAGGCAATCGCCGCCGTGGTTGCATGGGCGTCGGAGAAACTCGCGCCGGACAGTTTTGAATATCCTGTCGCGGAAGAAAACATCGCTAGCAGAAAGATTGCAGAACGTCTCGGAGGCTCGGTAGTTGGAAGGCGATCCAATCCAAAATATATCGCTGTCGTCTATCGTATTCCCAAGCTCCGGCGTTGACTCCCTACCCGATAACCTGCAGCCGATTTCTGCACACGTTCTTCAGCCACGAACCGCCGCCGCCATGCCAGAACTCGTGAGAGCCGCGGCCTTGACGAGACCGGCGGCAAGTCCAGCCCCAACTCCTTCCCCGTGACTGACAGCAAGATCGAGCAGTGGCTTGAGCCCAAGCCGTTCGGCGACTTTGGCTTGGCCCGGCTCCGGCGACAGGCTGGCGAGCAGGCAGTGGTCGATCGCGGAAGGATCGGCTTTGTGAAGAGCCGCGGCGGCAGCCGTCGCGACGAACCCGTCGAGCAGCACAGGAATCTTCTGCATGCGGGCTGCAAGAATGGCGCCGCAGATCGCCGCGAACTCGCGCCCGCCGACGCGGCGCAAGGCTTCGAGCGGATCGCCGAAACCGGCGCCGTGGAAAGCAAGCGCCCGGTCGACCGCTTCGGCCTTGCGCGCCATCATCGCCGTGTCCGCGCCCGATCCAGGGCCAACCCAGTCGGACCCCTTGCCGCCGAAGAGGGCAGCGCTGAGCGCGGCCGCGATGGTTGAATTGCCGACGCCCAGATCGCCAAGGCAAAGAAGATCGGCGCCGCCCGCGACCGCTTCCATGCCGAAGGCCATGGTGGCGGCGCAGCCGCGCTCGTCGAGGGCTGCTTCTTCCGTGATGTCCCCGGTCGGAATATCCAGCGCCAGGTCGAAGACCTTCAGGCCGAGATTGTTGGCGATGCAGATCTGATTGATCGCCGCACCTCCGGCGGCGCAGAGTTCGACGGCATTGGCGGTCGCCGAAACCGGCCGCGGCGAAATGCCATGCCGAACGGCACCGTGGTTGCCGGCAAAGATCGCCACAAGCGGACGATTGACGGCCGGCGGCGCACGCCCGCTCCAAGCGGCGAGCCATGCCGCGACATCTTCAATCCGGCCAAGCGAAGCTTTCGGCTTGTCGGCCTTGGCAAACAGGGTGCGAACGCGGGTTTCGGCGGCGGCGTCCGCCGGCGGCAGCGTTGCCAGCAGAGTGCGGAAATCGTCGAAAGGCTTTGCGGTCATATCGAATGCGGTCTCTTTGCAGGAACAGGCCAGCGGCATAGCCGCCTTCACCGCCTGGCACAACCGCCCGGCAATGCCGCGAAAGCGCCGGTCGACGGCGCATCGCGAAGGGCTTGCATTGGCGTTGCGGTTGCACCATGTGGAGTGAAGGCAAGAGAACAGTATGACGGCCATCGAGTCTCCCTGCATACTCGTCTGTTCCATCGACATGAAAACCGGCTTCTGTTTCGGTTGCGGCCGCACGCGCGATGAGATCGCCGGGTGGATCGCGATGACGCCGGAAGTCCGGCGTGCAGTCATGGCCGAGTTGCCGGCGCGGCTGGAGACGGTCGAACGCCGGCCCCGCCGCGAGACGCGGCGCGCCCGCATGGCGCGCGAGCGCGGCGTGCTGTGAAAGAGCTGGCTGTGAGAAAGGGCTGGCCATGAATCGCCTGTTCTGGGTCGTCATGCTGGTGATCGGCGCCGGCTTGATCCTGCTGATGATGAATGATTCCGCCGGCCGCACCTTCGGCATCGAGAACAACGATTTCAGCAGGCTGATCTGGGTTGGAGTCCTGGTGGCGGTAATCGGCGCCAGCCTTATTCGCTCTGGCCGGCCGCTCGGTGACATGGCGCGCAACTTCGGCGTCTGGGCGGCAATCGTGCTGGCGCTGATCGCCGGCTACCAGTACCGCTACGAGTTGCAAGATGTTGTCAGCCGCGTCACCGCCGGCCTTGTTCCGGGAAGCCCCTTGGCGCTTGGCGTCGATAGTGGCCGTGCCACCGTGACGCTCGACAAGGCCGGCAATGGCCATTTCGAGGCGCGAATCCTCGTCAACGGCAGGCCGGTGCGCACGGTGGTCGACACCGGCGCGACCAGCACGGTGCTGACGGCGGAGGACGCCCAGGCGGCCGGCTTCAACCCAGCGGCGCTGAGCTACACCGTGGACGTCTCGACCGCCAACGGCATGGCGCGTGCGGCAACGGTCAGGACCGACGAGATGGCGATCGGCGGCATCGTGCGCAAGGATATGCCGGTGATGGTCGCGGCGCCCGGCATGCTCGAGCAAAGCCTGCTGGGCATGAACTTCATCGGCTCGCTGTCGGGCTTCGAGGTGCGGGGTGACCGGATGATCCTGCGCGACTAGATCCTCGGTTTTCTGCCCGGAATTGCGTCTAGACAAACAGATGGAGCGGTTCGCCGTTTCTGTGGAACGGTGAAAACCGCCGATCCGCCTCAAGCGGCTTCGGTTTCCGCCGCCACGAAATCTATTGCCGCGAACGCCGTCTTCAGCACCTCTGGCCCGGCGCCGGGTCTGTTGGCGTCGGTGGACAAAATCTGCCGGTAGCGGCGTGCGCCCGGGAGACCGTGGAACAGCCCGACCATATGGCGCGTGACATGGCCGAGCCGTCCGCCCTTCTCGATGTGGCGCGCGGCGTAAGCGGCCATGGCGTCCATCAGCGCCGCGTAGTCGAAAGCGACCGGCGCCTCGCCGTAAAATGTGGCATCGATCCCGGTGAGGATGCCGGGCGT
The DNA here is from genome assembly GCF_001672445.1 of Mesorhizobium sp. WSM3873. Lineage (NCBI taxonomy): Bacteria > Pseudomonadati > Pseudomonadota > Alphaproteobacteria > Hyphomicrobiales > Phyllobacteriaceae > Mesorhizobium > Mesorhizobium sp. WSM3873. Next base: position 140,353 of record NZ_LYTM01000008.1, on the reverse strand, counting down.
ATGATAGGCCGAGCGGCCGAGCATGGCGCCGTCGACATAAGCGAGGTGCGCCTCTGCCTGGTCAAGGGATTGAATGCCGCCGTTGATGCCGATGAATTGGTTGGCCATCCTGGCCTTGAGCCGATAGACGCGCGGATAGTCGAGCGGCGGGATCTCGCGGTTTTCCTTGGGACTAAGCCCCTCCAGCCACGCCTTGCGGGCGTGCACCCAGAGCGCATCGGTGCCGGCCGTCAGCACGCCGTCTGCGAGCATGTCGAGAGCGGGTTCGGGGTCCTGGTCATCGACGCCGATGCGGCATTTGACCGTGACGGGGATTGTCACCGCCGCCTTCATCGCCGCGATGCATTCGGCGACCAGCACCGGCGTCTTCATGAGGCACGCGCCGAAAGTGCCCGACTGGACGCGGTCGGACGGACAGCCGACATTGAGGTTGATTTCGTCGTAACCGAACGCCTCGCCGATCACCGCCGCTTCGGCAAGCTTTCGCGGATCCGACCCGCCAAGTTGAAGCGCAACCGGATGCTCGGCATCGTCGAAGCCGAGCAGGCGCTCGCGTGCGCCATGGATGACTGCGTCCGCTACCACCATTTCCGTGTAGAGCAACGCGCGACGCGTCAGCTGACGGTGAAAGAACCGGCAATGCCGGTCCGTCCAGTCCATCATTGGTGCTATGGCTATTCTAAAATCTTGATACTTCGACATTTTCTTGTTGTTTCAAAAATGTTGGGCCACGTGGTGTGCGCTCTTTTCCCACGAGACGCCCTTTTTCCAGTTTCCGATGCGTCGGTGCACACGGGGCGCACACGAATTGGACACCTTCCCTAAACTAAAATCCGGCTCTTGGAGAGCCCAGGTTCGTCACGGGGCATCTCACGAAGATTTTTGCGCGGCAGGAACGCCGAGATCGGCGCACGATGCAGCGCCGCTCTTTCGCGATCCGGTGGCGCTCCATCCGGCCGGCCTGAAAAAGATGGGCATCAAAATCCTCGATCCAAGGACTTCTGTCGGTACCCGGTTAGATTTCAACCGAACGTTGCGCGCCTTTTTTGGCGAGAGCAGCGCCATTTCTTCCGCAATTAGCGCCTGCTTATGGAACTTTCTGGCCGGTGTTCCATTGCAATCGCATGCAAGAATCTGTCCAGCGGATCCGGACGCGGGCACCGTCCCTACGCTACTCATTGGTGCTGCCGATATACAATGAGGAGGAGGTGTTGCCCCGGCTGGTCGAGCGGATCAGCGCACTGACCGCAAAACTGGACGGAGACACCGAAGTCATCTTCGTCGACGACGGAAGCAGCGATCGAAGCGTGAGCTATTTGCGCGGCATGGTCGCCGCCGAACCGAGCTTCCGCCTGATCGAGCTCTCCCGCAACTTCGGCCACCAGATCGCCATCAGCGCCGGCATGGAAGCGGCCTCCGGCGAGGCCGTCATCGTCATGGACGCTGACCTGCAGGATCCGCCCGAGGTCGTTCTCGACCTGGTGGCGAAGTGGAAGGACGGCTTCGAAGTCGTCTACGCAAGGCGCGTCAGCCGCAAGGGCGAAACCTGGTTCAAGCGCTTTACCGCCAGCCTGTTCTATCGGCTACTGGAGAGGATGACACCGGTCGAGATCCCGCGCGATGTCGGCGACTTCCGCCTCGTCGGCCGGAAGGCGCTGGACACGTTCAAGCGCATGCCGGAGCACGACCGCTTCGTCAGGGGCATGTTCGGCTGGATGGGTTTCAAGCAGGCGGCGGTGCCGTTCGAGCGCCCGGCGCGGACGCTTGGTGAAACCAAATACCCGTTCTGGAAGATGATGCGGCTTGCCATCCATGGCATCATCGGCTTTTCGGAGCGGCCTCTGCAACTGGTGCTGTTGACCGGGTTGGCCATCTCCGCTCTCGCCCTGGCGTTCGGCGCATACGCCATCGCGGCCTGGATCCTCGAAACCGGCGTGATTGCCGGCTGGACATCCACGGTGGTGATCGTGTCGCTGCTAATCGGCATCAATCTTTTCATGACCGGCGTGATGGGCCTTTACGTCGGCAGCATCCATGCCGAGGTCAAACGGCGCCCGCTCTACGTTATCGAAAGGCTGAGTGGCTTCGACCGGCCGATGCGCGTCGCCTCCCGCGACAAGCGCGCTTCGTTTCGCAAGTCCAGGAACGGGGTCACGGCGGATGTCCGAACTCTTCGACAGCTATAGGTCCAGCTACAGTGAGGCAGTCGAGGGCTCGATCCGGTTCTCCGGGCTGCGCCATGATTTCTTCCTGCGTGCCAAGGCCGAGCTTCTGCGACGACTGGTCCTCGAGCAGGACCTCCGGCGGGGCGGCGCAGGCGTGCACGCGCTCGATGTCGGTTGCGGCGTGGGCTCGCTTCATCCGCATCTCGCCGATGTCTTCGATCGACTCGACGGCTGCGACGTGTCGAAGGAATCCCTCGCGCGTGCCAGCGCTGAGAACCCGCACGTCGCGTACAGCGTGTGCAACACCTCACGCCTGCCTTACGCGGATGGCATGTTCGACCTGGCCTTCGCCAGTTGCGTCGTCCACCACGTGCCGCCTGCGTCGTGGCTGGATTTCTTCCGCGAGATGCGGCGCGTTGTTCGGCGAGGCGGACTTGGCTGCATCATCGAGCACAATCCCTACAACCCGCTGACCCGTATGGCGGTGTTGAGATGTCCGTTCGACAAGGACGCCGTCCTGCTTCGCGCTGGCAAGGCGGCATCGCTGCTTGAGCAGGCGGGCTTCCGCGACGTGCACTGCGAGCATTTTCTGCTCCTGCCGTCGGCCAAGCCGCTTGCCCGGAAACTGGAAAGCGCGCTCGCTTGGCTGCCGCTCGGAGCGCAGTATGCCTGTGTCGCCCGCGCCTGAGAATCGTCGCGTCGCCGGCACGAAGCTCCTGGGGCGCTTCGCTTCAGTCGGCCTTGTCGCCACAATCCTCTATGCCGTCCTGACTACAATCTTTGCCCAATCGAACTGGCTCGGGCTCGCGCCCGTCGAAGCCTCGCTCGCCGCTTACGCGGCCGCCGCCCTGTTTTCCTATCTGGCGCACAAATCCTTCACCTTCATGTCGGCCGGCTCGCACCGGTCACAGGCGCCGCGTTTCGTATTGCTGACGATTGCCGGCCTCGCTATGGCTTACGCGGCACCGTACCTGCTGACGGTGACATTCGGCCTGCCGCTCGCCGTTCCCGTTCTCCTCACTTCCTTGGCCATCCCAGCGCTTAACCTTCTTGTGCTCGATCGCTGGGTCTTTGCAGAGCGCCGCCTGCGCGATGACGGGCCGTCCTGAGGATCAAAGCGTGTCCAACCGAAAAGATCTCAGCTTGATGGCGCGGTTGTAGATGTTGCTCGCATCGGCGCTTTGCGGAATGCCGTCGGGATACTCGATGGCCATGTCCAGTGTCGCCTTGCCAGCCAGCACGGCGTGCGGAATGACGAAGGACACAGTTGTCGCCACATCGCCCGACAGCGTCCCCCGATACACCTCGGTCCCATTGGCCGACACGACGATCCTCTGCCAGGTCTGCGGCGGGCGAATAACGGCGGCCATTTCCAGCGTTGCCCGAAGCCCGTCGCGGAGCGGCGGCAGGGTAAGGCGCAGGCGAGAGCTCTCGCCCAGCGAATGGGTGCCGTCCGCCACTGGCCCCGACCAGCCGCAGACCATCATGGTGGTTGCTTCCCGGGCGCCGTCGGAGCGGAACGATACGGTCCGGCCTGGCGTGTAGCGCCCCACGGCGTCCCGGTTGAGGCATGTGGTGGTCTTGTCGATGTAATAGGCGCGGTAATCGTCGTTGACATTCGGGCTGAGGGCAAGCGCCAGGATGGTGATCTCGGCTGCCGCAAGCGCGCCCGCCAGCGCGTAGCCGGCACCCAGGATTACCGGCCTGGTCGATTCCGTCAGCTCAGACCAGCGCAAGATAGCCTCCAAGCCAGGCCACGGTCATGAAGTAGCAGGTGAAGAGGAAGACAATCAGCGCAGCGACCAATGTCGCCTTCGAGCCCGACAACAGCACCGCCGTCAGCATCGTCAGCGGCGCGAGGCCGACGACATAGCGGACCATCGAAGCCAGATTCGAGGTCAAAGGCAGGATGATGGCCATGGCGCAGAACAGGGCCGCGCCAATTTGCCTGCGCGCCGCGAGCACCGCCGCCAGCGCCAGTCCCACGATTGCCGTCGACGCGCTCCATTGCGGCGCACTGGGCCACCAACCGGCCCCGGGGTGATAGGACAGCCCCGCCCAGAGGAACAGCAGCGGGTTGCCGGCCACGCGCCCGAACGCGCGCTGGACATGCACGAAGGCAAAGCCGTCCCCGACCGTGACGTAAAGGTAGAGCATGTAGGCGAACAGGCCGGCGGGCGAGATGAGTATGGCGATGATGAGATCCGGCCGGCCGAGCAGCCAGCGCGGAAAGCCAATGACCGATCCGCCCTTCGCGCGATGCTCCTCGAACATGCGAATGACGATCGCGAACACGGCCAGCACGCCGACGACCCTCGTTGCCGAGAGCAGCGCGCAGGACAACCCAGCGGCGAGATGGTTCGAGCGTTTGAGCGCCAGGAAGAGGCAGGACGTCAAAAGCACGAAGAGCGGCTCGGTGAGGAAGGTGGCAAAATAGAACGAGAACGGGCCGCTCAGCAGGAAGGCGCAATAAAGCACATAGGCCCGCATATTCCTGTCCATGAGCGGCCATGCCACCAGGCACGAGAGGTAGCCGCACGCCAGCGATGCCGCCGTCGCAATCGCGATCGTGGAGAAGGGCAGAATCGTGCGGACCGCCGCCACCAGCATCGGATAAAGCGGAAAGAACCCCCAGCGCCCGACATTGCTGCGGCCAGGAATGGGAAAGCGCTCATAGCCCTGTTCGGAAATGCCGACATACCAGGAGCAATCCCATTTGCAGAAGGCGCGGACATAGGCCGCTAGGCTCGGATCCGGCGACACCGATGCGAATGCGGCGTAGCGGATGGCAAGACCGCTCAACAAAAACAGCAGCGGCACTGCCGCCACCGCGATCACCGTGGGGCGCATGCCGCTCTTCGCACGCGCCACATCTTCAACCGCCAAATCCGCCTCCAACCGTCCGGATGGCATCCGCGTGGGGCCGGCGTCCCTGGCCAACACGCCTCTCGGTCCAACGCTGCATACCTAAAGGGGCGGTGGGATTTTTAGTTCCGCTGCACGATATTCCGGCCGGCATGGCATCCGGTGGACAATCTGCCGGTAGAGCGCCGCCGGCAGGCCATGAAAACAGTCCGGCGTATGACACGACCAGCCGCTGGCCCCGGTGGAAGCCCCCTCACACGCTCTTTCAGGGGGAATTGAAACGACGCAACTCGTGCCAGTAAGGACACAACACCACCGCGGACGTCGGCCTCAGGCCGACGTCTGATGCTGCCGAAGGATTCGAACGTGCTAGCGCCTTAGAGCGTAGACATTGTCCATCGAGGCGCCGCCCAGAGGCAGCGCCATCTCGTCGTCGAGAATCCGAGTGATGCGGGCAAAGCCGACAAAAGCCTTTCTCGCCTCCTCAGCCGACATCTTGCCAGCCATAGCTGCCGAGCAGCAATTCACGGCGCATTGATAAACGGGGCCGCGCCTCCCCGTTGGCCACTTCCGCAGGAACACCATCGCTTCGGAGACGCTGTCGACTTCCTCCAAGGGGTATCCCTGCCCACGCGCGATCCGCACTGGGGTAAAGAAATGCAAGCGATCCATCACTATCCTCCCGGTCGACCGCAAAGCGGCCGAACCCGCATAAACGCATGTCCAGGGGTTTGGTTCCATACAATTTTGGTTGCTGCTCGAAAAGGTTCGGAACCGGACAGGGCACGATCAGCAACCCGACTCAAGTGAAGGCGATTCCTGTTTTGGCGCGACGAGAAGCGCGATTCTCATTGAATGACTTTAAGGCCAAAGCCGGCAAATGGATTGCTTGTAGGTTCCCCAGCGGCAGGCTTACCCTCACCAGTTAACGCGGGTCGCCGCGTTTTGCAAAAGGGGACAGTTGCAATGACCATACAAGGCGCTTCGCCGGACCTCTACAACGAGGATCTGGCTCCGGCAACAGTCAGGAACTGGGGGCCGTTTTCAATCTTCAACGTCTGGACTTCCGACGTCCACAGCCTCTGGGGCTATTATCTCGCCGCGAGCCTTTTTCTGTTCTGCGGCGGCTTCGTCAACTTCATCATCGCCATCGGCATCGGCTCGCTGATCATCTACTTCCTGATGAACCTTGTCGGCTATGCCGGCGTTAAGACCGGCGTGCCCTACCCTGTGCTTGCGCGCGCCTCCTTCGGCATCTGGGGTGCCAACGTTCCGGCGCTGGTGCGCGCCGTCGTCGCCTGCTTCTGGTATGGCGCGCAGACGGCCGCCGCGTCGGGCGCAATCGTCGCGCTGCTGACGCGGCTGCAGTGGTTCGACGAGTTCAACAGGACCTCGCATCTGCTCGGCCATTCCACCCTGGAGGTGATCTGCTTCGTCGTCATCTGGGCGCTGCAGCTTTTGATCATCCAGAAGGGTATGGAAACGGTGCGCCGCTTCCAGGACTGGGCCGGACCCGCCGTTTGGGTGATGATGCTGATCCTGGCGATCTATCTCTGCGTCAAGTCGGGCACCTTCGCCTTCACCAGCGATATTCCGATGGACGTGCTGCTCGACAGGACCAAGGATGCCGGCGTGCCAGGCGAGCCGGGTTCGTGGACCGCGCTGTTCGCGGTGGCGGCAATCTGGGTAACCTACTTTTCGGCGCTCTACCTCAACTTCTGCGACTTCGCCCGCTACGCGCCCAACAACGCGGCGCTGCGCAAGGGCAACATCTGGGGCCTGCCGGTCAACCTGATCCTGTTCTCGCTGGTCGCCGGCGTCACCACGATCGCCGCCTACGACGTCTATCACGAGGTGCTGCTCCACCCCGACCAGATCTCGGCCAAATTCGACAGCTGGTTCCTGGCGGCGCTTGCCGCGCTGACCTTCGCGGTGGCGACCCTGGGCATCAACGTCGTGGCGAACTTCGTCTCGCCGGCCTTCGACTTCTCCAACGTCTTCCCGCGTCAGATCGACTTCAAGAAGGGCGGCTATATCGCGGCGCTGATCGCGCTGGTGCTCTATCCGTTTGCGCCGTGGGAAGGCAGCGCTGCCTCCTTCGTCAACATCATCGGCGCAACGATGGGGCCGATCTTCGGCGTGATGATGGTCGACTATTATCTGATCCGTAAGGGCGAGGTCGACGTCAACGCGCTCTACCGCGAAGATGGCGAGTTTCGCTTCCAGGGCGGCTGGCACGTCAACGCCTTCATCGCCGCCGGCATCGGCGCGATCTTCTCCTCGATCCTGCCCAACTTCACCAACTGGCTGCCGTCCTGGTGGGGCGTCTATGGCTGGTTCTTCGGGGTCGCGATCGCGGGCGCCGTCTACTATGTGCTGCGCACAATGGCGCTCGGCGCCGGCGCACGCATGGCCAAGGCTTAACACAGTCGGGGCGGCGAAAGCCGCCCCATTTGCTTCGTCTCACTTGCCCACCATCTCGGGCCAGCCAATGCGGGGTCCTTGCGCTCGAAAAAGTTGCGTCAGGGCAGTTCGAGCTCGGGCTCAATGATGTAGATGGTAGGATCCATTTCTTCAGGAGACACGACGACCACGTCCTTGCCTGTTGCGTCTATATAGCCGTCCGTAACAGCAAAGCCCGCCATAAGCTGGTCGTCCGTGAGAGGATACCAGGAACCGAATTCGTGAGAGTAAGACGCGATAGCCAACCTTGCCAAAATCGCGTTGTTATATAGATCGACCTCGTAGTCCTCAGAAAATTTTCCGGCCGAGTATCTCTTATAGCCATCGATATAAGGATCGCGAGAATTCTTACCTCGATACTTGTCGACAATGGCGCCGACGGTGACCTTATCCTTGCTGCCATTAAAGTATATTTTTCGTAGCAGGAATCCCCAAGCGCCTACTCCGTACTCCGGGGCCTCATATATGGCAGTTTGATTTCCATGACGATCCGGCAACGTGCATCCCATATATCCGTTCATGCTGTCTCTCTGCCAATTGGAGATGTTGATGGCACCCGGATTGTTGGTTCGGAGAGCTCTTCGAGTAAGCGTATTTGACGAGTCGTAGTCGGCGTCCGGTTGGCCGCTGAAGAAGTTGCCAAGGCCGGCCAGGCTTCTGAAGTCGAATTGAGTGCCTTGCGCATATTTCGCATCGTCACGAAAAGGCGGATCCAGACGGCGCATGATGTTCGTGTCCCAAAACGGCAACCCCAGCGCTTTGCCGGTCCGAATGCTCACGACACCGTCAGCGGTTATCCCATGCGCCGCCTGGAAGGCCTTCGTGGCGCTCTCTGTTTGCGGGCCAAACAATCCATCAACATCGGAAGAGTAAAACCCTTTGTCCTCGAGCACGCATTGAAGGAGCGCGACCCTGCGATCAGGAACCTGGCTTTTGGTCAATTGAAACACCGGATCCTGCGATCCGCCGGCTGCCCGCCGAACACCGGCAAAGGCGACGAGAAACGGCAGGGTTGAGCTTGCGAGCACGTGCCTTCGTGTCACCGGAAAGGTGGAAGTCTCCGATACTTTCGCAAGAATTCCCGCTTGTCGCTTCTGACCAAGATATTCGAAGTCGAACATCGCCATTCTCCAAGCCGCCGAGCACCATTTGCTGGCACTAACGCCGTGCTTAGCTAGGCGAGTTCTGCCAAAGCGCTCCACGCCCAGCGATACACCTTGGCTCCGGACCTCATCTTATCGTATCTTTGCCTCGGAACGTAGCTTATGCGGAGGGCGCAAGTTGGAGAGGCGAGTTCCCGTCCGGGTTGAGAATGTTTGTTTAGACGAACTTGCGCTCGCCAACCAACGCCGGCGCTGTGCGCTTCCCCGCCAAGAGCTCCAAAACGCCCTGCCCCCGACTTTTCGATCCTTAACTGCTCACCATGATGTTCGTCCGACCTTTTTCTAAATGTGGAGAATGGCAATGGAAGAGAATGGGTTTCGTCTGATCGTCCGCTGCATCGGTTCCGTCGCCCTGTTTGCTTTTTCCTTCCAAAACGCATTCGCAACCAATAGCGCGCGATGCGTTGCGAACATCGAAAAAGTGATTGCCGATGGGTCGGTTCCGGCGAAGGCAACGCCGCTGCCCTCGGAGCTCAGCGCGAAGCTTGACGCTGCGGTTCGATCCGCGCTGCCCAAGACGGCGGCACCAGGTGTCATCGTCGGCGTGGTGACACCTTCCGGAACATGGAAGGCGGCGTATGGCAAGGCCGACCCTTCCGCCGGCACACCCATGGCTGTGGGGATGCACACGCGCATAGGTTCAGTTACCAAGACATTCACCGGCACGGCGATCATGCAGCTGGCCGAAGCTGGGAAGCTGTCGCTTGACGACAAGATCCAGAAATACGTGCCCGGCATCCCCAATGGCGATCGGATCACGCTCCGCCAGCTCGCCGATATGACCAGCGGCATTGCGAGCTATACCCAAAGTGCAAAATTCCAGGATGTCTTGTTCTCCAAGCCTCAAACGATCTTCACGCCCAAGGAGCTGGTAGCCATCGGCGTGGCAGAATCGCCTCTCTTCGAGCCCGGAGCCTCGTTCAACTATTCGAACACCAACACGATCCTGCTCGGCATGGTCATGGAGCAGGTTACTGGAAAGACCGTCGGCGAGGTTTTCAAGGAGCAGATCTTTGATCCGCTGAAGCTCAAGAATACGTCCTGGCCGGGCGACTCGGTGGATTTGCCGGTGCCCTATGCTCAGGGCTTTACCCTGCAGGGGGATTTTGCCAAGCCGGATGCACCAAGCAACGCGACGAACTGGAACCCATCCTGGGGATGGACTGCAGGGGAACTGATTTCCAATATCGACGATTTGCTGGTTTATGCTCGGGCACTGGGCACCGGGAACGGCTTGCTGGGGGCAGCTGCGCAGAAGGAGCGGCTGACCTTCCCGGGCGCGGCCGGCTACGGGATCGGCGTCGGTTGCATCGGCGGCTGGGTGGGCCATACGGGCGAACTGCCAGGCTACAACACGACCTTGTTTTACAAGGCAGGTGCGGACATAGCCGCCGTGGTCCAGACCAACAGCGACATTGCTTCCGGCGATTGCAAGGCGGAGCCGACGCTGACCGACGATCCACGCGACACGGTCTGCTCTTCGCCTGCAACGCGTGTATTTGTTGCGGTTTCAGAGGCTCTTGGCCAGCCGTATACGCCGCCCAACCCCCACTGAATGCCGGATGAGAGCCGAGACGGCTCGACAATTTTGCAGCGGCTCACCCGTTGTGAGCCGCTCCGTCTCCTCGTTTGAAGCACGGCGGAACTCTGTGTCGGGCTTTCCCGGCATCGCTCTAATATGAACCGATGAGTTGGAACAGGAATCGCGTGCCGGTATCGGCCAGCTCTTGGCTGTCTTGGAACGGTATTGCGACTATCGCCCTTGCATTGAGGTGTTGTCCGAAAGAAGCTGCCACCCCCACCCCGGCCGAGCCCAGTTCTGCCTCGGTGTAATCCACGCCCGTGTCGTGGTTCCGGATCGCGCCATAGTCGACGAAGGCAAACACGTTCAAATTCGAGAAGGGCGAAGATTCCGGGAGTTGGATGTTTCGCCCCAGTTCCAGCGCGGAGGCTATCCCACTGTCGCTGGAAGCCGCCGAGCCGTCGAAGGCCAGCCCATAGGGATCGCCGCCGAGCACGAGTTGCACCGCCGATGGAAGCGCCGTGGGCGCATACTGGGCAGCGACGCGAAGACGAATGGTGGTGAGCGGGACGATCTCCTTGCGCAGGTCGAGATCGGCGCGGAAAAACCGATAGTCGTCGGGAACGCCTTCACGCGGCGCATGGGGGTTGCTGCTGTCGCTCGCGCCGAGGGCGTCCAGACCTTGGCCGAAAGTGCCGGTCAACGAAATGGCGCCCTTGTCCAGCTCGCCGATATAGTTCAGGGACGTTGCCAGCCATCGCAGGTCTTCGTCCGTCGCCCTTTGCCCGCTGGCGCCCAGCGAGTTGTCTTTGAAGTTCAGCTCAATCCGGCCGAAAAGACTATGATCGATTGTCCGCAGGAAGGGGTAGTTGGCATAGACTGTCCCGAAGGTCGACTGAATATCGAGTTCGAGAGGCCCGAGATCGCCGCCGGGTTCGGAAGATACATGGCCGAGGCTGTAGCCCACGTGCAATCCGTCATATCCTACCGGAACATCCTGCGAGCCGAGGACGAATTTGAGCTCGTCCGGGCTGGCGGGAATGGTGACCCCAACGATTTTCGTCGCCTCAAACAGCCTCAGCGCATCGTTTAAGGTACCGGTGCCGGTCAGCTGGTACGGACCGACCGCGTCGCTGCCAAAACTATCGAATATCCCTGTTGCGCTGGCACGGTTGAAGCTGATGTCCAACTTCAGATCCCCGCCCGCCGAGGGCGTTTCGGGACGCGTGAAGACGCCTTCAATCGTCAGGCCGGCAAGGTCGCTCATCAACAGCAGTACGCGCTCGGCTTCCTTGATGCGGATCGGACGCATGGCGACGATGCGATCGATATAGGGCCGCAGACGTTCCTCGACGTTGGGCACAGCACTCTTGATGGTGACCTTTCGCACGTAGGATTCATACAGAATGATGACCACGTTACCGGAAGAGACGTCCTGCTTGGGCACGACCGCCCACGAGAAATATCCTTCCCGCTGGTAGATGGCGTCGATCCTCTCCGCGATCGCGTAGACTTCTGCGAGGCTGATCCTTTTGTTCAGATCCCCGGCCCAGGCAGCTCGAAGTGTTTCATTTGCGACCGTGACGGCGCCTCGAACGGTTACCGATCGCAATATGAACTTTATTTTTCGAGCCGCGGCGGGCGGGGTTTCCTTGCGGGCATCGGAAACCGAAAGATCGATCGTGCCGGGCTTTCGCGGGGCCGAGTAGCGCCGGATGATTTCGTTCTGATCTGACACCACCGAACCAATTTGATCGGAGATCGTCTGAGCCTCCGTTGGCCCGACGGTCAGGGCCCAGGCAGCAAGAATCGCAAGAATAACGATCGTCGGCTTCACGAGCGCGAGCAGCTCAGGCAATGCTTTGCGGCTAGGCACTTGTAAGCCTGGCTGAGACTTGCTCACAAACTCACGATGCCCCCTGACATGTAGACTTGAGCAAACCTTATCAAATCTCCCGTTTTGCGCCAGCTTCTCGAAAGGAGAATCATCTCCAGATTGCGTGAAGGTGTTTCTCAGCGGCCTTTCATCGGAACGGTCGCCTGCCTCAGATTTCGGTGAACGATCGAGGAATCGGATTCGCCCTGCTCCGGCGCGGAGGGTTGAGACTTGAGTAGTCGGGGCGGCGAAAGCCACCCTTATTTCAACCTATTTGGCGACCATCTCGGACAGTCTGCGCACCGTATTCCAGTTGCGCGATGTGCCGATCCCCATGCGCTTGTGGTTTGCTGCGGCGAGCAGCCGCGAGCTTGGCCGCTCGCGCGAAAAGACGACCCAAATATCGCCGTCGACCGACAGCACCTTCTCGTCCGCGGCGGCATAGGCTGTAAGAGCCGCTGCGGCTTCTTCAGGCGCCGGCCGGCGCATCACCCGCACCGCAACCTGATCGCCGGCTTTTGCCGATTCGTCCGGGAACGGATTGGCGGCAGCAAGCTTCAGCCAGTCTTCTGCGTCGCGCACGATGATATCGACATGGCGGCCGAAAGTCTCTTCGAAGGCCTTTTCCAGCCGCCGTTCGAGACCGGAAACGCTGGCCGTCCGCGCCTCGAAGACCAGATTACCCGTGGCGACCAGCGTGCGGACGTTTTTCAGCCCGATGGCTTCGGCCATCGCCTTGAGCTCGGACATGACAACGCGCCGCCCCTCGCCCAGGATGATGCTGTAGAGCAGCGCGACGTAAGTTCGCATGGTCGCCGGCCGATCGTTCAGACCAGCCGCGACTGCTCCACCGCCGCTTCGATGAAGCTTGCAAACAGCGGGTGCGGCTCGAGCGGGCGGCTCTTCAGTTCAGGGTGGTACTGCACGCCGATGAACCAGGGATGGTCGGGATATTCCACCGTCTCCGGCAGCACCCCGTCTGGCGACATGCCGGCAAAGACCAGGCCGCAATCCTCAAGCCGCTGCTTGTAGTCGATGTTCACCTCGTAGCGGTGCCGGTGGCGCTCGGAGATCTGCGTGTCGCCGTAGATCTCGGCGATCTTCGATCCCTTGGCGAGGTCGGCTTGATAAGCGCCGAGGCGCATGGTGCCGCCGAGATCGCCGGTAGCCCTGCGCTTCTCCAGCATGTTGCCCTTCAGCCATTCCGTCATCAGGCCGACCACCGGCTCCTCGGTCGGGCCGAATTCGGTGGAAGAGGCATGCTCGACGCCGGCGAGCGACCGCGCAGCCTCGATGCAGGCCATCTGCATGCCGAAGCAGATGCCGAAGTAAGGCACCTTGCGCTCGCGCGCGAACTTCGCGGCCAGGATCTTGCCCTCGGAGCCGCGCTCGCCGAAACCGCCGGGAACGAGAATGCCGTGCACCTTCTCCAGCCACGGCGTCGGGTCTTCCTTCTCGAAGATCTCGCTCTCGATCCAGTCGAGCTTGACCTTGACGCGGTTGGCAAGCCCGCCATGCGACAGCGCCTCGATCAGCGATTTGTAGGCGTCCTTGAGGCCGGTGTATTTGCCGACGACGGCAATCGTCACCTCGCCTTCCGGATTGTGGATGCGGCTGGAGAGCGCCTGCCACGGCTCCATCCGCGGCTTCGGCGCCGGATCGATGCCGAAGGCGGCAAGCACCTCGGAATCCAGCCCTTCCTTGTGATACGCCATCGGCACGTCGTAGATGTGCGGCACGTCGAGCGCCTGGATGACGGCGCTCTCGCGCACATTGCAGAACAGCGAAAGCTTGCGGCGCTCTTCCTTGGGGATCGGCCGGTCGGCGCGCACCAGAAGGATGTCGGGCGCAATGCCGATGCCGCGCAATTCCTTGACCGAATGCTGCGTCGGCTTGGTCTTCAATTCGCCGGCGGTAGGGATGTACGGCATCAGGGTGAGATGCACATAGACCGCGTTGTTGCGCGGCAGGTCGTTGCCGAGCTGGCGAATCGCCTCCAGGAACGGCATCGCCTCGATGTCGCCGACCGTGCCGCCGATCTCGCACAGCACGAAGTCGTAATCGTCATTGCCCTCGAGGACGAAGTGCTTGATCTCGTCGGTGACGTGCGGGATCACCTGCACCGTCGCGCCGAGATAGTCGCCGCGCCGCTCGCGCTCGATGATGTTCTTGTAGATGCGGCCGGTGGTGATGTTGTCCTGCTGGTTGGCCGAGCGGCCGGTGAAACGCTCATAATGGCCGAGATCGAGATCGGTCTCGGCGCCGTCGTCGGTCACGAACACTTCGCCATGCTGATACGGCGACATCGTTCCGGGGTCGACATTGAGGTAGGGATCGAGCTTTTTTATCCGCGCGCGATAGCCACGCGCCTGCAGAAGAGCCCCAAGAGCTGCTGCGGCGATGCCCTTTCCGAGTGAGGAAACCACGCCGCCTGTGATGAATACATATCGCGCCATGGGAGTCATCGCTTAACGCGGCCTGATTGATTCCGCCAGAGAAAAAACCGCCGCGAAGGCTTTTTCCCAAATGGCGCTGGTGTCCGGATGGGCATTTCTCTGAAGCATGCCGCCCAAAACTGTGCAGTGGTTTTGGGAGAACGGCAGGCATCAGAACAGAAACTCGAAAGCGCCGCACCTGCGTCTTTCAACGCGACGCGCTTTGATCAAAGAAAAAGGGCCGGTGGTGCCGGCCCTTTCGGCAGTTTGCTTCAACGCGTTAGATAATGACGACCTTGGTGCCGACCTTGACGCGGCTGTAGAGATCCATGACGTGCTCGTTGATCATGCGGAAGCAGCCGTTGGAGGCGCTGGTTCCGATCGACTGCGGTGCAATGGTGCCGTGGATGCGCAGATGCGTGTCCTTCTTGCCGTCATAGAGGTAGATGGCGCGCGCGCCGAGCGGGTTTTCGCCGCCACCGGGCATGCCGTCCTTGTACTGGCCATAGTGCTTCGGCTCGCGCTTCTGCATGTCGAGCGTCGGGATCCAGCGCGGCCATTCCTGCTTGTCGCCGACGGCCACCGTCCCCTTGAACTGAAGACCTTCACGGCCGACTGCGATGGCGTAGCGGCGCGCGGTGGAAAACGATTCGACGAGGTAGAGACGGCGAGCAGTCGTGTCGATGACGATCGTCCCGGGCTCATAGCCGGTGAAGGCAACGTCCTGCGGCACGAACTCCGGCTTCACCTTGAACGGCCTCTTGGCATCCTTCTTGGCGAGCGCCGAATCAAGCGCGCGGGTCTCCGGCAGATAGTTGATCGAGGTCACCGAGGACCCCCCGAACAGGCCGGCGAACAGCCCGCCGCTGCTCGCCCGCTTCTGGCCGGGCTGTTCGCTGCGCAACTCACCGTTGTTGCCGGTGGCCGTGATGTTCATCGCGTCGGCCGGGATGGGCTCCTCGGCCTGGAGCGAGGCGATCGGCGCCACGGGCATGATCGGTTCGATGATCTTGACGGTCTTCTTCCCGGGCTTCGCATCGGCCACTTCGGCCGGCGCGGCCGAACCCTTCTTGGAGAGCCATTCCTGACGCGCCGCATCCGCCTTGGCCTTGGCCGCCTCGCGCATCGCCAGCTTGCGGGCTTCGAGCGCCTTCTGCTTGGCCGCTTCCTTGTCGGCAGCGATCTTGGCCTCGAGCTTTTCGATCTGCGCGAGGTCGTCCGGAGTCGGGTTTTTCTTCTTCTTGAGAAGCCTCAGCTGCGATGCGTCGCTCTTGGCGGCGACGGGGATTGCGTCGGTCTTCTCTACCGACGGCGAAGCGGCCAGGTTTGCCGGTGAGGCAAAGGCCGCGGATCCCATGCCGAATACGGCACAGAATCCCAAAAGGATGAAGCTGCGAAGCTGCATGGCGAAGATCCGATTTTCTATGCTAGTTGCCCAACGGCGTCGCCCGGCGCCCCCCAAGGACGCCGAAAGTGCCGCGCGCAATCTATAATCGATTAGCCAGCGCACCCTCAAGCTGAGCGACGTGTTACATTTGGTTGAATCTTCGTGATCGAGCGGCATTTGCCGCGACTGTGTTCAAAGAACAACAGATCGCGGCGGCAATGCTTGTCCGGCTACTGGTTCGGAACCTGCGGGGTGACCGGCAATGTAACGCCGTTCGCGGCCGGCGGCGTGGTCGGATTCGCGGGCGCCGGTGTTGCGGGAGCAGTGGCCGGAGCCGTGGTGGTGCCGCCATTCGACAGCGGCGTGGTGGTCGTCGCGCCGCCCGACGGGGCGGGCGGCGCGGTGCCGGTAGCCGGCGCCGCCGGCTGCGAGCTGCCCACCGGACCGGTGGCGCCCGGCAATTGGTTGAGCACGCCCTTGCCGGCATTGCCCGAGGTCGAAGCCGGTGCCCTGTCGAGGATGTCGATCGGCTTCTCGCCGTAGCGGGCAAGGATGGAGAGCGCGAGCGAAGTCACGAAGAAAGCCGCGGCCAGGATCGCAGTCGCGCGGGTAAGCGCGTTGGCTGCGCCCCGCGCCGTCATGAAACCGGAACCGCCGCCAATGCCGAGACCGCCGCCTTCGGAGCGCTGCAGCAGCACCACCCCGACAAGAGCGAGCACGACCATAAGATGAACGACGATCAGTACCGTTTCCATAATTTATCCTGGCGAGGCCTAGCGCGGCCGCGCATACGACCGGTGATTTGGAGGCGGCTCCTTACAATGCTTTGGCGGCATTTCCAAGCCCGTGGCCGGGAATATGGGGAGCAATCAGGCCATTGCAACGATTTGGGCCGCGCCCCTGCCGCCGCGGGCCACCGCCTGCGGCTATGACATGTGCATATAGGCTTCGGCAATGGCGAGGAAGTCGGCCGCCTTCAGGCTTGCGCCGCCGACCAGCGCGCCATCGACATTCTCGACGCCGAGCAGCTCCACAGCATTGGACGGCTTGACCGAACCACCATAGAGAATGCGCATTCTGGCCGCGGCATCGCCGAGCAGCGCCGTCAGCTTGCCACGGATATGGGCATGCGCCTCGGCGACGTCGGCCGCGGTCGGCGTCAGGCCGGTGCCGATGGCCCAGACGGGCTCGTAAGCGATGATGGTGTTGGCGGCGGTGGCGCTCGCCGGCACGGAACCGTCGAGCTGCCGCGACAGGACATCGAGCGTCGCGCCGGCTTCACGCTCGGCGCGCGTCTCGCCGATGCAGATGATGGCCACCAGCCCTGCCCGCCAGGCGGCCGAAGCCTTGGCATTGACGATCGCATCGTCGTCGCCGCATTGCTCGCGCCGCTCGGAGTGGCCGACGATGACATGGCTTGCGCCGGCATCCTTCAGCATCTCGGCCGAAATCTCACCCGTATAGGCGCCGCTCTCCTTGGGGTGGCAATCCTCGCCGCCGGCGCGAACCGGAGTGCGCGAAAGGATCTCGGCGGCCTGGTGAAGCAAGGTGGCCGGAACGCAGACCAGGGCTTCCGTCTCCGCATCGAGGCCGCTCATGAAGCCGTTGCCGATCATCCTCAACTCGTTGAGCGAGGCGCTGGTGCCGTTCATTTTCCAGTTGCCGGCAACGAGCGGACGGATTCCAGGGGTCATGGCGTCGAGTTCTCCAGGCAACATAAGGCAGCGCCCTCACTACCAAAATCGGGCCACAAAGCAATCGACAGTGGGCCGGAAGGACGCTATTGCGCTTGTTTCAGAGTCGGCGCATGCGAAAATGCGCAAAGATCGGAAGTGGGCATGCTTGGTATTTTGAGAAGCGCGGCGGGCACCTGGGTCGCGAAAGCTTTGCTGTCCTTGCTGGTGGTGAGCTTTGCCGTCTGGGGTATTTCCGGGCGCCTGTCGGGAAGCTTGGCTGGCCATCATTCGGTGATTACCGCCGGCGGCACCACGGTTTCGATCAACGAATACCGCCTCGCCTACGATCGCCAGATCAACCTGCTGTCGCAGCAATATGGCCAGCGCATCACGCATGAACAGGCTAAGCTGCTCGGCCTCGACAACCAGGTTCTGGCGCAGCTCGTCTCCGGCGCCGTTCTCGACGAGCAGGCTCGCAAGCTCGGGCTTGGCCTTTCCAAGGACCGGCTGGCCGAGCTGACGCGCGAGGATCCGGCCTTCAAGGGTCCAGGCGGCCAGTTCGACCGCAGGACCTTCGAATATTTGCTGAGCCAGATCGGCATGCGGCCCGAGGACTATCTGAAGAATCGCTCGCAGGTGGCGGTCCGCCAGCAGATCGTCGAGGCGATTTCCGACGGCCTCAAGGCGCCGCAGACCTTCCTGAAGGCGGTCGCGCTCTATCGCGGCGAGGACCGCACGATCGACTATCTCGTCCTGCCGAAGACACTCGTCCAGCCGATCGAGGCGCCGTCCGACAGCGCGCTGAAAACCTATTTCGAAGCCAACAAGAAGAACTACGCGGCGCCGGAATACCGCAAATTCTCCTATATCCGGCTTGAGCCGCAGGACATCATGGACCCGACGGCGGTGACCGATCAGCAGGTCGCTGACGACTACAACAAGAACAAGGCGCGCTATACGACACCCGAAATGCGCACCATCGAACAGCTGGTGTTCAAGACGCCGGACGCGGCCAAGGCGGCATTTGACTCCCTGAAGACCGGCGCCACCTTCGACAAGATCGTCACCGCCGAGGGCAAGACGCAGGCCGACACCGTGCTCGGCACGCTGGCAAAGGACAAGATCGCCGACAAGGCGGTGGCCGACGCAGCCTTCTCGCTCAACGTCAATGAGGTCAGCCCGGTGGTTCAGGGCGCCTTCGGCCCGGTGCTCTTGCGCGTCACCGAGATCAAGCCGCAGGTGGTGAAGCCGCTTTCGGAAGTGTCCGACCAGATCCGCAAGGATCTTGCGCTCGGCGAGGCAAGCCGCGTCCTGCTCGACGTCCACGACAGCTACGAGGACACCCGCGCTTCCGGTGCCTCGCTTGCCCAGGCGGCCGACAAGCTAAAGCTCAAGGTCGTCACCATCGACGCCATCGACCGCACCGGCCAGCGGCCGGACGGCACGATCGTCAACGACCTGCCGCAATCGGCGGACCTCATCAAGGCCGTCTTCGAGGCCGAGCCGAACACCGAGAATGAAGGCCTGACCACTGCCGCCAACGGCTTCGTTTTCTATGAAGTCCAGTCGATCACGCCGGCGCGCGACCGCACGCTGGAGGAGGTTCGCCAGAAGGTGGTGGCCGACTGGACCGCGGCCGAGACCGACAAGCGGCTCACCGCCAAGGCCGGGGAGTTGGAAAAGCGCCTCAAGGCCGGTGCGACGCTCGACGTGATCGCGGGCGAGCTGAAGCTCGAGAAGCAGACCAAGCGCGGCCTGAAGCGCGAAGCCGACGATGCCGATTTCGGCAAGGAGGGCGCGGCGGCCATGTTCGGCGTCGGCGAAGGCGGCACGGGCCTGATCCCCTCGCCCACCGGCGACGGTCAGATCCTGTTCAAGGTTGCCGAAGTCTTCGAACCTGCCGGTGCCGATGGCAGCTCTGTCCCGGAAGACGCGCAGAAATCTTTCAGCGCTGGCATATCCGACGACCTGCTCGATCAGCTGGTGGCGCAGCTGCAGTCGCAATATGACGTTCGTATCGATCCGGCCGCCGTTTCCCAAGCACAGACACGATGAGCGCGCTTAAGACATATATTGCCAAGGTCGCGACCGGCACCGCGCTCTCCTTCGAGGAAGCGCGCGAGGCCTTCGACATCATTATGTCGGGCGACGCGACGCCGGGGCAGATCGGTGGCTTCCTGATGGCGTTGCGCGTGCGCGGCGAAGCCGTGAGCGAGATCTCCGGCGCGGTCGCCACGATGCGCGCCAAGATGCTCCGCGTGGAAGCCCCGCGCGGCGCCATCGACATCGTCGGCACCGGCGGCGACAATTCGCATTCGGTCAACATTTCGACCGGATCGGCATTCGTCATCGCCGCCGCGGGTGTCCCGGTGGCCAAGCACGGCAATCGCGGCCTGTCCTCGCTAACCGGCGCGGCGGATGTGCTGATGGCGCTAGGCGTCAAAGTCGACATCGCACCGGAGACGATCGGCCGCTGCATCCAGGAAGCCGGCGTCGGCTTCATGTTCGCGCCAGCGCATCATCCGGCGATGAAGCATGTCGGTCCTGTCCGGGGCGAGCTCGGCACGCGCACTATCTTCAACCTGCTCGGGCCGCTGTCGAATCCAGCCGGCGTCGGCCGGCAGATGGTTGGCGTCTTCCTGCCCGAATGGATCATGCCGGTGGCTGAGACGCTGAAGGCGCTGGGTACCGATCATGCCTGGATCGTGCACGGCGACGGTTATGACGAGATCACCACCACGGGCGAGACGCAGGTCGCAGAGCTCGCCGGCGGCGAGATCCGCACGTTTACCCTCACTCCGGAAGCGGTCGGACTGAAGCGGCATAACAAGGAAGACCTCCGCGGCGGCGAAGCGGCCTACAACGCCAGGGCATTGCGCGATATGCTGGGCGGCGCTGCCGGCGCTTATCGCGATACCGTGCTGATGAATGCCGGCGCCGGGCTGGTGGTGGCCGGCAAGGCAACGACGCTCGGCGATGGCATCGAGGCAGCAGCGCAGGCCATCGACAGCGGCCGGGCGCTGGCGGTGCTCGACAAGCTCATCGAGATTTCGAACGGTTAGAATTTTGTCCGATATCCTGCGCAAGATCGAAGCCTACAAGCGCGATGAGATCGCCGCCGCGAAGCTCAGCGCGCCGCTTGCCGAGGTCAAGGCGAAGGCCAAGGATGCGGAACCCCCGCGCAGCTTCCTTGCGGCGCTTGAGGCCAAGCGGAAGGCCGGCGGCTTCGCGCTGATTGCGGAGATCAAGAAGGCCAGCCCTTCCAGGGGCTTGATCCGCGCCGACTTCGACCCGCCGGCGCTCGCCAGGGCCTACCAGCAAGGCGGTGCTGCCTGTCTTTCGGTGCTGACCGACGCACCGTCCTTCCAGGGCGCGCCCGGCTTTCTGACCGCGGCGCGCGCCGCCGTTAGCCTGCCCGCCCTGCGCAAGGATTTCCTCTTCGACCCGTATCAGGTTCATGAAGCCCGCGCCTGGGGCGCGGACGCGATCCTCATCATCATGGCGAGCGTCGACGACGTCTTGGCCAGTGAATTGGAAGCCACGGCCTTCGATCTCGGCATGGACGCGCTGGTCGAGGTGCATGACGAACAGGAGATGGAACGCGCGCTTCGCCTCTCGTCGCGGCTGATCGGCATCAACAACCGCGATTTGAGAACCTTCGAAACCAGCCTCGACGTTTCCGAGCGGCTTGCCGCCATGGTCCCGGACGACCGGCTGCTGGTCAGCGAGAGCGGCATCTTCACCCATCAGGACTGCCGGCGGCTGGAAAAGAGCAAGATCGGCACCTTCCTCGTCGGCGAAAGCCTGATGCGGCAGGCCGACGTGGCCGCCGCGACCGCCCTTCTGCTGACGGGCAAGGCGCCGGCCGAGGCCGTTTGACGATGCCCGCGCTTACGCATCTCGGCGCCAAGGGCGAAGCCAACATGGTCGATGTCGGCGGCAAGGCCGAGACAACGCGCACGGCCATCGCCGAAGGGTATGTCACCATGCAGCCGGAAACGCTGGAGATGATCCTGGCCGGCGACGCCAAGAAAGGCGACGTGCTGGGCACGGCGCGCATCGCCGGCATCATGGCGGCCAAGAAGACGCATGAGCTCATCCCGCTTTGCCATCCCCTCCTTCTCACCAAGGTGTCCGTCGAGATCGAGCCCGACCACGCGCTTCCCGGCCTGAGGGTCAGCGCGCTTGCCAGGGTTACCGGCAAGACCGGGGTGGAAATGGAGGCGCTGACCGCGGCGTCGGTCGCCTGCCTCACCATCTACGACATGGCCAAGGCAGCGGACCGAGGCATGGCGATTTCCGGCATCAGGCTGGTCGAGAAAACCGGCGGCAAGTCGGGCGACTACAAGGTAGGTCCTTAGCATGGCTTTGCTTCCGGTCGCCGACGCGCTCCAACGCCTGTTGGACGGCGCGACCGCGCTGCCAGGCGAAAGCGTGCCGCTGGCCGACGCGTCCGGCCGGGTGCTGGCCGACCCCGTGGTGGCTCTGCGCACCCAGCCGCCCTTCAATGCGTCGGCGATGGACGGCTACGCCGTAAGGGCCGCCGACGTAGCCTCGGCGCCGGCCCGGCTCTCCGTGATCGGCATGGCCCCCGCCGGGCGTGGCTTCACCGGCTCTGTCGGCAAGGGCGAGGCCGTGCGCATCTTCACCGGCGCGCCGCTCCCCGAAGGCGCCGATACCATCGTTATCCAGGAGAATGTCCGCGATCTCGGCGGCGGCGGCATCGAAGTGACCGAGCCGACCGTGGAGGGACGAAACGTCCGTCGCCGCGGCCTCGACTTCTGCGAGGGCGACCTGCTCCTCGAAAAAGGCCGCCAGCTCGATCCGGCGGCGCTTTCGCTGGCGGCATCGGCCAACCATCCGAGTCTCAACGTGGTGCGGCAGCCGCTGCTCGCCATCATCGCCACCGGCGACGAATTGCTGCCGCCGGGCAGCGCGCTCGGCCCCGACCAGATCATCTCGTCGAATGCCTATGGCGTCATAGCTACAGCCCAGTCGGTCGGCGCGCGCGCGCTCGACCTCGGCATCGCCGCCGACCGCAAGGACGCGATCGCGGCCCTGGTCAAGAAGGCGGTCAAGGCCGGCGCCGACGTCATCGTCACGCTTGGCGGCGCCTCCGTCGGCGACCACGACTTGATCCATGACGTGCTGACCGGCGAAGGCATGCAGCTCGACTTCTGGAAGATCGCCATGCGTCCCGGCAAGCCGCTGATGTTTGGCCGGCTCGGCGACATTCGCTGCATCGGCCTGCCCGGCAATCCGGTCGCAAGCCTGGTCTGCTCGCAGCTGTTCCTGAAGCCGCTTCTGGCGCGGCTGGGCGGCCGGTCCTGCCGGCAGGAAATCCGCACGGCCCGGTTAGGCGTCGCAATGCACGCCAACGATCTCAGGCAGGACTATGTGCGCGCCGTGGTCCGCGAAGATGCGGGGGCGTTGATCGCAACACCGTTCGGCATCCAGGATTCCTCGATGTTGAGGATGCTCGCCGATGCCAATGGCCTGATCGTGCGCCAACCCTTCGCACCGGCGGCTCAAGCCGGCGAGGAATGCAGCGTTCTGATGTTACGCTGAACAAAACGTCAACACATTCACTAAACTTTAAACGGTTGCGGAACACAACTGGAACAGATAGTGTTTGTTCTGGGTTTGTTTTTCTGATTCTGGTTTCAGAACCCATGGGGGCCGCCATGCTGACGCGCAAACAACATGAACTGCTGATGTTCATCCATGAACGGCTCAAGGAAAGCGGCATTCCGCCGTCTTTCGACGAGATGAAGGAAGCGCTCGACCTTGCCTCGAAATCGGGCATCCACCGCCTGATTACGGCGCTGGAGGAGCGCGGTTTCATTCGCCGGCTTCCGAACCGGGCGCGTGCCCTTGAAGTGCTGCGCCTACCTGACTCGATCGCGCCCGGCCTCAATGCGGCGAAGAAATTCTCGCCGAGCGTCATCCAGGGCGGCCAAGGCAATCTCGGCCGCCAGATCAAACCCGCGGCGCCCGCCCGCACGCCGACGCCCAGCAATGACGACGACGCCGTTTCAGCCGTCTCCATCCCGGTGATGGGTCGCATTGCCGCCGGCGTGCCGATCGACGCCATCCAGCACCAGACGCATTCGATCACAGTGCCGCCGGACATGATCGCGGGCGGCGAGCACTACGCGCTCGAGGTCAAAGGCGACTCGATGATCGAGGCCGGCATCTTCGATGGTGATACGGTCATCATCCGCAACGCCAGCACTGCGAGCCCCGGGGAGATCGTCGTGGCGCTGGTCGACGACGAGGAGGCGACGCTGAAGCGCTTCCGCCGCAAGGGCGCCTCCATCGCGCTCGAGGCTGCCAATCCGGCCTATGAGACCCGCATCTTTGGTCCTGATCGCGTCAAGGTTCAAGGCAAGCTCGTGGGGCTCATCCGCCGCTACTGAGGGGGCTGCGGCTTGGCTTCCGGCTTCTCGGGCTTCTTGTAAGGCGCTAACCCCCTCGCCTCACGCGAGTAGCGCCGCTGTTCGTGCCAAGGGCGGTACGGTTTTTCGACGGCGTATTGAATGGATGCTCGCGCCGTCGCCGATTGCGGATCGAAGAAGACGGCGGCACTGCCGTCGCGCGCGAGCTGCCGCTTGGTGACGACGAGGATACGTGGATCGCGGCAGGGATTGTAGGCCGTGGCGTCGTTGATGACGATGAGGTCTGCAAAGTCGCAGGCAGGTCGGGAAGCTTCGCGGTTCTCGGCGAGCGCGACGATCGCGCCCGATGGATGCCGGCCAATGCAGAGATCGCCCGTGCAGTAAAAAGGCGATCCAGGCGGCAAGTCGACGGGATCGGCTATGTCCAGCGTGCCCTTGGCGAATGTCTCCGGCGGCACGATCGTTTCGGCCTTGAGCGCGCGTTTCCAGTTATCGGTGGTGAACTCGTTGGAGCGGGCACGATTGACGGCGAGTTCGCCGCCGCCGATCGGCATCGCCACCAGATGCGCGTCCTCCGAGATCAGCAGGTCCGGCGTGCGCACCTGCGGGATGATCATGACGGCCGCGACTGCCAAAGGAATTGCGGCCAGCCTCAGCCAGGTAGTCGCCATCGTGGCGATGACGAGCGCGATCGTCGCCAGCAGCACCGAATGGATCGAGATCAGGCCCACGGCATCGACCGGCGACCACTCCGAAAGCCACGCCGAGATCGCGATCATCGCCGTCAGGCCCTTGCCCATCAAATAGAGGAAGGGCCCGTCGAAGCCGAACGGCATCATGACCGCGCTGGCGACGGCGAGAAACATCACGACCGTGACGATCGGCATGATCGCGAGATTGGCCAGCAGGCTGAGCGGCGAGACGCGCTGGAAATGCCAGATGGCAAACAGCGCTGTGGCACTTCCGGCAATGATCGACGTCATTGCGGCGCCACCTGCTCCGACTGCCAGTTTATGCGACATGAACCGCAGGAACGAACGCTTTGCCGGCGGCGCTCTCACCTTGCCGGCGCGGTAGTCGGACCAGCCGGCATAGGCGCCGACAAGAGCGGCGGTTGCCGCGAACGACATCTGAAAGCTCGGGCCAACCACTTCATGCGGCGACACCAGAATGACGGCGATGGCCGAGATCGCCAAATTGCGCATCGTCAGCGCCGCCCGGTCGAAAAGCACGGCGACCAGCATGACGGCCAGCATGATGAAGCTTCGCTCGGCGGCTACCACCACGCCGGAGATGACGAGATAGGCGGCAATCGAGATAAGCGCGATTGCCGCGGCATATTTCTTCACCGGCCGGCGTGACGAAAAATCCGGGAACAGCGCAAAGGCGCCGCGCAGCAGAAGCATGACCGTGCCGGCGACCAGCGCCATGTGGAGGCCCGAAATCGAGATGATGTGATAGATGCCGGTCCGCCGCATCGCCTCGTTGATGTCCTCGGGAATGCCGGCGCGCACGCCGACGATCAGTGCAGCGGCAATCTCGCCTTCGGGTCCGCCAATGGTGCTTCTGATGTGATCGGCAATGTTTTCGCGCGCGTGCTCGATGGCTGAGGCGATGCTCGTCTGAGCGATCGGGTCGGTTGGCGGAATGAGTTTCGGGTCGCCGAGGAAAAATCCACTGCCGCCGATGCCGGAAAAATAGCTGTCGAAGGAAAAATCATAGCTTTCGGGACGGACCGGCCCGGTCGGCGGCAGGAGCCGTGCGTAACCCGTCACCAGCGATCCAGCCTTCATGCCGGCCGGGATCCTGCGTGCCGAGAGCCTGACGCGATCCGGTGCGTAGCGCAGCTTTGGATGCGCGGTCGAGACGAGATCGATGGTCAGCCTGACGCGGCCATTGGCCATTTCCTCGGCGACGGCGACGCGGCCTGTCAGCCGCGTCTGGATTTCGGAGCCGAGCATCGGTGTTGCGGCGCGCCAGGTCTCGACCTTCGCGGCGACGAAGCCCAGCGCGCAAAACAGAGCCGCCATAAAGACCAGGTGTGTCTTCAGCCAGGGACGCGAAACGGCCGCGCATAGAGCCATCAGCGCCACCGCCGCCAGCGGTCGGTAAAGATCCGGCTCGGCGCTCAAGGAATAATAGAGTATCACGCCGGCGGCCAGGAACACCGGCACCAGCAGGAAGCCGATGCCGCGGTCGAGCTCGGTGGAGGCTGCCTCGGCCACACCCCGGCGAAACGCGGAAAACGAGGCACGGCGGAACCGCCTGCGGATTAAGTCGATGGCCGCCGGCGGAGGAGCTTGTAGCGAAGCATCGCCGTCCGGCGGCAAAATCTCGGTGGCCGGACGCGGTACGGGAACCAAAACCGGTACTGCCTCGGCAGGTATGGTGTCGGCAAACAGCAGGCGCTCGCTCACGCCAGCCGTCGTCTCCTCGCCCTCCTCCGCACCCCGGCCACGTCCAGCCATCGGGTCTGCCCCTTGCGCCCCAGACCTCCTATGCTACATGAACGCCCACCGCGCGAAAGTCCGCGCAATCATGCCCGCTTCAGAGCTTCTTCCGAGAGTTCCATGTCCGACAAGGTCGTCACCCGCTTTGCCCCCTCGCCCACCGGCTATTTGCACATCGGCGGCGCGCGCACGGCGCTGTTCAACTGGCTCTACGCCAGGCACACGGCCGGCACGATGCTGCTGCGCATCGAGGACACCGACCGCGAGCGCTCCACCGAAGCGGCGACGGCCGCTATCCTGGACGGGCTGACCTGGCTCGGCCTCTCATGGGACGGCGAGGCCGTGTCGCAGTTCGAGCGCGCGCCGCGCCACCGTGAGGTGGCAGAGGAGCTCGTACGGCTGGGCAAGGCTTATTACAGCTATGAAACGCCTGCCGAGCTGGAGGCGATGCGCGAGGCGGCGCGGGCCAAAGGGCTGCCGCCGCGCTACAATGGCCAGTGGCGCGACCGCGATCCCTCCGAGGCGCCTCCCGGCGTCAAGGGCGCCATCCGCATCAAGGCGCCAACCGAAGGAGAGACCCTCGTGCACGACCGCGTGCAGGGCGAGGTGCGATTCCCGAACAAGGACCTCGACGACTTCATCATCCTGCGCTCGGACGGCAACCCGACCTACATGCATGCCGTCGTCGTCGACGATCACGATATGGGCGTCACCCACATCATCCGCGGCGACGATCACCTGACCAACGCCGCGCGCCAGACCGTAATCTACAACGCCATGGGCTGGACCGTGCCGTCGATGTCGCACATCCCGCTGATCCATGGTGCCGACGGCGCCAAGCTGTCGAAGCGCCACGGCGCGCTCGGCGTCGAGGCTTATCGCGCCATGGGCTATCTGCCGGAGGCCCTGCTCAACTATCTGGCCAGGCTCGGCTGGAGCCACGGCGACGACGAGGTGATGTCGATCAAGGATATGATCTCCTGGTTCGACATCGGCGACGTCAACAAGGGCGCCGCCCGGTTCGACTTTGCCAAGCTCGAGGCGCTGAACGGCGTCCATATGCGCAAGATGGACGACAAGGCGCTCTTTGATGTTCTCGTAGCCACCCTGCCCTATCTCAAGGGTGGCCCGGCGCTCGCGGCCAAGCTCGACGACAGGCGCCGGGCACAGCTGCTTGCTGCCATGCCGGGCCTGAAGGAGCGGGCAAAGACGTTGGTCGAGCTTGTCGATGGAGCCGGCTTCCTGTTCGCCGAGCGGCCCTTGCGGCTCGACGAAAAGGCTGCGGGGTTGCTTGGCAGCGACGCCCGCGCCATTTTGCGCGGCGCCCATGCCGCGCTCGCCGCGATCTCCAGCCAATGGAGCGCCGCGACCGCGGAAGCCGCTATTCGCGATTTTGCGCAGGCAGGCGGCCATAAGCTCGGCGCCGTGGCTCAACCGCTGAGAGCTGCGCTCACCGGCCGCAGCACCTCGCCCGGCGTGTTCGATGTGCTCGCTGTGCTCGGCCCTGAGGAGAGCCTGGCGCGGGTTGCGGATCAAATCGATTAGGAGCGAACTGGCCCAAGAAGATTGGCATTGAAAGGTGTGTTTCGCAGTGCAACATTAGGCCTTGGCCCAATCTGGCACGCACCTCCTAAAATGCGGTGGCAAGTTCGCGCATTCCGGTGATTTCGACGTGTCGTTTGCAGGAATTGCCTTGCCGGCATGAGAAAACATAGAGGAGTTTGCAATGAGCGAAGCTGCGACAAAACTGGAATCGGGCGGCAAGGCGCGCGAGTCGACCGCAAGGCTCGAGCTCGCCGGCAAGACGCAGGAATTCAAGGTGCGAAGCGGCTCGACCGGGCCCGACGTCATCGACATCGGCGCGCTGTACAGCACCACCGGGGCCTTCACCTACGATCCCGGTTTCACCTCGACGGCAAGCTGCGAGTCGGCGATCACCTTCATCGACGGCGACGCCGGCATCCTGCTGCATCGCGGCTACCCGATCGACCAGCTCGCCGAGCACGGCGACTTCCTCGAGGTCTGTTATCTCCTGCTCTACGGCGAATTGCCGACCAAGGCGCAGAAGGACGACTTCGACTATCGCGTGACGCGCCACACCATGGTGCATGAGCAGATGTCGCGCTTCTTCACCGGCTTCCGCCGCGACGCCCATCCGATGGCCGTCATGTGCGGCGTGGTCGGCGCGCTGTCGGCCTTCTACCACGACTCGACCGACATCTCGGACCCATATCAGCGCATGGTCGCCTCCATGCGACTGATCGCCAAGATGCCGACGATCGCGGCGATGGCCTATAAATACCACATCGGCCAGCCCTTCATTTACCCGAAGAACGAGCTGAATTTCGCGGCGAACTTCCTGCATATGTGCTTTGCCGTGCCGTGCGAGGAGTACAAGATCAATCCGGTGCTGGCGCGCGCCATGGAGCGCATTTTCATCCTGCACGCCGATCACGAGCAGAACGCGTCGACCTCGACGGTTCGTCTCGCCGGCTCTTCGGGCGCCAATCCGTTCGCCTGCATCGCGGCCGGCATTGCCTGCCTCTGGGGCCCCGCGCATGGCGGCGCCAACGAGGCGGCCCTCAACATGCTGGGCGAGATCGGCCATGTCGACCACATCCCGGAATTCATCGCCCGCGCCAAGGACAAGAACGACCCGTTCCGCCTGATGGGCTTCGGCCATCGCGTCTACAAGAACTACGATCCGCGCGCCAAAATCATGCAGAAGACAGCGCATGAGGTGCTGGGCGAGCTCGGCATCAAGGATGATCCGCTGCTCGACATCGCGATGGAACTGGAGAAGATCGCGCTGACCGACGAGTATTTCATCGAGAAGAAACTCTATCCGAACGTCGACTTCTATTCGGGCATCACGCTGAAGGCGCTGGGCTTCCCCACCACCATGTTCACCGTGCTGTTCGCGGTCGCCCGCACCGTCGGCTGGATCGCGCAGTGGAAGGAAATGATCGAAGATCCGCACCAGAAGATCGGCCGCCCGCGCCAGCTCTACACCGGCGCCACGGAGCGCGATTACGTGCCGATTGCGAAGCGGTGAGTGAGCGAATAGCGAAATAGCGAGTAGCGAATAGGGACAGAACTCGGCGGCGCTGAGCGGCGCCCAGCCTACTCGTTATTCGCTACTCCCTATTCGCTTTTCTGATGCACCCCAGCACCACATCTGCAGCAATCTCGCCCGACGGCCTGTCGGTCGCCATGCGCCTGGCGATTTCGGCAAAACCTGCCCGCTGCCAGGCACGCATGCCGGTGTCGGCAAACAGGGCTTCCAACTGACGCGCCAGGTTCTCCGGCCTGACATACTGATCATAGAACTCCGGCACCAGCGCGCGATCGGCGATCAGGTTGGGCAGCAGCGCCGACCAGGTCGTCACCAGATGCTGCAGCAGCTGCCTCGCGATCGGATCGAGCTTGTAGCTGGAGACCATTGGAACACCGCAAAGCGCAAGCTCGAGCGAAACTGTTCCGGAGGCGATCAGAGCCGCGTCGGCCTTGCCGAAAGCCAACCATTTGCGCTCCGGATCGGTGATGATCTCTGGCTTCTCGTCCCAACGCGTGACGGATGTTTTCACCAGGTCGGCGACATGCGGCACCGTCGGCAGCATCAGCCGCAAGCGGTGACCGCGCTGATGCAAGACCGATATCGCCTTGCCGAACGGCTCGATCAGCCGGCGCACCTCGCCGCGGCGCGAGCCGGGCAGCACGAGCAGCGTCTTCACGCGATCCTCCGACAGGTCCCGCGGCAAGCTCTGCGCCTTGGCGGCGCCAAGCACGCCGGGATCCTGGGTCAGCCGGTGGCCGACATAGGTGCCGGGAGGCCCACCAAGTCGGGTGAGCGCCTTCACTTCGAAGGGCAGGATGCAGAGGATGTGATCGACATAGGGCTTCATCGCCGCCGCCCTGCCCGGCCGCCATGCCCACACGCTCGGGCAGACATAATGGACGATCGGGATGGCGGGCGCGGCGGCGCGGACCCTTTTGGCGACGCGCAGCGAAAAATCAGGGCTGTCGATGGTGATTAGGCAATCCGGCCGCTCCGCCGCGATGGCGCCGGCTGTTTGGCTGATCCGGCGCATCAGCCGCGGCAGGTCGCGCAAGACGGCGCTGAAGCCCATCAGCGCGATCTCGCTGCCGTCGAAGAGCGGTGTCAGCCCCAGTTCCTGCAAATGCCGGCCGCCGATGCCGACGAGCCGGATCTTACGGCCGGTGGTCTTCTCGAGCGCACGCACGATGTCGGCGCCGAGCAAGTCGCCCGATTCCTCGCCCGCGACGATGGCGATCTTGAGCGGCCTCTCACTGGCCATCGGTCGGCTCCGTCGCGGTAAATCCGACGATGAACAAGCCAAGCGCATCGGCCCGCGCGAGAGTCACCGGGCTTTCGAGAATGAGCGAGCGGCCGGCTTCGACGGCGATGCCGGCAAGGCCGGCCGCATGTGCGGCCTCGACCGTCTGCGGGCCTATCGAGGGCAGGTCGGCGCGCAGCTCCTGCCCTGGCTTGGCGCATTTGACGAGAACGCCGCGCGTCTTGCCGGCGAGCCTGCCGTGTCCGCGCAATTCGCGCGTCCTCTCGAGCAGGCCCTTAGTGCCTTCGATGCCTTCCAACGCGATAACCCGCCCTCCGACCGCAATCGCCGCCTGGCCGACGTCGAGCTCGCCGATTGCCTTGGCCGCCGCGCGGCCCGCCTCGATATCGCGCCAGTCCGATTGCTTTGGTCCTGCCTTGGTCAGCGTGCCCTCGCCGGCAGCGAGATCTGGAACGATCTCGTGCGCTCCGACCACCGTGATACCGCGCCTTTCCAGCCCGCGCGTCAGAACCTTCAGAAGCCCGTCGTCGCCGCGGGCCAGCGCCATTGCCACGGAGGGGATCATCGTCAGCAGACTGAGCGTTGGACGTATTTTCGCAAGCCGCGGCCTGCGCTTGATCTCGCCGGCAAGAACCAGGTGGCTAATGCCTTCGCGCTTCAGCAAGGGAAGCAGGAAGCCGATGTCTTCGAGCGCAAGCGTCGCCTGCTCGTAGGCGGCAAAGTCCGCTTCGCGATCCACCTCGCCCTCGGCCAGGATGATGAAAGGCGAATGTCCCTGTCTGACCAGACCTTCCGCCACTTCGACCGGCAGGCTGCCGCCACCGGCGATGATGCCGACCCTGGAGCCCGGCGCGAGTGCAAGCCCTGACCCGGCGGGCTCAGCCCTCGTCATCGCCATCGTCATCGCCGCCACCGCCCTTGAGCGGCGGGACGGCATAATGCCGCTTGCCGCGACTGGTGATGAAGTCGATCATCTTCATGGCCGTCGGCGACGAGGCGAATTCCGCCTTGGCGATCTCGACATTCTCCCCGACCGTGCGGGAGTGGTCGAAAATCGCCCTGTAAGCCCTTCGCAGCATGTAGATTTCGGCGCGCGGCAGGCCGGAGCGCTTCAGGCCGATGACGTTGAGACCGCGCAGCTTGGCGCGATTGCCGACGGCGATCGCATAGGGAATGACGTCGCCGACGACCGCCGAGCAGCCGCCGATAAAGGCGTTGTCGCCGACGCGGACAAACTGATGCACGGCGGTCAGGCCGCCGATATAGACATTGTCGCCGATCTCGCAGTGCCCGCCTAGCGTTGCTCCGTTGGCGAAGGTGGCATTCTTGCCGACGACGCAGTCATGGGCAATGTGGGCATAGGCCAGAAAATTGCCATTATCGCCGACCGTCGTCTCGCCGCGGCTGGAATCGGTGCCGACATGCATGGTGACGCCTTCGCGGATGGTGCAATTTTCGCCGATGACCAGCGTCGTGCGCCCGCCCTTGTGCTTGGTGTTCTGCGGCGGCGCCCCGAGCGTCGACATTGGATAGACCTTGGTCGAGCCGCCGACGGTGGTCGCGCCCATCACCGAGACATGGCTGATCAGCTCGACGCGATCGCCGATGACGGCATCGGCGCCGACATGGCAGAAGGGTCCGATACGCACACCTTCGCCGAGCTGGGCACCTTCTTCGACGACCGAGGAAAGGTGGATTGATGTCTGAACTTTCATGAGCATTAGAAACCGTCAGCCGGTGACCATCATAGCCGAAACTTCGGCTTCGGCGGCCTTTGCGCCATCCACCATCGCCTCGCAGGCAAATTTCAGCAGGTTGCCGCGCTTCTTGATCTTCTTGACGTGGATCCTGAGCTGATCGCCGGGGACGACCGGCTTGCGGAACTTCGCGTTGTCGATGGTCATGAAATAGACCAGCGACGGCTTTTCCGCATTGAGGCTGCGAATGCAGATCGCGCCGGCGGTCTGGGCCATGGCCTCGATGATGAGCACGCCCGGCATGACCGGCTGCTGCGGGAAATGGCCCTGGAAATGCGGTTCGTTGATGGTCACGTTCTTGATGCCGACCGCGGAGTCGTCGCCGTCGATTTCGACGATGCGGTCGATCAGCAGAAACGGATAACGGTGCGGCAGGAGCTTCATCAGCCCCATTATGTCGACCGCCTCAAGTGTCGTCGCAACCGTGTCAGCCATTTCCGTCGCCCTGCTTGCGAGTCCTGGCCAGCCTGCGCAGCATCGCGATCTCACGCATGGCTTCCGCCATGGGCTGCGCCGGATAGCCTCCCCAGACCTCGCCCGCCGGCACGTTGCTCATGAATCCACTTCTCGCAGCAAGCTTGGCCCCGGGACCGATGGTCAAATGATCGGCGAGGCCGACGCCGCCACCCATGGTGACGTTGTCGCCGACGACGACGGAACCGGAAATACCCGAAAGCCCGGCTATAATGCAATTGCGGCCGATGCGAACATTGTGGGCGATCTGCACCAGATTGTCGATCTTGGTGCCTTGTCCGATGATCGTGTCGGACATCGCACCGCGATCGACGGTCGAGTTGGAGCCGATCTCGACGTCGTCCTGGACGATGACGCGGCCGATCTGCGGCACGCGCTCAGGTCCCTTCGCGCCGGCCACGAAGCCGAACCCGTCCTGACCGATCCTTGCACCGCCATGAATGATGACGCGGTTGCCGATCAGCGCATATTGGATGCTGGCGCCCGGACCGACATAGCCATCACGACCTATCTTGCACGATCGGCCAATGACGGCATGGGGCGCAATGACCGTGCCGCTCCCGATGGCAGCGCCGGGACCGATCACGGCGCCTGCCTCCACGATCGCCCCGGCTTCGACACGCGCGGACGGGTCGATGTGCGCTTGCGGCGAAATGCCGGTTTCGCCGGTCATCGGCCCGGGCGTGGCGGCCTGCGGAAAGAGCAGTCGCCCCACCATGGCGAAGGCCTGCTGCGGGCGCGGATGCGCCAGCACCGCAATCCCCTGCGGCGCCCTGTTGGCGAAGTCGGCAGGACAGAGAACGGCAGCCGCCTTGAGCGAATGCATCAAGGCGAAATTGCGCTTGCCGTCGACAAAAACGAGCGCACCGTCGCCACCCTCATTGGCGGGCGCCAGCGCGTCGATGGCGATGTCGGCCTGCGAGGAATCAATAAGATTGGCGCCGGTCAGATTCGCGACCTCGCCAGCCGTATACCGGCGTGAAGGCGCGAAGAACACCGGATCGGTCATTCCACAAACATTATCCAGCTAGGTCGGATCAGTCGATTCCGGGCCATCACACGACCCGGAAACATCGTAACCCGCGGATTAGAAACGGGTCGCTATGCCGAAGTTGAATTCCTGCACGTCGTCGCCCGGCTGCTTCTCGACCGGGATCGCATAGTCGATGCGGATCGGACCGAACGGCGAAGCCCACATCAGGCCGACACCGACCGAAGCGCGCAGATGCATGTCAGCCGATCCCGGCTTGATCAAAGCAGGATCGAGCTTGCTGCCATAGAGCGTTGCCGCATCGGCGAACACCGCGCCACGCAGGCCGAAGCTTTCCGGAATGACCGGCATCGGGAACTGGGCTTCCGCCGAAGCATTGAAATAGGTCGTGCCGCCGAGATGGTCGCCACTGGTGTCGCTGGCAATCGGGCCAATGCCGCCATAGGCGAAACCGCGGATCATGCGGTCATTGCTCTGGAAGTGGTCGAAGATGCGCAGATCGCCATTGCCGTAGCCCGCGATATAGCCAGCGCCGCCCGACACCAGGCCGACTAGGTCCAACTGCTCGGACAAGGTCTGGTAGACGCTTGCTCGCCCGGTCAACTTCACCCACTTGGCGTCACCGCCGAGACCGGCGACTTCCGTTGTGCCTGTGATGTAAAGACCCTCGTGCGGATTCTTCATGTCGTCGATGGTATTGTAAACCAGACCGAGGCTGACCGACGACTTGGTCCATGGGCTCTCGGCGACGCCGTCGCGGATGGCTTGGGAGATCGTGCACTTGGACGGATCGTAGACGCCGCTGGTCAAGCAGCCATCGGCGATCGAATACTTCTCCTGCGAGATATTATACGCCAGCTGCGTCGAGATGCTGTCGGTGATCGGCAGGCCGAAGCGAATGGTCGCGCCCGTGACGTCCGTATCGTAGTGGTTGTACTCGCGGGTCGACTTGTAGATGTCGAAGCCCGCCGCGATGCGCCGGCCGAGAAAATACGGCTCGGTGAAGGAGATCGCATAGTCGCGCGAGTTCTTGCCGCCGCCGGCCGACAGCTTGATGTACTGGCCGCGGCCAAGGAAGTTGCGCTCGGTGATCGAGCCTTCGACGGACGGACCCGGCGTGTCGCCGCCGGTCGAATAGCCGGCGCCGACCGAGAACTCACCGGTCGACTTCTCGACCACATCGACCACCAGGACGACCTGGTCCGGAGCGGACCCGGGGACGGTCGAGATGTCGACTTTTTCAAAATAATCCAGAGCTTCCAGCCGCTTCTTCGCGCGCTGGATAAGCACCTGGTTGAACGCGTCGCCTTCGCTGACATCGAATTCGCGCCGGATGACATAGTCGCGCGTGCGGTCGTTACCGCGGATTTCGATACGCTCGATATAAGCCTTGGTACCCTGGTCGATGGTGTAGACGACCGAGATTGTATGATTCTCGAAATTGCGGTCGCCGCGCGGCGTCACCTGGGCAAACGCATAGCCTGAGCCGGCGACCTTTTCAGTGAGCGCAACAATCGTGTCCTCGACGTCCTTGGCGTTATACACATCGCCCTTGTGCGTCTGGACCACCGATTCCAGCGACTTTGAGTCGACCTCGGGAATCGTGCTCTCGACACTGATGTCGCCGAAGTTGTAGCGCTCGCCTTCCTGCACGGTGATGGTGACCGTGTATTTGTTGGTGGCTTCGTCCAACTCACCGACGGCCGAAACGACCTGGAAATCGGCGTAACCGTGATTGTAGTAGAAGCGGCGCAGCAACTCCTGATCGGCGCGCAGTTTGTCCTCGTCATAGACGTCGTCGCGCAGCACGAACGAAAGCCAGGACGAACGCTTGGTGTTGATGACGTCCGACAGGCGACGGCTGGAAAAAGCGCTGTTGCCGACGAAATTGATCGCCGCGATCTGCGTGCGCGCGCCTTCGTTGATGTTGAAGACCACGTTCACGCGATTGTCGCCGAGGTCCATGATCTGGGTCGTCACGGCGGCGTCGTCGCGGCCGATACGCCGATAGGCAGCCTTGACCGCCTCGACGTCGGCGTCGAGCGCCTGCTGCGAGAAGGTCGCGCGCGGCTTCAGTTGGACGGCGGCCTGGAGCGCGTTGTCCTTGAGCTTCTTGTTGCCCTGGAACAGGACCTGGTTGACGACCTTGTATTCGGAAACCTTGACGACCAGGGTCGAGCCGACCTGATTGATCTGGACGTCCGAGAACAGCCCGGTGCCGAACAGGGCTTTCACGGCGCTATCGACATCGGCGCTTGAAAACGCCTTGCCGGGCTTGATCGAAATGTAATTGCGGATGGTTTCGGCATCGACACGCTGGTTGCCGCTGACCTCGACCCTACTGACCACTGCTGCTTCGGCTACCGATGTGGCAACGAACTGCACTGCGAGCGCGCCTGGCAAAACCAGGGCGGCGGACAAAGCCGCCGCGGACGCGGCGCTCAGAAACTTGGATGCTGCCTTCATCGGGCTTTTGTACCTTTTTCTCGTAGTCCCCACGGCGAGAAAACCGGACGTGCGGTATTTTCCCTTACCGTATTAACCGGATTTCCCCTACACGCAAGGCTCCCGGTTAATTTGTATTTACTTAACCCTGTTGCGTGGCTTTCGTGTCACGCATATCCCCACGCATGGTAAACGGCGTCTCAATATGGATGGAGCCGAAGCCAAATTCCTTCATGATTTCAGCACCCAAACAGATCATTCCAAAAAACGAAACCCATAAATCCGAGCACCAGAAGGAGACCGGTCCGGTAGGCCATCTCCATCATCCGCTCCGACACGGGCCGCCTTATGACGGCCTCCACGCCGTAGAACAAGAGGTGGCCGCCGTCGAGAGGGGGAATCGGCAGAAGATTGAGAATCCCTATCCCGACTGACAGGAATGCAACAAGCTGCACCAGCCACTCGAAACCGAGTTTGGCCGCCTGACCCGACATTTTCGCGATCTTGATCGGGCCGCCGAGTTGGCATTTGTCCTCGCGCCCGACGACGAAGCGCTGCAGAAATTGCCCGGTGCGCTCGATCACATGCCCGGTTTCTTCGACAGCCGCCGCCAGCGCGCCCGCGGGCGTGTAGGAGACCAGTCGCGGCTGCCCGAGTTCGGCGTTGTTGGCCACGCCGATGATCGCGACCTTGACCTTGTTGCCGAGCGCATCCTGCTGCTCCATCGGTTCCGGTGTCGCGGTGACGGTGATTTCCTTGCCGTCGCGCAACATGGTGAAGGTGATGGCGTCGCCGGCGCGGCCCGAAACCAGGCGTTGAACGTCGGCGAAGGTCTCCACCTTGTTGCCGTCGACTCTGACGAATCGATCGCCGGGCTGAATGCCCGCCCGCGCCGCCGGGCTGCCGGCGCTGACTTCGGCCACCATCGGCTCCATTACCGGGCGGCCGTAGAGGGAAAACAGCACCGCGAACACGGCGATCGTCAGCAGGAAATTGAACAGCGGCCCGGCGACGACGGTCGCCGCGCGTTTCCAGATCGGCTGGGTGTGGAAGGCGACCTCGCGCTCGGCCTCGCTCAGCGATTCGAGGTCCTCGGTGCTCGGCTGGCTCGATGTCGCGTTCATGTCGCCGACGAATTTCACGTAGCCGCCAAGCGGAATGGCGCAAAGCTTCCAGCGTGTGCCGTGGCGGTCGTTGAAACCAAAGAGCTCCGGGCCGAAGCCGATGGCAAAAGCCTTGACGCCGATGCCGCACCAGCGGCCGATGAGGTAGTGGCCCATCTCATGCACGAATACCACGACGGTGAGCACAAACAGGAACGGCACAAGGGTGCCGAGGACAAAGCCCTGCGTGCTGAAGAGCGCGTGAAGAATCTCGTTCAAGTCATGCCCTCAAAATTCGCCCAGCGCGACAGTCCGCCGCGACTGTGGCATCAATCCGGGCGAATCCATGGCACGCGTCGTTTTCGCCCATTGGCGACGCCAGTCAGTTCGGAAACAGCCCCATTGCCGGATGGTCGGCGCCCGCCGCAATCCAACCGATGACGTACAGGGCGAACGCAGCCGCGACAAGCCCGTCCACCCTGTCCATGACGCCGCCATGGCCGGGAATGAGATTGCTCGAATCCTTGCAGCCGTGCCGGCGTTTGACCCAGGATTCGAACAGATCGCCGATCTGCGAGACGATCGAGAGTGCCAAGGCGACGAGACCAAGCATAGTGAGATTGCCGGCCCCGGCCGCGATTGCCAGCACCAATCCGGCAGCGATGCCGCCGACAGCGCCGCCAAGCGCGCCGCTCTGCGTCTTGCCGGGCGAGATTGATGGCGCAAGCTTCGGGCCGCCGACCCTGCGGCCGACGAAATAGGCCGCTATGTCGGTCGCCCAGACGACCGCGAACAGGAAGAGGATGGCGATCAATCCTGAGTGGCTGTCCCCGCGCAGATAGGCGAGCGACAAGCCGGACAACGACGCGTATGCCAGCCCCGAGGCCTCCCACTGCACTGCTCCCCGCAGTCGCGCGGCAACAGCGACGATAACAGTGATGGCTGCGACCAGAAGCAGCAGCCACAGTGCCGGCAGGCCGGCGACCAGCGCGCCGATGAAGACCAGAATCAGCACTTCCGGCAGAAAGCCGAGCGTCGCACCGTTCTCAGCGCGTGCCATGCGCGTCCATTCGTAGAAGATCAACGCCGCGATCGCCGCACAGAACAGGCGGAACGGCAGCCCGCCGAGCCAGGTGAGCGCAAGTGTGGCGGCTGCCATCACGATGGCCGAGATGACACGCTGCTGGAGATTGCTCATCGATGCCGCGCTACAAGGCGACGTCGCGGGCGGCGAGCCCGCCGAAACGGCGTTCGCGGCCGGCAAAGTCGCGCAGGGCGTCGGCCAGGTGCTCCCGGCTGAAGTCCGGCCAGTAGCAAGGCAGGAAGACAAGCTCGCTATAGGCGGCCTGCCACAAAAGGAAGTTCGACAGCCTGAGCTCGCCGCTGGTGCGGATCACGAGGTCTGGATCGGGAATGCCCTCGGTGTCGAGCGAGCCGGCAAAGCTCTCCATCGTGATGGCGTCGCTTGTCAAGTCGCCGCGAGCCACGGCATCGGCGAGCTTGCGCGCGGTGCGCACGATCTCGTCGCGCCCGCCATAGTTAAAGGCGATGACCAGCGTCAGCGCCTCATTGCCCGCGGTCAGCGATTCGGCCTCCTGCAGCAGGCCTCTGATGTCCGGCTGTAGCCCTTCCCTGTCGCCGATCACCCTCACCCGCACGCCGTTTTGGTGCAGTTCGGCGAGATCGCGGCGGATGAAGAGCTTCAGGAGGCCCATCAGGTCGCTGACCTCGGACTTCGGCCGCGACCAGTTTTCAGAGGAGAAGGCATAGACCGTCAGATGGGAGATGCCGAGCTCTGGCGCGGCGCGCACCGTCTTGCGCAAGGCTTCAACGCCGGCGCGGTGGCCGGCAAGCCTCGGCATGCCGCGCGCCTTGGCCCAGCGTCCGTTTCCGTCCATGATGATCGCGACATGCGCGGGGGTTGTCATGGTCTCGCTTTCGAGCCGGTGAGAAACCGACCCTAAACCTGCATGATTTCAGCTTCCTTATCGGAAAGCAGGTGATCGATGGTGCTGATCATCTCATCGGTCAGCTTCTGAACCTGGTCGGAGCGCTTGCGATGATCGTCTTCGCTGATCGTGCCGTCCTTTTCCGCCTTTTTGAGGAAATCCATGCCGTCGCGACGGACATGGCGAACCGCGACGCGGGCGTTCTCCGCATAGCCGTGCGAGATCTTGACCAGTTCCTTGCGGCGCTGCTCGTTGAGTTCGGGCAAAGGAATCCTCAGATTGGTGCCGTCGACGATCGGATTGAAGCCAAGATTGGCCTCGCGGATAGCGCGGTCGACGGCGCTCACCATCGATTTGTCCCAGACCGAGACCGAAATCATTCGCGGCTCGGGCACCGATACATTGGCCACCTGGTTGATCGGCATCGTCGTACCGTAGGCATGAACCTGGACGGCGTCGAGCAG
The DNA here is from genome assembly GCF_001672445.1 of Mesorhizobium sp. WSM3873. Taxonomy (NCBI): domain Bacteria; kingdom Pseudomonadati; phylum Pseudomonadota; class Alphaproteobacteria; order Hyphomicrobiales; family Phyllobacteriaceae; genus Mesorhizobium; species Mesorhizobium sp. WSM3873. The sequence goes on along the minus strand of NZ_LYTM01000008.1, from coordinate 100,451 downwards.
GTTGCTGGAAGCGCGGCCGGTGCGCAGCGAAGCGAGATCGTGCTTGAAGGCCGCGATCGCCCCGTCCATGCGCCGCTTGAGATCGTCGTACTCGCCACTCATGATCATCTCCTCGACCCGTTCGCCGGGTTCACTGCTTGTCTTCTAGTCTCGTCCGGGACCGGCGATCATTCAGCCGTCTTCGGCCCCAGTCAATTGTCCGCGACGATGGTGCAACGGCCGCCGCCTCTTAGAATTTCGCCGAAACCACCTTTTTCGTGGATCGAATAGACGATTATCGGAATGTTGTTTTCACGCGCAAGTGCAATCGCGGCCGTATCCATGATCGTAAGCCCGCGTTTGATGACTTCGGCATGACTTATGCGGTCGAAGCGCACCGCCTCCGGATCCTTCTTCGGGTCGGCCGAATAGACGCCATCGACCTGCGTGCCCTTGAACAGCGCGTCGGCGCCGATCTCGGCGGCGCGCAGCGCTGCGGCCGAATCGGTGGTGAAGAACGGATTGCCGGTGCCGCCGGCAAAGATCACCACCTTGCCTTGATTCATATAGGCGGTCGCCTGGCGCTGTGAAAAACTTTCGCAGAGTTCCGGCATGGCAATGGCCGAAAGCACCACGGCGTCGACGCCGATTTTGTTCAGCGAGGTGCGCAGCGCCAGCGAGTTGATGACGGTGGCGAGCATGCCCATGTGATCGCCGGTGACGCGGTCGCCGCCCTTGGAGGCGACGGCCACGCCGCGGAAGATGTTGCCGCCGCCGATCACGACTCCGACTTCGACGCCAAGCGCCCGCGCCTCGGCAATATCGGCTGCGATACGGTCGACGACCGAGACGTCGATCCCGAAATGCTGTTCCCCCATCAAGGCTTCGCCCGAAGCTTTCAGCAAGACACGTCGATAGAGGGGCTTCACCGTCATCTGGTTCCTCGAAAAATCTCGGCGCGGGCAAATCTGGAGGCGAAGGCGCCCCGCTTCGCCTGGCGGCGCTGGCACGATGGTTCGACCCGATACACGAAGGGCGCGGCGATGTCACGCCGCGCCCTCGCTCAAAATTCCAGGCTTTTCCGATCAGTTGCTGCTGATGCTGACCGCCTCGCCTTCGATCATGACCGGCAGCGAATAGCCGGACGGCTTGTCGCCGGTCACGACACCGCCGGCCACCCTGACCTGAATCTCGGGTCCAAAAAAGGAATGCGGGAACGGCGCGGGCGCAAGGCTCACCGAATCGAGCCGCTTGCGAAGGTCGGCAGGGAATGAAAAGTCGAGCGCCCGCAGATTGTCCTGCAACTGGGCAAGTTTCGTCGCGCCGAGGATGACGGTGGCCACACCCGGCTGCGCCGCAACCCAGTTCAGCGCCACCTGCGCCATGCTTCGATCGAGTTCGGAAGCCACCTTCTCGAGTTCCGTAACGATCGCCCAATTGCGTTCGCTGAATTTCTGGAAACCCGGATGCGTGGTGTTGCGGAACCCGTCGAGCCGGCCGGCATTGCCGGCTTGCGCCGGGCGGTATTTGCCGCTTAGCAGGCCGCTGGCCAGCGGGCTCCACGCCATGATGCCGGCGCCGTGACGCGAGGCGAAAGGCGCGAATTCATGTTCGATCGAACGCTCGGCGAGCGAATATTCGAGCTGCAGGGCCGAGACCGGCTCATAGCCGCGCAGTTCGGCGATCGCCTGCGCCCGCCCGGCATACCAGGCCGGCACGTCGGAAAGACCGATATGGCGTACTTTGCCGGCACGCACCAAATCGTCCAGCGTGCGCAACACCTCCTCGGCCGGCGTCAGCCTGTCCCAGACATGCATGAGGTAAAGATCGATATGGTCGGTTCCGAGCCGCTTCAGCGAAGCGTCCACCGCGCGCATGATGTTCTTTCGGCCATTGCCGCCGGCATTCGGATTGCCGGGTTCCGTGTTCATCGTGAATTTGGTGGCGATCACCGCCTTGTCGCGCAAGCCGCGCTCGGCGACGAATTCGCCGAGCCAGGTCTCTGCCGTCCCGCCGGTGTAGAGGTCGGCCGTGTCGAAGAAATTGCCGCCGGCCTCGACATAGGCGTCGAACATGGCGCGGGCGGTTTCCCTATCAGCACCCCAGCCCCATTCGGTGCCGAAGGTCATGGTGCCCAGCGCCAGCCGGCTGACGCGCAGGCCGCTGTTGCCAAGTGTGTAATAGTTCATGCTCATGACGTGTTCCGATCGTGTTTGGTATGGGCTTACTGGCCAGGCGTCGCTTTCACCCAGGGATTGCCCCGCTCATGCGTCATGCGGAACGTGAAGCCGTCGACCTTCCAGCCTTGACCCGATCGGGTCAGGCGATGCTCATAGGTGCCCCAGACCTCCCAGAGCGGATCGCCATTGCCTTCCATCCTGTTCCAGGCATAGCCGTTGGAACGGACGGTCGCCGTATCGGCCTCTATTTCGACCTGATGGTTGGTCCGCAGGTGCAGGCTCGTCTTGCTGCCTTTGAGATTGGCAGCCCAGGCGCCGATCAGATCGTCGGAGGCGACCGTGGCCGCGGGCTGTCCGGAAAGGCTGCTGAAGTCCGCGGTAACCCGGTCGGCGAAGAAGCTGCGGGCGAGTTTCCAATCCTGCGCATCGACGGCGCGGTCAATGGCATCCGCGATGCGGATGACGGCGCGCTCGTCGGCGAGCATTTGCCAGCCCATTGGTTCGGCTCCGCCGGCGTCGACGGGCGCCAGTGCCAGTCCTGCCGCGAAGGTCACGTGTCTCAAAGCATTCATGTTTTTCTTCTCCTTGCGCATCGCGCCCCACCGCCGATGTGTTTGGCGACAATGTGGACCACCTTGACGGCATCGATAAGATTGCATTGTTCGCAAGGACTATGCGATGTTATTCATGAATGGATCGAGATCTGCTGACGCATCTGCCGGTGATCGTCGCCGTGGCTCGGCGCGGCGGCTTCGCGCTTGCCGCGGCCGAGCTCGGCATGAGTCCGTCGGCCGTCAGCCATGCGGTGCGGCTGGTGGAAGAGCGCATCGGCCAGCCGCTGTTTGCGCGCACAACGCGCAGCGTTTCGCTGACCGAAGCCGGCAAGGCGCTGGTGGAGACCGCGGCCCCTGCCCTGCAGGACATCTCCGAGCGCATCGACCGCATCCGCGGCGTCAACGGCAGGCCCTCCGGCCTGCTCAGGATCAATGCGTCCAATATCGCGATCCCCCTGGCGGTCACGCCGGTGATCGCGGCCATGGCCGAAGGCTATCCGGAGGTAACGGTCGAGGTCTTCGCCGACCAGGCCCTGGTCGATATCGTCGGCGAGGGTTTCGATGCCGGCATCAGGCTGGGCGAGATGATCGCACAGGATATGATCACCGTGCGGCTTACGCCTCCCTTCAAGGCGGTGGTTGTCGCCTCGCCCGCCTATGTCGAAAAGCACGGCCGTCCCCGCGCGGTGGCCGATCTCGCCAAGCACAATTGCATCGGCTACCGGCTTGTCCGCGCCGGCGGGCTCTATCGTTGGGATCTGAACGAGAACGGCAAGGATGTCGTGGTCGAGACGCGCGGCACGGCCATCGTCACCGATTCCCTTGCGGCGATCGATCTTGCGCTTGCTGGCGTCGGGCTCGCCTACGTATTCGAGCCGCTGGTGCGCGCCGATCTCGCCGCGGGTCGTCTGGTTCAGATCCTGCCGAAGACTGCGATCGAGGAGCCGGGCCTGTTCCTCTATTTCCCGCGCAGGGCATCGATGGCGCCGAAGCTCAGAGCCTTTATCGATACCGCTCAAGAGATCGGCCGGGCATCCATGCGGACACCCGGCCGAGTTGCCTGAGCTCTGTAGCCTTACTTTTGCTTCGGGCTATTTCTTGACCGCGGCCGCGACTTCCGCCGCGAAATCGGTCGTTTCCTTCTCGATGCCTTCGCCCAGAGCGAAGCGCAGGTAAGCGGTGATCTTGGCCGGCGCGCCGATCTCCTTCTCGGCATCGTTCAGCGCCTTCTCGACGGTGATGTCGGGATTGAGCACGAAGGCCTGCTTCAGGAGCACCACCTCTTCATAGAACTTACGCAGCCGGCCCTCGACCATCTTCTCGATGATCGCTTCCGGCTTGCCGGACTGGCGGGCCTGGTCGGAGAAGATCGCCTTCTCGCGCTCGATCAGGGCCGGGTCGACTTCCTCGGCAGTCAGCGCAACCGGGTTGGTCGCGGCGACATGCATGGCGACCTGGCGGCCGAAGGCGCTCGCCGCATGCTCATTGCCGGTGGTCTCGATCGCGACCAGCACGCCGAGCTTGCCGAGGCCGTCCGCGACGGCATTGTGGACATAGGTCGCCACCGCGCCATGCGGGACAGTGAGCTTGGCCGAGCGGCGGAAGCCCATGTTCTCGCCGATGGTGCCGACCGCGTCCTTGATGGTGTCGGTGACTGACTTGTCGGAGCCCGGATACTTGGCCGCGGCAACTGCTTCGGTCGTGCCATAGGCGAGCGCCACCTTGGCGACGTTGGCGACGATTTCCTGGAAGGCGGAGTTGCGCGCGACGAAGTCGGTCTCGGAGTTCACCTCGACGACCGCGGCTTCGCGAACACCGGAATCGACGCCGATCAGGCCTTCCGCCGCGGTGCGGCCGGCCTTCTTGTCGGCCTTGGAGATGCCCTTCTTGCGCAGCCAGTCGACGGCCGCTTCCATGTCGCCGTTGGTTTCGTTCAACGCCGCCTTGCAGTCCATCATGCCCGCGCCGGTCAAGTCGCGGAGTTCTTTGACCTGTGCAGCCGAAATGCTCATTGTCGCCTCTTTGTTTCAAATGCGCCGACGCACCATCGAATCCCGATGATGCGCCCGGCAAAAGCGCTTTAACGCGCCAACTTATTGGAAAGATGAAGGCCGAAGCCGGCCTTCGTTTTTCAAGCTTCCGGAGCTTCAGTGGCCGGAGTGTCGAGCGCCGGTTCGACCGGAGCCTCGGCCGACGCGCCGATGTCCATGCCGAGCGCACCCTGCTGCCGGGCGATGCCGTCGATCGCAGCCTTGGCGATCAGGTCGCAATAAAGCTGGATCGCGCGGGCCGCGTCGTCATTGCCGGGGATCGGGAAGTCGATCTTGTCCGGGTCGCAATTGGAATCGATGATGGCGACGACCGGGATGCCGAGGCGCTTGGCCTCGAGGATGGCGATCGCTTCCTTGTTGGTGTCGATGACGAACATCAGGTCCGGCGTCGAGCCCATGTCCTTGATGCCGCCCAGCGCCTTGTTGAGCTTCTCGCGCTCGCGGTCGAGGTTGAGCCGCTCCTTCTTGGTGAGGCCCTGGGCCTCGCCGGCCAGCGTCTCGTCGAGCTTGCGCAGGCGCTGGATCGAATTCGAGATCGTCTTCCAGTTGGTCAGCATGCCGCCCAGCCAACGCGAGTTGACGTAATACTGGGCCGAACGCTGCGCGGCGTCGGCGACGATGTCCGAAGCCTGGCGCTTGGTGCCGACGAACAGCACACGGCCGCCCTTGGCGACGGTGTCGGAAACCTGCTTCAGGGCCTGGTGCAGCAGCGGCACCGTCTGCGACAGGTCGATGATGTGGATGTTGTTGCGGGCGCCATAGATGTAGGGCGCCATCTTCGGGTTCCAGCGGTGGGTCTGGTGGCCGAAGTGAACACCAGCTTCCAGAAGCTGGCGCATGCTGAAATCAGGCAGAGCCATTCCTTAGTTCCTTTCCGGTTGGCCTCCACGGACACAGGCATTTCGGACTTATGTCCTGATGCCACCGGAGGTTTCAGCCGGATTTCTCCCGGGCAGACACCAAAGTCCGTGTGTGGAATGAGCGCGCATATAGAGGGGAAGTCTCGTAAACGCAAGCGAGCTACCGGAAAACGCCCTCACCTGCGGCGATCCGCGCACTTATGCATGTCGCCCAGAAGTGTTCGGCGGTTCTGGGACAACGACATGCATCAAAACTCCGTCAGCGTCGGGTCTTGCCGTTCGGCACTCTGACGCGGCGGAAGACGGCGACAATCTCCTCGCGACTGCATTCGACCGCGCCGAGCCGCACGGCGCGGTCGCGCTCGAAGCCGGTGATATCGTAATGCGGCGCCGAAGTCTTCGGCGGCCCCTGATAGGACGAGCGCTTGAGGCCGAGATCGGCGGCAAAGCGGTGGAGCTCGTCGGTGTCGTCGGCGAGCAGATGGCACCAGCGATGGCCGGCCCATTTCCAGATCGCCGCATCGACATAGACAGCCATCGAGCTTGCCGCACTCCAACCGACATCAGCGGCCCGCTCACAATCACCCCGGGCCGACGCGAAGTCAGCGATGATAGAAGGGATTCGGATAGGAAATGAAGCCGCCGGCGGCTTCAAGTTCGGTCACGATTCTCGACACCGCTTCCTGCATCCTTGAGCGCAGCACGGCGAGCGCCTCTTCGACCGAACCATCATATGCATGAAGCGCCAACGGCTCGGGCACGCGGATGTGAGCGCAGCGCGGCCCGGCGGGCTGCGGAATGAAGCGGTTGATCGAATCGCGCAAGTTGCCTTGGCAATAGTCGTTGCGGATGCGCTTCAGATGCTCGGCGATCTCCTCCTGGGTTATCGTCTGATTGGCGAAGGCCCAGGAGCCGACGCGCTGGACGCGCTGGATCGTTTCCGCCAGTTTTCGCACGCGTTTCTGCTCATCCGCATCAGCCTTGCCCTCGCGCAGCCAGCGGCGTGAACGCCGCAGCAACTCGGCCAAATCGAGGTCGGGTTCGGCCGCAACGGCATCGGCGAGCCGCAGGCCAAGCTCGGCCAGCACCCTTTGCTGGCGGCTGGCAAAGGAAGCGCCCGCCTCTGCGGTCAGGCCACAGGCCTGCTCGTCGAGGGACAGCAGGCCTGAATAGATGCTGTAGACGCGCTCCGGCAGGGAGCCGGCTGCAACACTTTCCATTTTCAGCTTTTTCTTGACATAGGCGCATTCCCTGGCGAGCGGCCGCTCGACATTGCCGATGAAGGCGAGCTTCCAGACAACAGGAGCCACCCAGACCTTGAAATCCTTGTTGGTTTCGCGCCCGCGCTTCAGCGCCGCCAGCCCCATCTCCACCGCGCCGGGAAGCAGCGGCGCGACATAGTTGCCGTGCCAGCCGACGCTGCCTTCCGGATGAAGCAGCACGCCATGGCCTTTCAGCGCCCAATCGACCGAATGCGCTTTGGCGGCTTCGCTGTTGCCGGGAATCTGCGCGATCAGATTGTTGGCCAGCCAGAATCTCTGCATCAGCCGACCGAGCCCGTTCACCACCCCATGTGTTGCCCATGAGGCGGCAAGCGGGCTGACGCGCGAGACGATCTCCTTGTCGATCATCCAGTCGGTGAAGAATTCCGGATGGTTGGGCGTGATGAACGTCGCTTGGCCTTCGCCGCAGCAGGCCTGCAGCTTCTGCTGGTCGGCGACGGGAAAGTCGATGTGACGGATATTGGCGACGCCGCGCAAGCCGGCGAGCCGATTGAACGGCAACAGGTCGCGGAAGCCGGGAACCCCTCGCAGCATGACGATGCGGTTGACGATCGTCATCACCTTGATCAGCGCCGGATTGGGTCGCGGCGCCACGAACACGTCGATCCTGCCCAAGCTTTTCCCCCGAAATGCCTAAGGGATGCTGGAACGGGATTGCGGCGTCTTCAAGTCAGGCTCGGCGACGGATCGCCGTAGTGGTTAACCCGCCGCTATTTCGAGGCCGGACAGGGCTTGGCCTGATCGAAGAGCGACAGGTTCACCAATTTGCCGGTCATCGAGAAGTCGCCATAGTCCATGACGAGGTCGCGCGTGATGCCGTTCTCATGCAGTTTGAAGCTGATCCGGTACTCCGGCACCTCTTCGCCGCTTTTGTCGGTGTCGTCGAAATAGGCGATGTCGACCGGCCAGTATTTGTCGGTGGCAAGCTTGGCGAGCGCCGGCGCTTCCGGGTCCGCCTTGTCGGCGTCGGCTCTTTTGCCGACGACGACGGTGGTCGTCATCACCTTATTGGCATCCTCGGAGCCGTCGAACAGATTGGTCTGATAGAAGTTCTCGCCCTTCTCGGCCTTGCCGATCAGCTCCACGAGGTGCTGGGTGGGGAACTGCGTGGCGGCGAGCTCGAGCGTGTTCTTCTCGGGCTTGTCGATGTTGACTTTGAGGCCTTTCGGCTCCCTGGTCGCCATACCCTTGACTTCCTTGTCGAGGTTCTGGTCGACGAAGGACTTCGTCACGAAGGAGAAGGTCTTGCCTTCCGCGTCCTCGAACGTCGTCGTCTGCTGATCGGTCAGCCTGGTGTTCTCGCTGGTGACGATCTGCGTGACGAAACGGAACTTCACCGTATAGCCCTCGCAGGGAGAGCCGTTGAACTCATAGACCATGCGGCCGGAGATGCCTGTGATGCCGGAGCGGTCGGACGCCTTGTTGAGCGTGAGATCATAGACGGCGCGGTGCGCCTGCAGCGCTGGCACGGCAAGGGCCGGAGTCATCGGGATGGCCGCCGACAGGAGAGCGGCGGAAAGGAAAAGGCGCGTCAAGCGCATGCAGTGCTCCGATCGTCGCGGCCGATGGCAGGCCGCAGGGAAAGATGGTCCAGCTTAAAAAAAGTCGTGGCGGAAGCGAGGCAAAAATAGCAATTTCGGCCCCGCCAACGCGGCGCCTTCCAGCAATAGGGAAAACCAATGAGCGAAACAATCGAAAAGCGGCTAAGCGATCTCGGCGTCGCCATTCCGGCCGCAGCAGCGCCGGCCGCCAACTACGTGCCCTACTGCCGGACAGGCAACACGCTCTTCACCGCCGGGCAGCTGCCGCTGAAGGACGGCAAGCTGCAGGCAAGCGGGCTGCTTGGCCGCGACATCGATACCGCCGCCGGCAAGGAGGGCGCAAAATTCTGCGCCATCAACATTCTGGCGCAGGCCAAGGCAGCACTTGGCGATCTCGAAAAAATTCGCCGGCTGGTCAAGATCACGGTCTTCGTCGCCTCGGCGCCGGACTTCGTCGAGCAGCATCTGGTCGCCAACGGCGCCTCCGACTTCCTCGTCGCGGTCCTCGGCGAACGTGGCAAGCACGCTCGCTCCGCCGTCGGCACTGCGTCGCTCCCGCTCAATGCCGCGGTCGAGATCGAAGCGATCTTCGAAGTCGAGTGAACGAGCCTGACATGACCGACCTTTCCTGGCTGATAGCCCGCCCCGTCGCGCATCGCGGCTTCCACGACATGAACAAGACACGCTGGGAGAACACGCTGTCGGCCTTCGCCGCGGCAGCCGAGCGCGGTTACGCGATCGAATGCGACGTGCATGTCTCGTCCGATGGCGTTCCCGTCATCATCCACGACTGCGACCTGAAACGACTGACAGGCGAGGATGGCTTCGTCTGGCAACGCACCGCGGCCGAGCTTGCCGCGCTCAAGGTCGGCGGCACGAAAGATCATGTGCCGACGTTGCAGGACGCGCTCGACCTGATCGACGGACGCGTGCCGCTGGTGGTCGAGCTGAAAGGTGTTCCCGGCCACGACAAAGGATTGGTCGCAAGCGTCGGCAGGCTGCTCAAGCGCTACACTGGCAAGGTGGCGATCATGTCGTTTGACCATTGGCTGATCCGCGACTTCGCCAAGGAGGCGCCGGGCATTCCCGGCGGGCTCACCGCCTACGGCAAGGACGACCAGCTGATCGAGGCGCATTTTGCCATGCTGGCGCACAACCTCGCCTTCACCTCTTACGCCGCCGGCGATCTGCCGAACCCGTTCGTCAGCTTCGTGCGCGAAAAGCTCAAGATGCCGGTCATCACGTGGACCGTGCACGACCAGCCGGCGGTCGACCTCACCTTCAAATATGCCGACCAGATGACCTTCGAGGGCTTTGAGCCGGACCTGGTCAAGGTCGCCTAGAGCTGGATGATTTCAGGTCGAATGACCTGGATCAGATCCGCCGAAATCAATCTGAGAGAGAGCATGATGCCGTCCGAAAACCGCTTCGCACTTTCGGCATCATGCTGTGAGGCAGTGCCTGAAACGTGACTTGTAGCAGCCCTGAGGACGCTTAAATAAGCCGGATGGATCAGGGTGACGACGACGATGGACCGACAGCGAATGCGGACTATTCGGTCCGCATCGCGACGACCATCGGCGCATTCACCTGCGATGAATGGAACGGCTTCGCCGCAACCACGCGCGGCGACACAGCAAACGGCTACAACCCGCTCGTTTCATTCGGTTTTCTGAGCGCGCTTGAGGATTCTGGCTGTGCCGTACGGCGCACCGGCTGGCAGGGTCATCACCTCAGGCTCGAGACGGCGCAAGGCAAGCTGCTGGGCGCCGTGCCTTGCTATCTCAAATCGCACAGTCAGGGCGAATATGTCTTCGACCACGGCTGGTCGGACGCGTTCGAGCGCGCAGGTGGGCGCTATTATCCGAAGCTGCAATGCTCGGTGCCGTTCACGCCGGTCACCGGGCCTCGCCTGCTCGTAAGCAGGGGCGAGGACGAAGGCGCGGTGAGGGCCGGCCTCGCCGCCGGCCTGAAATTGGTGACCGACAAGCTCGGCGTGTCTTCCGCGCATGTCACTTTCGCCGCCGAGCCCGACATTGCGACGCTCGAAGCAGCGGGTTTCCTGCACCGAACCGACCAGCAGTTCCATTTCTTCAACGAAGGCTTTTCGAGCTATGATGACTTCCTCGCCACGCTGGCCTCACGCAAGCGTAAGGCGATGAAAAAGGAGCGTCGCGAGGCGCTGGCCGACGGCATCAGCATCGATTGGCTGACCGGCAGGGACATCACCGAACGCGCCTGGGACGATTTCTTCGCTTTCTACATGGATACCGGCGGCAGGAAATGGGGCCGCCCTTATCTCAACCGCCAGTTCTTCTCGCTGATCGGCGAGCGCATGGCCGAGGACGTTCTCCTGGTCATGGCCAAGCGCAACGGCCGCTACATTGCGGGCGCCATCAACTTCATCGGGTCCGACGCGCTTTACGGCCGCAACTGGGGCTGTATCGAGGACCACCCCTTCCTGCATTTCGAGGTCTGCTACCATCAGGCGATCGACTTCGCGATCGAGCGCAAGTTGAAGGTGGTGGAGGCCGGCGCGCAAGGCGAGCACAAGTTGGCGCGCGGCTACCAGCCGGTGACCATGCATTCGGCGCACTACATCGCCCATCCTGGCCTGCGCAACGCGGTCGCCGACTACCTTCGCCGCGAGAGGCGCGAGGTGGAGCGGATGGGGGAGTATCTCGAAGAGCACACCCCGTTCCGCAAGGATCTCAAGGAATAGCTCGGGCCTTGCCATCCACAGTCATTGCGGCTTTCGGGCCGCGATCGGAACGAGGAACGAAAAGCAGGCAACCAGGAAGAAAATGCCGCCGCCAAGCGCCAGCAGATCGCCTGCGGGCCACGCGGCGGCGATGAAGAACAGCGCCGACACAATAAACAACGGCCGACCGGCGACGATCCACTTCATGGTCGCTCCATCAGCGATGGCCGAACCGCGCACCGCCGCCTGGCTCTACCTGATGACCTTCCGCTCGAGCGGCGGCCGGCGCTCGACCGCGCTGCCGACAGATCGGCTCATTCGTCTTGCCGCTCGGAAGCGGCTTCGCTACACCGGACGACGACCATAATCCGGAGTGCCCGCCATGGCCGAAGCCTACGATCCCGGCAACATTTTTGCGAAAATCCTGCGCGGCGAAATCCCCTCGCACCGCATCTATGAGGACGATGCGGTCGTAGCCTTCATGGATGTGATGCCGCAGGGGGTCGGTCACACGCTGGTGGTGCCGAAGGCGCCGTCGCGCAATATCCTCGACGCCGATCCGGCAACATTCGGTCCGCTGTTTGCCGTGGTGCAGAAGGTGGCGGTTGCCGTGAAAAAGGCCTTCAATGCCGACGGCGTCACCTTGATGCAATTCAACGAGCCGGCCTCCGGGCAGACCGTCTACCATCTCCATGTCCACGTCATTCCGCGCTTCGACGGCGTGCCGCTGAAGCCCCATTCCGGGCAGATGGAAAAGCCGGAAGTGCTGGCCGAGAACGCCGGCAAGATCCGCGCGGCACTGGGAAACTAAAGCGCGCGGTCCCGTCGCCGTTGAAGGCCGACTGACAGCCTCGCACTGACGATCCAATTTCGGTTTGCCGCGACAACCCCGGCGCGTTTTTCCCCGGCCGGCCGCGTGCGGCGCCCGGATGCGACCGTTTGCACTCGAATCGTTTGGTTAGGAAATATCGAACCATCTCGCTGTAGAACGCTGGGGCGTGGCGAGCTATTGGGTTTCAAACCATGGACAATTCGGTTGCGGCGTCGACCCCCCTTGCGAGGATGGCTGGCGGACGGGCTTTTCTGATCGCCCTGGCACACGCCTTTCGACGACACAGATTGCTTCACGCCTTGGCCGTCGGCGCTCTGCTTCTGGCAATAGCTATCGGCATGCGCACCGGAAACATGCCGGATTTCGGCATATTGAAAGAATACATTGAGTACCTTTTGATCGCTTTCTGGATCTGCGGTTGCGTCTTTGCACTTGGGATCTTTCTCCACCTTGCGCTGGTCAAACGGGATCCCGAACCGCTCGGCACCTTCCTGAAATCGCTGGGCAGCTTTTTCGGCGACGCCGAACGCACGGCCAACAGTCTCAACGGCCTGACCGCCAGCATCGCCTTCGTATCCGCCGTCGGTGTTCTGAAAGGAGCCATCGCAATCCTCTCCCCTTTTGCATGGGACAAGGCGCTGGCCCACGCCGATCGGATCCTGCATTTCGGTAGAGCCCCGGACGAATGGCTGTGGTTTGTCGTCCAGTCGCCATTTGCATTGAGGATGCTCAATCTCGCCTACAATTTCTGGTTCATCGTGCTCATCGCCACGGTTTTCACCGCCTGCATCACGCGCAAAGATACGAAGCTGCGCCATCAGTTCCTGATGAGCTTCATGCTGATATGGACGCTTGGCGGCTTCTTCCTGGCGATGGGGCTCTCGTCGGCAGGGCCGTGCTTTTACGACCGACTGGGACTCGGCGGTGACTTCCGTCCCCTCATGCAGGCACTCGCCGCCGCCGATCGCATCTATCCGATCTGGGCGCTTAGCACGCAGGACATGCTATGGAGCGGCTATACCGGCGCGACCGTCGGCAGCATCGGCATATCCGCTTTCCCGTCCATGCACGTGGCGATGGCGGTGCTTTTCTCTTTGTACGCAACGCAGCGCTCCCGGCCGGCCGGTATCCTGATGTGGGCATTCGCTGCCTTGATAATGGTCGGCTCAGTTGCGCTTGGCTGGCATTATGCCATCGACGGCTACGCGGGTGCGCTCTTGTCGATCATGATCTGGAAGGCGTGCGGATATTTCCTGACACGCTTCGCGCCGGACGGCGTTGCTTGACTCTGCAGCCAGCAAACATTTCCCGGGGCGGCAATGCTCGACTTCCGGAGGGCCGCGCGCCATTCGGTATGGATGATTTGGCCAGCCGTCACGTGCCGGTTCCTCCCAATCAAAAAGCCCCGTTGCCGGGGCTTTTTGACTTCAATGCATGTCGCCCAAAGGCGGGCGGCCGTTTTGGTAACAAGCACCTAGACTAGCGTGCGCCGCCTGAATCCGTTTCAGCGGGACGCGCTCAGGTCGATCAGCCCTTGCGGGGCAGTTGCGGCACCAGGCTTCGCTTGCCGCCGTCCTTGCCCTTCGGCTCCGGCTTCTGCGCCACCGCCTTCTTGGCGGCAGGCTTCTTCGCCGCCGCCTTCCTCGGCTTCGGCGCGTCCTCGGGCTCTTCCTTCTTCGGCTTCACCGGAGCTTCATCGGCCAACGATTCGAGCTTCAGGCCGGTCTCGCCGGTTTCCTTCTTCTCGACGGTGACGCGCACCGTGCCACCCTTCTTCAGCTTGCCGAACAGCACCTCGTCGGCCAGCGGCTTCTTGATGTGCTCCTGAATGACGCGGCCGAGCGGACGCGCGCCCATGCGCTCGTCATAGCCCTTGTCGGCCAGCCAGGCGATCGCGTCCGGCGACAGGTCGAAGGTGACGCCCCGCTCGGAAAGTTGGGCCTCGAGCTGCATGACGAATTTCTGCACCACCTGATGGATCACCGGTATCGGCAGCGAGCCGAACGGGATGATCGCGTCGAGACGGTTGCGGAATTCGGGCGTGAACAGCCGGTTGATAGCCTCGACGTCGTCGCCCTCGCGCTTGGTCGAGCCGAAGCCGATCGCCGCGCGCTGAGCGTCCGATGCGCCCGCATTGGTCGTCATGATCAGGATGACGTTGCGGAAGTCGATCTGCTTGCCGTTGTGGTCGGTCAGCTTGCCATGGTCCATCACCTGCAACAGGATGTTGAACAGGTCCGGATGCGCCTTCTCCACCTCGTCGAGCAACAGCACGCAGTGGGGATGCTGGTCGACACCGTCGGTCAACAGTCCACCCTGGTCGAAGCCGACATAGCCGGGAGGTGCGCCGATCAGCCGCGAGACGGTGTGGCGTTCCATATATTCCGACATGTCGAAGCGGATCAGCTCGACGCCGAGCGAGGCCGCGAGCTGCTTGGCCACTTCCGTCTTGCCGACGCCGGTCGGCCCGGAGAACAGGTAGGAACCGATCGGCTTCTCCGGCTCGCGCAGGCCCGCCCGCGCCAGCTTGATCGCCGACGTCAGCGCGGTGATCGCGGTGTCCTGACCGTAGACGACGCGCTTCAGCTCGACATCGAGGCCCTGCAGCACCTTCTCGTCGTCCGCCGAAACCGTCTTCGGCGGGATGCGAGCCATGGTGGCGATCGTCGCCTCGATTTCCTTGATGCCGATCGTCTTCTTGCGCTTGGCCTCAGGCACCAGCATCTGCGAGGCACCGGTCTCGTCGATCACGTCGATCGCCTTATCTGGCAGCTTGCGGTCGCTGATGTAGCGGGCCGACAACTCCACCGAAGCCTTGATCGCTTCGCTCGTGTAGCGGACCTTGTGGAACTCCTCGAAATAGGGCTTCAGGCCCTTCATGATCTCGATGGCGTCCTCGATGGTCGGCTCGTTGACGTCGATCTTTTGGAAGCGCCGCACCAGCGCGCGGTCCTTCTCGAAGAACTGGCGGAACTCCTTGTACGTCGTCGAGCCGATGCAGCGGATCGCGCCGGACGACAGCGCCGGCTTCAACAGGTTCGACGCATCCATGGCGCCGCCAGACGTGGCCCCTGCCCCGATCACGGTGTGGATCTCGTCGATGAACAGCACCGCGCCCGGATAGTCCTCGAGCTCCTTGACGACCTGCTTCAGCCGCTCCTCGAAGTCGCCGCGATAGCGCGTGCCGGCCAACAGCGTGCCCATGTCGAGCGCGAAGATGGTGGCGTCCTGCAGCACCTCGGGCACGTCGCCTTCGACGATGCGCTTGGCAAGGCCTTCGGCGATCGCCGTCTTGCCGACGCCGGGGTCGCCGACATAGAGCGGGTTGTTCTTGGAGCGGCGGCACAGCACCTGGATGGTGCGATTGATCTCGCTCTCACGGCCGATCAGCGGATCGATCTTGCCGGCCTTGGCCTTGTTGTTGAGGTTGATGCAGTAGGCCGTTAGCGCGTCCTGCGGCTTCTTCTTGCCGCCATCCTCCTGCGGCTCGGCGCCGTTCTGGCCGCCCTGCTCATCGTCGGCGCCGCGCGGCGTGCGCGACTCCGAAGCGCCGGGGCGCTTGGCGATGCCGTGCGAGATGTAGTTGACCGCGTCGTAGCGGGTCATCTGCTGTTCCTGCAGGAAATAGGCCGCATGGCTTTCGCGCTCGGCAAAGATTGCGACGAGCACATTGGCCCCGGACACCTCCTCGCGGCCGGACGACTGCACATGGATGACGGCGCGCTGGATGACGCGCTGAAACCCGGCGGTCGGTTTCGAATCCTCGTCGTAACCGGTGACGAGATTGTCGAGCTCGGTGTCGATATAGGTCAGAACGGTGTGCTTGAGCTCGTCGAGATCGACATTGCAGGCGCGCATCACCGCGGCCGCCTCGGTGTCGTCGATGAGCGCCAGCAGCAGGTGTTCGAGCGTTGCATATTCATGATGCCGCTCGTTGGCGAATGTCAGCGCCTGATGTAGCGCCTTTTCCAGGCCTTGGGAGAAAGCCGGCATGTTACCTCACTTCTTCTCCATCACGCATTGCAGCGGATGCTGATTCTGTCGGGCGAAATCCATGACCTGAGACACTTTGGTCTCGGCCACCTCGAATGTGTAGACCCCGCACTCGCCCACTCCATGATTATGAACATGCAGCATGATGCGTGTGGCGGCCTCGCGGTCCTTCTGGAAAAAACGCTCCAGGACGTGGACCACGAACTCCATGGGAGTGTAGTCGTCGTTAAGGATGAGGACCCTGTAGAGGCTGGGCTTTTTTGTCTTGGTTTTGGTGCGCGTGATGACCGCCGTGCCGCGACCGGGATCGTTGCGGTCGCCGTCACCTTGCATTCGCACCACGCCTGCCGTGGCAGTCAAACCGATCGTCACGTAGTCCTGCCTTTTCGAATCCTCATGCGAGTTCAACATGTAGGTCTTCGATGGCCGATTTTAAGCCCTTCTGTTTAGCTGACAATATGGCTAGGTACGCAAACTTCAGCGAATTTCTCAATCGTGAATGCGGCAAGGCGCGGGTGGTTGCGGCGGCGCATGAAAAAACCCGGCCGCGCTTCCGCGACCGGGTTGTTTTTGCGGGCCGGCTAGCCTGCCCGATGTGATCGGACGAAATTACTTCGCCTTGGCGACGACCGATTCGAACGGCTTGTAGGCTTCCTTGGCGAGCTCGGCATAGAGATTGCCGATCTTGCTGGCCTCGGCCACGAAGCTCTCGTAGCTCTGCTTGGCGTAGTCGGTCTGGATCTCGATGGCCTTCTCGATCGACTTGGCCGAGAACAGCTTCTCGAAGGCGGCGCTGCCGGCCTCGAAGCTCTTCTTGGTGTATTCGCCGGCTTCGGTCGCGATCGCCTGCGCACCCTTGGTGAGCGAGGCAAAGCTCTTCAGCCCGGTGTCGGCAAACTCCTTGCCGTATTTCGCGAAGTCCTCATAGGTCTGGGTCATTTCATGCCTTCCCTTGGTTGAAACGCCCATTCAGCCCCGGGCGCCCTTGTGCAATGCACCGGAATATATTGTGCGCTGCACAAAAGTCAAGATTGCCTTGAGCCGCAAGGGCTCCGCGCGACAGCGACCGCTAAAGTTCGAATAAACAGAGGCTCAAATCGCCAGAAAATGGTGAACGCGGTGGTTACCATAAACGGATTGGTAACGCTGACCGCGATAGCTTGGCCGGAAGTGAGGCAGGCACCCCTCTGCCGCCTCCGGGGCAACGAAAATTCAGGGTAAGTAACGGTGCGTCAGGCGTTGTCGGGCTTCGTCTCCAAATCTTCATTCTCCTTCAAGGCGATCATGATTGCCGCGCTCGCGGTGACGATTGTCGCCGCCGATGTCGCCTCCGCGATGGCGGCAAAGTCTGCCGCGATTGTCGTCGACGCCAAGACCGGAAGGGTGCTTTATTCGGCCGACGCCAACGGCCGGCGCTATCCGGCTTCGCTCACCAAGATGATGACGCTCTACCTCACCTTCGAGGCCTTGGCGAAGGGCAGGATCGGCAAGAACACGCCGGTGCCGTTCTCGGCCCATGCCGCGTCCGAGCCGCCGACCAAGCTCGGCGTGCGCGCCGGCGGGTCGGTGCCGGTCGAGACCGCGATCCTGTCGATGGTGACGAAGTCGGCGAACGACTCGGCGACCGCGCTGGGCGAGTTGCTCGGCGGCAGCGAAGACAATTTTGCCCGCATGATGACGGCCAAGGCACGCCAGCTTGGCATGAACGGCACTGTCTTCCGCAACGCCAATGGCCTGCCCGACCCGGGCCAGTTCACCACGGCGCACGACATGGCGATGCTCGGCATCGCGCTCCGCGAGCACTTCCCGCAATATTACGGCTATTTCTCGCAGCGCTCGTTCCTCTATGGCCGCCAGCGCATCAACGGCCATAATCGCCTGCTCGGCCGCATCAAGGGTGTCGACGGCATCAAAACCGGCTACACGCGCGCTTCCGGCTACAACCTGGTCTCCTCAGTCGCCGATGGCGATCGCCGCCTCGTCGCAGTGGTGATGGGCGGCGCTTCCGGCCGCAGCCGCGACAACCAGATGGCTTCACTGATCAACACCTATCTGCCGCGCGCCTCGACCCGCGGCGGCGGCAACCTGATCGCCAAGGCGGGCGGCGGCAATCCGATCAAAGCTCTGGCCAAGGTCCTCCTGCCCAAGCATGACGCGCCGACTCCGGACGAAAAACCGGCTGTCGACGACACCGAAGTCGCGTCAGCCGATGACAGCGCGCCGGTCGCTGAGGAAACCAAGCCGGTGATCCAGGTCAGGAAGGTGAAGACGGTTGCGGTGGCCGCCATGGCTCCGGCACCCGCGCCCCAAGAAACCACCTCAGAGACCGAAACCGCATCACAGCCCGAAGCCACGTCCCAGACGGTTGCCGCTTACGCCGAGCCGGCCGCAGCCGCCGCCCCGGCCATCGATCCGGTCAAGACGGCCTCGCTGCCGTCGGGATGGGTGGTGCAGGTCGCGTCCTCGCCGACGCAATCGGGGGCTCAGGCGCTTCTCGACAAGACGACCAAGCAGGCGCCGAAGGTGCTGGCCGACGCATCGGGCTTCACGGTCGCGTTCGACAAGGGCGGCGTCACCTACTACCGCGCCCGCTTCGGCGGTTTCGGCTCGAAGGACGCAGCCTGGAAAGCTTGCGACGCCCTGAAGCGAAAGAAGATCGAGTGCTACGCCGTCCAGCAATAGGCGGCTTTTGAACCTCCCGGGAAGTTCCGCGTCGAAGGAGACTAGTCGTGATTGGAGAGCAAGACGTCCTTGGCTTCATTGATCCGCGCCGCCAGGACAGACGTGCCGCCGACATCGGCGTTCAGGCGCTGCATCAGGCGGCGGTGCGCCTTGCGGATATCCGCCGCGGCAGCCCCCGCTTCAAGACCAAGGATCTTGTAGGCCTCCTCCTTAGTCATGGCGCCCGCACCTGGCGCAACACCCAGCCCTTCGCCACTGTCCGGCTGCGCGTCCTTGCGCCAGACGGGAAAACGGCCGTCAAGATACGTCTCTAGCAGCTGGCGGCTCTCCGGGTCCGGCCGCAGCTCGACATGGAGTTGCTGCAGCTCGGCGATCCCCATGGCGCTCAGCATTCTCCCCTCATAATGGCCGGCGAGAACAAGGCCTTCGAGCTTGCCGCTGTCGTGGTCGAGCTCCATTTCGAGAGCCGCGGTGCGCACGGTTGAGCGTTTGGCCGCGACAAGTTTCGGTGGCGGTCGCCTCGCCCGCATCCAGGCATACCAGCCTGCAGCCGCAATCATCAGCAGGCCGCCAAAGCTGCTGCGGCCGACCACGAGCATCGTCGCGCCGATCAGGCCCAACAGCGCGGGCCCAAGCGTTCTGAGACTGTCCGCCATCCTCGCTGCGTCGGCACGCACAAAGATTGTCGCGGCGCCGAAAAGCACCAGGAGCACGGCTGCCAATGCGATGATCACGCCCATCAGTTTGCACCGCCATCCAAATGATTGTGCATCGAAATCAAGATGTGGCGCAGGGGCGGTGCTTGCAAGCCCCACACCGGGCCGCTCGAAGGGCCAGCAAGCGGAAGATGAGGACCTGCAGTCTTACAGCAGGCCGAGATCCGCAAGCTCCAGGCGCAGTTTCGGCGGCATCTCGGCCAATGCGGCCCTGCCCTTGCCGAGATCGGCCGGCGCATCGGAGGGCTTAAGATAACGCCAGCCCTGGAAGGCGCGGCGCGGCTGCCAGTCGGTGCGCACCACTTCGGGATCAAGCACGAGATGGCAGCGGCCGATGCCTTCGCCGTCGACGAAAGGCCGGATCTCCGTGATCAGCTGCCGGCATTGGACGTTGCCCTTGATCACCCAGTAGAGCGAGCCGCCATCGGTGATCTCCCCACCGCGCGTCGGCACCATGCGCGTGGTGTGCCAGTGCTCGGCCGGCTCGCCAGCGCGGCGCCGCTCGTCGAGACGGAAGGCGATCCACTCTTCCAGGTCCTCGACGCTGTCGCAGCCGACGCAGAGTTTGATGAGACTGAGAGACATGCCCGCAATCTAGCGACTGCCCCGGAGGCGTTCAACGCCGAGCGAGATTATGCACAGGCCGATTGCTGCCAGATCATGAGGCCAGCGTGGCCGTTTCGATCGCTTCGGCAAACCAAGCCCGCCGGTGGAAAGGGCAGGGTCAGCACTCGACCACGTTGACAGCCAGTCCGCCGAGGCTGGTTTCCTTATATTTCTCGTTCATGTCGAGACCGGTCTGGCGCATGGTCTCGATCGCAGCATCCAGCGGCACGAAATGCGTCCCGTCGCCCTTGATCGCGAGCGAGGCGGCTGTCACCGCCTTGACCGCGCCCAGCGCATTGCGCTCGATGCAGGGCACCTGCACCAGGCCGCCGACCGGATCGCAGGTCATGCCGAGGTGGTGCTCGAGTGCGATTTCCGCGGCGTTCTCGACCTGCTCCGGAGTGCCCCCCATGACCGCGCAAAGCCCGGCCGCCGCCATTGCCGAAGCGGATCCCACTTCGCCCTGGCAGCCGACCTCGGCGCCCGAGATCGAAGCGTTTGACTTGATGATGCCGCCGACGGCGGCGGCCGTCAGCAAGAAGTCGCGGATGCTCGGCTGGTCAGCTTCGGGATGGAAATGCAGCCAGTAGCGCAGCACTGCCGGCAGCGTGCCGGCGGCACCGTTGGTCGGCGCAGTCACCACGCGCCCGCCGGCGGCGTTCTCCTCGTTCACCGCCATGGCATAGATCGACAGCCAGTCATTGGCGAGCAAGGGGTTGGGCCGGTTCTGCTGCCACTGTTCCTGCAGCTTGTCATGCAATTGGCGTGCGCGGCGCCGCACCTTCAGTCCGCCCGGCATGATGCCGTCCTGCGACAGCCCGCGGTCGATGCAGCCCTTCATGGCGCTCCAGATCGCGTCGAGGCCGGCGTCCAGCTCCTCGCGCGACATATGCGTTTCCTCGTTGGACCGCTTCATCTCGGCGATCGAAAGCCCGCTCTTGGCCGCCATCGCCAGCATCTCGACGGCGTTCTTGAACGGATAAGGCACCTTCTTGCCTTCCGTCGACACCGAGCCCTTGGCCTTCATGCGCTGCAACTCTTCCTCGGAGACGACGAAGCCGCCGCCGATTGAATAATAGATGCGCTTGAGCAGCAGCCGGTCGGACGCATCGTAGGCATAGAAGGCCATGCCGTTGGCGTGGCCGGTCAGCGGCGTCTTGCGGTCGAGCACCAGATCCTTGGCCGGGTCGAAGCGGTAGGCCGGATGCCCAGGCGGTGAAATCCGTTTCTCCGTTCCGATGCGGGCAACGATGCTATCCGCCTCATCCGGATCGACCGTCTGCGGCGTCTCGCCGGCCAGTCCGAGGATGACGGCGCGGTCCGAGCCATGGCCGATCCCGGTATAGGCGAGCGAGCCGTGCAGGCTGGCCCCGATGCGATCGACCTCGACGCCGGCCGGGCGCGGCCAGTCGTCGGCGAGGATTTCGTCAAGGAAACGCCGGGCAGCCGTCATCGGCCCCATCGTATGCGAACTCGATGGACCGATACCGATCTTGAACAGGTCGAAAACCGAAAGGAACACGCGCCGCTGTCTCCTGGAGGCCGCTCAAAACTTACATATAGGAATTCTCGCGATGTTTCCGCTGTTTTGCATGTCGCGGCGCGGCGTCAGCCGACCTTGTTTGCTCCGGCAGCGACATGTATCCGCTTGCTTCCGCCGTCGAAGCGCCCGCCGGGCCTGTGGTAAAAGAACGTATGGGCGATTCCCTTCATCTTTCGGCGGCAGACTTGGCCGCTCTAGGCTTCTTCTTAGCCGTCTGGGTGCTGCATACGCTGGCCTCCGACGGCAAGCTCGTTAGCCGCGTGTCGCTGACCACGGCCATGAACGCTCAGCGCGAAGCCTGGATGCGCAACATGGCCGAGCGCGAGGTGCGCATAGTCGACACCGCCATCATGTCCGGGCTGCAGCAAGGCACCGCCTTCTTTGCCTCGAGCTCTCTGATCGCGCTCGGCGGCTGCTTTGCCCTTCTCGGGGCTTCCGACCGGGTTCTAACCATAATGGCTCACCTGCCGTTGGCCTCCGCATTCTCCCGCGAGGCCTTCCAGACCAAGATGTTCGGCCTGGTGCTGATCCTCGCCTTCGCCTTCTTCAAATTCGGCTGGGCCTACCGGCTGTTCAACTACTGCTCGATCCTGATCGGTGCCGTGCCGGTCCCGCATGGCGAGGCCTCGCGCAATCCGGTCAGCGGGACGGCGGTGTGGCGGGCCACCCGCATGAACGTGCTAGCCGGCAAGCATTTCAATTCCGGCCTGCGCGCCGTCTTCTTCTCGATCGGCTATCTCGGCTCGTTCGTCGGCCCGACGGTGTTCGTGCTGTCGACGCTGGTGCTGCTTGCCGTGCTTGTGCGCCGTCAGTTCTTCTCGGCCGCGCGCCAGGCAGTGCTTGGTCAGCCGCCCGGCGCCGGGAAAGGTTGATCGATGCGGCCCGACAGCCAATAGGCGGAGAGCCCGATCCATTCGCGGATCGCCATG
Organism: Mesorhizobium sp. WSM3873; assembly: GCF_001672445.1. Taxonomy (NCBI): domain Bacteria; kingdom Pseudomonadati; phylum Pseudomonadota; class Alphaproteobacteria; order Hyphomicrobiales; family Phyllobacteriaceae; genus Mesorhizobium; species Mesorhizobium sp. WSM3873. The sequence continues at coordinate 78,001 of NZ_LYTM01000008.1, read as the reverse complement.
GTGGTCGCCTGCAGCGAATCGGCCGGATTGTCGCGGAACAGTCCGATGCCTTCCTTGCCTGAGGTCCGGTAATCGACCGGCCAAGGGACGGTTGGAAAACCGGCCTTGTCGAACAGCGCCTTGGCGCGCGGCATATGGAAGGCAGACGTCACCAGCAGCCATGTCTCGCCCGGTTTCGGCTCGACCAGCCTGCGGGTGAAACTGCATTTTCGTACGTGTTGCGGGACTTGTTCTCAGAATCAGGCGATCGGGCGCGACCCCCAGCGCGCCAAGCAGGCGCGGCGCGGTGTCGGCATCGCCCTGGCCGTCCAGGAAAAGCTCGCCATTGCCGCCGGAGACGACCACTTTCGCTTGCGGAAAACGCCTGGCGAGGATCGCCGTCTCGACCATGCGATCGCCGCCGCTGTTCAGCTCATAGCCGCCGCGCGCCAGATTGATCGCGCCCTCGAAACCGCCGCCGAGCACGACGATGCCGTCGACCTTGTCCGGCAGCGGCGGCTTGGGAAAGCGTTCCTCCAGCGGATTGAGCATCATTGCGCCAAGCGAGGTCCAGGCCGAAAGCGCGAGGATCAGGAAGGCGAGCACGCTGCCGGTGCCGGCCAGCCGAGGGCGGCGGGAGAGCGCCGCCAGCAGACCGGCGAGCAGCAGGAAGATCGCCAGATTGAGCGGCTGGACGAGAAACCAGAGGATCTTGGAAAGATAATAGAACATCCCTCACCCATTACGGCGCCGCGCGTCCGTTTGGACGCGCAAAGGACGCCACAACGCTAACGGACTAGATGAGGGACAACGCTACCACCACTTGTCCGGCTGGAACCTGCCCGCGGCCTGTTCGATGACGTGGGCGGTCTGGAACAGCGTTTCCTCGTCGAACGGCCTGCCGATGAGCTGCAGGCCGAGCGGCAGGCCTTTGCCGTCCAGGCCGGCGGGCACCGATATCCCCGGCAGCCCGGCCATGTTCACCGTCACGGTGAAGATGTCGTTGAGATACATTTTCACCGGATCGGCGTTCATGTCCTCGTCGGCGACGCCGAAGGCGGCCGACGGTGTGGCCGGGGTCAGGATGACGTCGACACCGGCGGCAAAGACGGTCTCGAAATCGCGCTTGATCAGCGTGCGCACCTTCTGCGCCTGCAGGTAGTAGGCGTCGTAGTAACCCGCGGAAAGCACATAGGTGCCGATCATGATGCGGCGCTTGACCTCGCGGCCGAAGCCGGCGGCGCGCGTCTTCTCATACATGTCGACGATGTCCTTGCCGGGCACGCGCAACCCGTAGCGCACGCCGTCATAGCGGGCGAGGTTGGACGAGGCCTCGGCCGGCGCCACGATGTAGTAGGCCGGCAGCGCGTATTTGGTGTGCGGCAGCGAGATATCGACGATCTCCGCGCCGGCATCCTTCAGCCAGGCAATTCCTTTCTGCCAGAGCGCCTCGATATCCTCGGGCATGCCGTCGACGCGGTACTCCTTCGGAATGCCGACCTTCATGCCCTTGATCGGCTTGCCGATCACCGCTTCGTAGTCCGGCACCGGCCGGTCGACCGAGGTCGTGTCCTTCGGGTCGGAGGAGGCCATCGACTTCAACAGGATCGCGGCGTCGCGCACATCGCGCGCGATCGGACCGGCCTGGTCGAGCGAGGACGCGAAAGCGACCACGCCCCAGCGCGAGCAGCGGCCATAGGTCGGCTTGATGCCGACGGTGCCGGTGAAGGCTGCCGGCTGGCGGATCGAGCCGCCGGTATCGGTCGCGGTGGCGCCGGCGCAGAGGAAGGCGGCGACCGCGGAAGCCGATCCGCCGGAGGAGCCGCCCGGCACTAGCTGGGCGTTATCCAACGTCCGCGCGGTCTTCGCGCCGCCGGCCGAGACAAACCCGCCGTCGCCCTGATGCGTCGTCGGCGTCACCACCGTGTCGAGGCGCGAGCGCCGCCAAGGATTGATGACCGGGCCGTAATAGGAGGTCTCGTTGGAGGAGCCCATGGCGAACTCGTCCATGTTGAGCTTGCCGAGCATAACGGCGCCGTCGGCCCACAGATTGGATGTGACGGTCGATTCGTAGCGCGGTTGGAAACCGTCGAGCACATGGCTGCAGGCCTGGGTGTGGACGCCTTCGGTGGCGAACAGATCCTTGATGCCGAGCGGAATTCCTTCGAGCGCCCCGCCCTCGCCCTTGCCGAGCTTCGCGTCGGAAACCTTGGCCATCTCGCGCGCCTTGTCGCCGGTCACCGCGACATAGGCATTGAGCACCGGATTGGCGCGCTCGATCGCCGAGAGATAGGCTTCGGTGATCTCGGCAGCCGAAATCTCCTTGCCGCGCAGCTTGGCGCGGGCCTCGGAAATGGTGAGATGTGTGAGGTCACTCATCAGGTAAGCTCTTTTCGTAAAACACCGACCATTCCGAGTCGGGATAATCCAGCACCGGGCCGCAACGCGAAAACCCCGCGCGTTCGTAGACGGCCCAGGCGGCAGGGTGGCGATCGCCGGTCTCCAGAACCAGGCGCTTCAGGCCTTCCTGCCGCGCCAGACCCTCGATCCGCGCAACGATTTGGGCACCGATCTTCTGGCCGCGATGCGTGGGCCGCGTGTACATGCGCTTGACCTCGCCGACCGCGTCGGCATGACGCTTCAGCGCGCCGCAGCCGACCGCAAGGCCAGCGTCGCGGGCGACGAACACGGTCGTGTCGTGGCTAGCCATCTGCTCGACGGTGAGGTGATAGCAGTGTTCCGGCGGCGTCAGTTCGAGCAGCGCGGTGTTGAGTTCTGCGACCAGCGCGCGCACGTCGTCCTGCAAGGGCGTCTCGACGCCGATTTCGACGGCCATCCTGCCCTTACTCCACGACCTTGGGAACGAGGAAGAAATTCTCTTCCGTGGCCGGCGCGTTGGCGACGATGTCGACCGCCTTGTTGCCGTCGGTGATCATATCCTGCCGCTTCTTCATCTCCATCGGCGTGACCGAAGTCATCGGTTCGACGCCGGAGACGTCCACCTCGTTCAACTGCTCGACGAAGCCAAGGATGGCGTTCAGCTCGCCTGTCATGCGCTCGGCATCCTGCTCGCTCACCGCAATGCGGGCAAGGTGCGCGACGCGCTTCACGGTCTGAAGATCAACGGACATGTCTATTTGCCTCGGGAAAACCAGTGCGGGCTATAGCGGCGCCGCGCTTGCGGCGCAACATAGATCATGCCGCCGACCGGGATGCGGTGCTTCGGGCGCCGCTCTAGGTAGTGTACCCTACTACATAGGACGAACGCCTAGATCGTGATCGCCTTGCCGATCTCGGGCAGCGCCACCTTGACGCCGGATCCCTCCATGCCGGCGACGAATTTGTCGGCGGTCTGGTCGATCATCGGGAAGGTGCCGAAATGGCAGGGAACGACCGTATCGAAGCGGAAAAAGCGGCGGCAGGCTAGGGCAGCCACCGCGCCGCCCATGGTGAAGCGATCGCCGATCGGCACGATGCCGATCTTCGGTTCATGCAATTCGTTGATCAGCCCCATATCGGAAAAGATGTCGGTGTCGCCCATGTGGTAGAGCGTCTTGTCCTCCGGGAAATGCAGCACGAGCCCGCCCGGATTGCCGAGATAGGTGTTGGTGCCGTCTTGTCCGCCGAACGAAGAGGAGTGCAAAGCCTGGACGAAAGTGGTGGTGAAGGGACCGCAATCGACGGTACCGCCTATATTGCCGGGATTTATCTTCTTATCGCTGACGCCCTTGCCGACGAGATACATGCAGATCTCGAAATTGGCGACAAGCATGGCGCCGCTCTTCTTCAGCACCTCGGCGGCGCCGCTGATATGATCGCTGTGGCCATGGGTCAGAAGAACATGCGTCACCCCTTCGGCTGGATTTTCCCAGCCGCCCGTCCAGGACGGATTGCCGACCAGATACGGGTCGATGAGGATGTTGGCGTCCTTGGTCTCGATGCGGAATGCCGAATGTCCATACCAGGTCAGTTTCATGAAGGGATTCCTCGATTTTCTCGTTGCCAAAGGATAGAACGCCGAAAGCAAATTGAAAGTCCCGCGGCCGATCAAAAAGGCGCGCGGCGACTAACCAGGACGAGCGGTTGGGCATCATAAGCATCGAGGAATTGCCGGCACTTCTCGCGGGCGGCCGCACGCTCGCCGGGCTTGATCTGGGCGACAAGACGATCGGCGTGGCGGTATCGGACCGAAGCCTGTCCTTCGCCCATCCGCGCCCGGTCATCCTGCGCAAGAAGTTTTCGCTCGATGCCGCCCAGTTGCTGGCTCAGCTCGAGAAGGACAATGTCGGCGCGATCGTGCTCGGCCTTCCCGTCAACATGGACGGATCGGAAGGTCCGCGCGCCCAGAAGTCCCGCGCCTTCGCGCGCAACATGGCCGCCTTGTCCGACCTGCCCTTCGTGCTATGGGACGAGCGGCTGTCGACGGTCGCGGCGGAACGGACGCTGATCGAGATGGATTTCTCGCGCAAAAAGCGCGCCGGCAAGATCGATTCGGCGGCGGCGGCCTTTATTCTGCAGGGAGCGTTGGACCGACTCCAGTCGCTCGGCCGAGCTGATCAGGGCTGACAGGGCCTTCCCGGCGCCGCCTGATCCATTCGGCGATTTGGCGCCGGCGGCGGAATGCCACCAGCCCGAGCAGCAGGAAACTGTCGAACACACAGGCCCGCGCCACCATACCGGGGATGATTCCCGGATCGACGCCGAGCATCTGGCCGTAAAGCTGGAAGACCAGGTCGTGCAATTGGCGGCTGAGCATCACGTAGCCGAAATTGATGTCGTTGAGAGACAGGAAGAACCAGCCCCAGAACAGGACCAGCGGAGCCGCCCAGAATGCGAACAAGGCGCGCATCAGCGGCGACCTCCGGGTCTGGTTTCCGGCCGGCTGGAGATGCGGGACAGGAGCGAGCTGTGCGCGACGCCCGATCCCATGCGATGGGAACCCAGGCGGGCTTCGCTTTCATGCAAGGTCATCGCGGCGAGAGCCGAGCGTCGCTCGGCGAGCACCGCGACATAAGAGGCGAGCAGCGCCGTCATCTGGATGGCGACGACCATGAACAACCCGTTGATGCCTTGCGCGGCGCCGCCGACGAGAATCACCGAAAGCAGGAAGGAGGCGCAGATGAAGGCTATCCGCACCACCGTATCGCCCGCATCCGGCCTTGTCGCGATGTTGAGCAGCGTCTCGACGAAGGCCCAGCAGAACAGCAGCGCGACGATCAGCATAGCGACCGCGAGCGGCGCCACGACGAGAGCATGATCGAGATCCGGGAAACGGCTGCTTTGCAGCGAGACGCCAAGCACGCCGAGCGCCGACGCGATGCCGCGATTGCCATCCATGCAGATGTAGGCCAGCAGGGCGAAGACGAGCGCCCAATGCAACGCCAGAAATGATGTCAAAACGTGCCGCATGCGCTTCCTGCCTAGGGGAGCACGGGATCGCCATGGTTAACATTTCCCTACTCCGGTGGACAGAGTGGGCTCCGCGAAGCCTCCCCGCAATGGAAACCATTCGTTAAGGTTAACGACAATCCACAGGCCGGCGATCGAACGCCTTTCAGGCTGCTCAGCTCAGTGGCGGGTAGAGCGTGTCGATGATCATGCGCGCGTCATGGCGCGAATCGAGCATGCCGTAGGTGGTGCGCCATTGGCCGCCGAGTCTTGTTTCGACGAAAGCGTCGGCGATCCGCCCTGCCCCCAGCCGGCGCAGCTCCGCCGCCGCCGCCGAAAGCGCCAGCTGTTCGGTCAGCAGGCGCGCTGAGCCCTGGTCTGTCGAAGCCACCTGCATGGCCGCGTTGAGCACGCCGATGGTGCCCCGCCCGCCGGCGCCGAGGTCGCGGTCGATGCCGGCCAGCACCTCCTCGAACAGGCCTGGCGCGCGGCCAAGCACACGCAGCACGTCGAGCGCCATGACGTTGCCGGAGCCTTCCCAGATCGCGTTGACCGGAGCCTCACGGTAATAGCGGGCAAGCGGCGCTTCCTCGACATAGCCGTTGCCGCCGAGGCACTCCATAGCCTCGTAAAGCAAGGCCGGCGCGATCTTGCATACCCAGTATTTGACCACCGGCGTCATGGCGCGGGCAAAGGCCGCCTCGCCGCGATCGCTCGCCGCCTCGTCGAAGGAACGCGCCAGCCGGAACGACAGCGCCGTCGCGGCGGCAACGTCGAGCGCCATGTCGGCAAGGACCCGCTGCATCAGCGGTTGATCGACCAGACTGGTGCCGAACACCTGGCGATGGCGCGCGTGGTGGACGGCTTCGGCCAGCCCGGCGCGCATGAGCGCTGACGAAGCGACGGCGCAGTCGAGCCGGGTCAGCGTGACCATGTCCATGATCGTCTTGATCCCGGCGCCCGGCTCGCCGACCATCTCGCCGATGGCATTGACGAACTCGACCTCCGACGAGGCGTTGGAGCGGTTGCCGAGCTTGTCCTTCAGGCGCTGGAAACGGAAGCCATTGCCCGAGCCGTCGCCCAGAATGCGCGGAACCAGGAAGCATGAAAGCCCCTCCGGCACCTGGCCGAGCACGAGAAAGGCGTCGGACATCGGCGCCGACATGAACCATTTATGCCCGGTCAGCCGATAGAAGCCGTTTCCCGCGCGCTCGGCCTTTGTGACATTGGCGCGCACATCGGTGCCGCCCTGTTTCTCGGTCATGCCCATGCCGAGGGTAAGCCCGGTCTTTTGCACCGGCGGCTTCTGGCTCTGGTCGTATTTGCGCGTTGTCACGCGCGGCGCCCATTCGCGGAACAGCTTTGGGCTCGCCATCAGCGCCGCCAGCGAAGCGCTGGTCATGGTGATGGGGCAAAGATGTCCGGTCTCAAGCTCCGCGGTCAGGTAGAAGCGCGCCGCCCTCACCTGATGCCGGCGGCCGATCTCGGCGTCGCCGTTTTCCCAAACCGAGGAATGCAGGCCGCCGGCAACCGAGCGTCGCATGAGCGCATGATAAGCGGGATGAAATTCGACCAGATCGACGCGTCGGCCCTGGCGGTCATGCGTCCTGAGCTTCGGTGTGTCGGTGTTGGCCAGCCGGGCAAGTTCCTGTGCCTCCTGTGTCATGACGAACCTGCCGAGCCCGTCCAGATCCTTGCGGACGGAATCGGAAAAACGCTCGGCAAGCTGGATGAGCAACGGATCGCCCCGCCATGCGTTGCCGCCCGTCAGTGGCGGCGGCTGGTTGATCACCTCGTCGGTCACGCCCAATCCTTCAGTTGGCAGAGAGGTCCTTACCATCTCAAGGCCGCGGTCGCGAATCCGAAGCCATCGGGCCTTATAGCCAAGCAGTGCAAGGCGCGCGACGAAAATACCGGGGAGAACGCGCGCAATCCAAAGCTGGCGCTTGCGGCTGGCCTGACCGCACCCTATAGCAGCGCCTTGAGATGACCGACGCTTCGTCCCTGCCGCTGTTCCCTCACCGCCATCTTCTAGGCATCCGCGATCTTTCCCCCGCTGATATCGAGCTGCTGCTCGATCGCGCCGACCGGGCCGTCTCGATCTCGCGGCAATCTGAAAAGAAGACTTCGACGCTGCGCGGCCGGACACAGATCAACCTCTTCTACGAGGCCTCGACCCGCACGCAATCGTCCTTCGAGCTCGCCGGAAAACGGCTCGGGGCCGACGTCATGAACATGTCGGTGGCGAGCTCTTCGGTGAAGAAGGGCGAGACGCTGATCGACACCGCCATGACGCTCAACGCCATGCGTCCGGATATCCTGATCATCCGCCATCAGTCGGCGGGCGCGGCAGCACTTTTGGCGCAAAAGGTCGGCTGCTCGGTGGTCAACGCCGGCGACGGCGCGCATGAGCACCCGACGCAGGCGCTGCTCGACGCGCTGACCATACGCCGCGCCAAGGGACCGCTGTCGAAGCTGATCGTGGCGATCTGCGGCGACATTCTGCATTCGCGCGTCGCCCGCTCCAACATCATGCTCTTGAACGCGCTCGGCGCGCAGGTGCGGGTGGTCGCACCCTCGACGCTGCTGCCCGCGGGCATCGACAGAATGGGCGTGATCGTGTCGCGCTCGATGGCGGAAGGACTGAAGGACGCCGACGTCGTGATGATGCTGCGCCTGCAGCGCGAGCGCATGGAAGGCGCTTTCGTGCCGTCGATCCGTGAATATTTCCGCTATTTCGGCCTCGACGCCGAGAAGCTGAAAGCGGCCAAGGAGGATGCGCTGGTCATGCATCCCGGGCCGATGAACCGCGGCGTCGAGATCGCCTCGGAGATCGCCGACGGGCCGCAGAGCGTCATCCAGGAACAGGTCGAGATGGGCGTAGCCGTGCGCATGGCGGTTATGCAAGCGCTGTTAGATCCGCGCCGCAACCAGGAGGGAAGCGGCGCATGAGCGTGACGCTCTTCAACAAGGCCCGCATCGTCGACCCCTCGCGCGGTGTCGACGAGATCGGCGCCGTAATCGTCGACGGCCGCCGGATCGTCGCCGCCGGCAAGGCGGCGCTGAACCAAGGCGCGCCCGAGGGCGCTGTCGTCATCGACTGCGCCGGCAAGACGATTATTCCGGGTCTCATCGATGCCCGCGTCTTCATCGGCGAACCCGGCGGTGAGCACCGCGAGACCATCGCCTCGGCAAGCGTCGCTGCGGCAGCCGGCGGCGTCACCTCCATCGTCATGATGCCTGACACCAATCCGGTGATCGACAATGTGGCGCTGGTCGAATTCGTGCTGCGCACGGCAAGGGACACCGCAAGCGTCAACATCTTCCCGGCGGCGGCAATCACCAAGGGTCTCGACGGCCGCGAGATGACCGAGTTCGGCCTGCTGCGCGAAGCCGGCGCCGTGGCCTTCACCGATGGTCGACACACGATCGCCAACGCCTTGGTCATGCGCCGCGCGCTGACTTATGCCCGCGATTTCGGTAGCGTGATCGCGCATGAAACCCAGGATGCCGACCTTGCCTCGGCCGGCGTGATGAACGAGGGCCTTTATGCGAGCTGGCTCGGCCTTTCCGGCATCCCGCGCGAGGCCGAGCTCATCCCGCTGGAGCGGGACCTGGCGCTGGCGCGGCTGACCGACGGCGCCTATCACGCCGCCAAGATCTCGACGGCGATGGCGGTTGGCGCGGTGAGCCGTGCAAAGGCCGACGGCGCCAATGTCACGGCGGGCGTCGCCATCCACAATCTGTCGCTCAATGAGAACGATGTCGGCGAATACCGCACCTTCTTCCGGCTCACCCCGCCCTTGCGCGCCGAGGAAGACCGGCTGTCGATGGTCGAGGCGATCAAGGACGGCACGATCGATATCATCGTCTCTTCGCACGATCCGCAGGATGTCGATACCAAGCGACTGCCTTTCGCGGATGCCGCCGCCGGGGCGATCGGGCTGGAGACGCTGCTTGGCGCAGCACTTCGGCTCCACCACAATGGCGATGTGCCGCTGCTCAGGCTGGTCGAGACCCTGTCCACCGCGCCGGCAAGACTGTTCGGCCTGCCCGGCGGCACGCTGAAGCCGGGTGCCGCGGCCGATCTTGCGCTGGTCGATCTTGACGAGCCCTGGATCGTCAGCGAGAGCGGCCTGCGCTCGCGGTCCAAGAACACCTGTTTCGAAGGCGCGCGCCTTCAGGGCAAAGTCTTGCAAACCATGGTGGCGGGCCGCACAGTGTTTTCGGCCTGAACGTCAATCGACCAAAGTCGGAAGCAGGTTGATCGGCTGAATAGGTGGGGGAACAATGGGTTACGGGCTCGCACTGATCTTCGGATACCTGCTCGGCTCGATTCCGTTCGGGCTGTCGATTACCCGCGCGGCCGGTCTCGGCGATGTCCGCCAGATCGGTTCAGGCAACATCGGCGCGACCAATGTGCTGCGCACCGGCAACAAGGGGCTCGCCGCTGCGACGCTGCTGCTCGATGCGCTGAAGGGCACCGCGGCGGTGCTGATCGCCGGACATTTCTCGCCGGATTTCGGACTGCTCGCGGGCTTCGGCGCTTTCCTCGGCCATCTCTTTCCGGCCTGGCTAGGATTCAAGGGCGGCAAGGGCGTCGCCACCTACCTTGGCGTGCTGCTCGGGCTTGCCTGGCAGGGCATGGTTGTCTTCGCCGTTGTCTGGCTCGCCATGGCCTTCCTGTTCCGCTACTCCTCGCTCGCGGCGCTCGCGGCGACGGTGGTCGTGCCGATCGCGCTTTACTTCATCAGCACGCCTCAGATCGCCGGCCTGTTCGCGCTGATGAGCCTGATCGTCTTCGTCAAGCACCGCGCCAACATCTCGCGGCTGCTCGCCGGCACCGAGGGAAAGATCGGGGCGAAGGGGTGAGTGCTCCGGTCGCCGGCCCGCGCCTCAGCGAGCGGCAGCGGCTTGCCTGGCTTCGCCTGATCCGCACGCCGAACGTCGGCCCTGCCTCTTTTCGCGAACTGATCAACCGCTTCGGCTCGGCCGAAGCCGCGCTCGAAATGCTGCCCGAGCTGATGATCTCGGGCGGCGCCAACCGCATCGCTCGCATTCCCTCCGCCGGCGAAGCCGAGGCGGAGTTGGAAGCGGCCCGGCGCGCCGGCGCCCGCTTCGTCGGCATCGGCGAAGCAGACTATCCCGCTTTGCTGAAGACCCTGGACAACCCGCCGCCGCTGTTGGCGGTGAAGGGTGAAGGCGCGGTGTTCCGTCTCCCTGCGGTGGCGATCGTCGGCGCCCGCAACGCCTCGCTCGCCGGCATCAAGATGGCGCGCATGCTGGCGAGCGACCTCGGTCGCGAGGGCTACGCCATCGTCTCCGGCCTCGCACGCGGCATCGACACCGCGGCGCATCAGGGGAGCCTTTCGACCGGCACGGTCGGAGTGCTGGCCGGCGGCCTCGATGTGCCCTACCCGCCGGAAAATGCCGGTCTGTGCGACGACATCGCCGAGCGCGGCGGCGCCATCGTTTCGGAAATGCCCTTCGGCTGGCAGCCGCGAGCGCAGGATTTCCCGCGCCGCAACCGCCTCGTCGCCGGCATTGCGCTCGGGCTCGTCGTAGTCGAAGCCGCACAGCGCTCGGGTTCGCTGATCAGCGCCAGGCTGGCCGGCGAGATGGGCCGACTGGTCTTCGCGGTTCCGGGCTCGCCGCTCGACCCGCGTGCCGCCGGCAGCAATGCGCTGCTCAAGGACGGCGCCACGCTCGTCACCGAAGCGGCCGACATTCTGGGCGCGCTGGCACCGCTGGCTGGCACTCGCCCGCCAAGGACCATGCCGCTCGCCGAGGCGCCCGACTTGTCGGCAATGCCGCCGCCCGGCGAAGACGAACGCGCCGACGTGCTGGAAGCGCTCGGCCCGACGCCGATCGCGGTCGACGAGATCATCCGCCACACAGGCCTGAGCGCCGCGCAGATCGCCATGGTGCTCTTGGAGCTCGACCTCGCCGGACGCCTCGAGCGCCATGCCGGCGGGAATGTGTCGCTCGTGGCGTGAACCCGGCTGCTCCGACCTGCGGCTTCAGCGTTAGCGGAACAAATATTTGGACACTTCAGGATTGCCGCGGCGCCACATCACGTTGTCCAGAAAATAGTGGTGCACGTTGATGAAGATCAGCACGATGAAGAAGAACAGCGAGGACCCGAGGACTTGCTTGTCGTAGGGGATCAAGGCGGTCATCGCCATCGGCATAAGCCAGAAGCCGAGATATCCGAGCGCACCACCCCCGACGATGAATCCCAGAACCCTAAGCCTGTAGAGAGGTCCGAGAAAGGACAGTACCTTCGGTTGCGGATTTTGTGCGGCATCCGCGACGTCGCGCTCGACGTTCGTCTGGTAGCGCCAGACCACGGCCAGATACTGCAGCGAGTGGAGCGCCGGCACCACTAGCAGCCAGAGCGGGTTTATCCTCGCAATCAGGATCCACAGATAGAGCGACGCGACATAGGCTACGATGCCGTTATACGGCAGCGCATGACCATTTCTGTGCCAGCGGTTGATCAGCATCAGAACCGTGGCCGCCGTCGAGGCGACGGCCGCTAGCAGGGCAATGTTGGTTATCCAGGAAGGGACCGCGAATGTGTAATATTCCAGGCCGTAATATCTCCCTTGGGTCACCGCCGTGTTCGTCTGGAGCCATGCCAGGATCCACACGACATAGCTGTTGACCAGCAGCACCTTCTTGTCACGATTGTCGAAGAATTTACGCTTCAGGACGGCGTCGACCATCAGCATGCCGTAGCCTTGCTTGACGTAGTGCCAACCGACGAAGAAGAACATGGCGTTGGCTGCGTATCCCAGCAACTGAGTGTCTGCCCTTGCCGCGCCATATGCAAAGAACGCGGCCATGATCAGGGGGACGACGATGCCCGCGAAAATGTAGCGAAGCTGCAGGCTCTTCTCGTATCCGTTGCCCCTCACCTTGCGCCCGAAATTGCGATAGAAAATCTGGTACGAGTGGGCGAAGTGGGGGTAGTTGACCAGATATGCCACGACGACCATGGTTGCAGCGACGAGGCCTTCATATTCGAGCGGCACCAGGAACAGGATGGGCAGGATCAGAAACGCGCTGCCGCCGAGCATGAGGAAATCGGCGACCGGGCCAAACAGATATTTGCCAGGCAGCGTCGCCGCTTTAGCGGCTGAAGCATCCACCGAAAGGTCAAGTGCCATGGTCGAGCTCTCCTTCGGGAAGGATCGACCTTAGCCGCCACCCCGCCTGGCGACAAGGTTGGGGTGCCGCTCCAGCCTTTGCCGACGTCTCGATCCCCAGTTAGATGGAAAACTGAACGCGTTTCGGCGACTGCAGCTCGCGCCCCATCTTTGCCGCCTGAAAGATCGTCAGCAAGACCAGGATCGGCTCACCGTCTGTCGGATTGACGGTCAGGGCCACGCGGCCGAGTTCGTCGCTCATGGCGCAAGTCCAGTCTTTGACGGCGATCACCTTCTTCTCGGGCAATGTATCCTCCCCTTGGGCCGGGATCCTGATGCTACCTGCCCGGTTGCATGGAACCAGGTATGGCGCGGCCGGCCACACCGGATCGATCCTCCTCGTCGGCCAACCATGGCCCCGGCGGAATTCGAACACAAGCAATCGCGGATGTAAAAGCAACCGATCAGCCGGCAGTATCAGAGGGCACCGTCAAGTTGCATGATCCAGCAGCCTGGTTACGACGGTTTCACGGCGATGCTCGGAATTGGCGCGATCGATGCCGTCTACGGTGATCGCGAACATCCCGTTTTCGATCCTTGCTATCCAGCTCTTTGCCTTCAGATACCAAAGATGAAATTCCAGATGTTCTCGCGGGCAGCCTGACAAGCGTTCGAGCTCTTCATCGCCAATGCCGGGATTGTTGACGTCCTGTCGACGTTTTACATAGAGAAGCGACAGCAGCTTGGCCTGGATGACAACGTCCCGTTCAAGCCCTTTGGCATCGCTGGCTTCTTCGGCGAGCTCGCGGCGAACGCTCAAATGGTCTCTATACTGGACATCGTATTGGGCGCGTTTGACTGGATCTTTGAGCGTATTGTGGGCTTCTACGATTTCCGAGAAGCGTGACTCATTGCCGGTATCCCGATTGTCGGGATGGTAGCGCATGGCAAAGTAACGAAATATCCGCTCGATCGTTTCCGAATTCGCGTTTGGGCTGATCTCGAGCAGCTCATAGTAGTCAACGAACATAGTGGTGATTCCACAGAATCGATATTGCGACACCACTCCCCAACGGCAGCATCGCGCAACCGTCCTGCCCGCGCAAGCCGCATGCCGAGCATGAGTGACTCCCCGCAAGCGATCTTGCGGAACCTGACAGTCAGAACTCACGGAGGCTGTTGAGCGACCTAGGCAGTATGCTGCGCCAAGGATGCCCTCAACTTAACGCGAGCTGGCATCGAAGCGAAACGCTTTGGGAAGAACTCGCCGGGCGAGGCCCCCAACAACGGCCTTCAAGCCCGACGAGCTGCCGGGGATCAAGCCGGCCATGTCTGCGGTGCAAAGCCGATGCCAAGCATTCCCGTCCCAAGACGAGACAGGAAGACCAAATGCCACCGGGTCGGGTCGCTTCGGCTGCCGGGCTTTTTCGTTGCCAATCAGTTAGCCTCAGCTAAGCCGGGGCGTGAAAAGCGGTCTCCCGTTTCGCAGCCGAAACCTTATCTCTTTGAAATGGCCCGGATATTTGGTGAGCGCGATGGGATTCGAACCCATGACCTACTGATTAAAAGTCAGTTGCTCTACCGGCTGAGCTACGCGCTCCCGCGGGCTCAAAACGCCGCCCTCGAAATTGCGCGGAACATAGGGAGAGTGCCGCGACCGGTCAACCGGAAAAACACCGGCTTCCAAGGCGGATTTTTTGAACGGATTCCAAGGGAGCGCTTAAGGTGGCCGGGAGAAGCTTTCGGTGCCTCCGCCGATCACCCGGACCCGGGCCGCTTCAGAAAGCCCTTCGATAACAACACGTTGATGGAGAAGCGGGAACCATTGCAACCGAGACCCGTTTCGCAACACAGGGACGATTACCAACCCTCGAGGAGTACATCGATGAAAAGGATCGCATCAGGCCTGATGGCAGCCGCCCTCTCGGCGTCGTTCATCGCGGCGGAGATGGTGCCGGTCAACGCTCAGCCAGCTTATGTTCCACAATCCCAGGGCCTCTGGTCGGATGTCCAGACCGTGCAGTATCGGGATTGGAGACGACACCGCAGCTTCAACCGCGATTTCTCGCGTCGGGACGGCGTCGTCTACTGGAACGGCCATCGCGGCTACCGTGAATACCGCCGCGGCTATCGCCGGCATGGCGATTATTGGTTCCCGCTCGCTGCCTTCGCCACCGGCGCGCTGATTACCGGCGCCATCATCAACAGCCAGAACCGCGTCTATCGTGGCGGCGATGCGCATGTGCAGTGGTGCTATGACCGTTATCGGTCTTATCGCGCCTCGGACAACACTTTCCAGCCCTACAACGGCCCGCGTCAGCAGTGCGTTTCGCCCTACTGACAGCCTCCAGTCAGTATCCAGGGTCGTTGACCGAGCCCGTGCCGCAAGGCACGGGCTCTCTGTTCATTCAGCTGGCCCAGTTGACGCTTTTCAATATCAGGTAAAGGCCCCCGCCTTCCCCTCGCGGTGAGCGATAGGCTCCGAGCGCGTTGCAAATCCGAACCATGGCACCGGTCAGTCCCCAACCAAGCGCTTCGAGGTCATCGGCCACGTCGAGCACATAAGCCTGCGCCAGTTCGTCTATGCCCTTCTCCTCGCCGAATGACCGAGCCAGTTTGGCGTCGCTGAGAAGGTCGCCCGGCAAATTTGAATTTGCCCAAGCCCAGAGCCAGTTGTCCGCCTTGGCGCTTGTAGAGCCGGCAATCTGTATGCGGGCGACCACCTTGACGACGCCATCTGCCGAAAAAAGCAGTTTTCCGGTCGTTAAGTCATAGTCGTAGCGCTGCCAGCTGCCGAGGCGGAATTCATCCTCCAAACGATGGTTCTTGGCGTTCAACTGATCGAAAGCCTCGTCACGCCATGCGGGATACCAATCCGGATGCTTCATGCCCCCTCGCCTTGCCGTGTCTCCCGCGCGCCTCATTGCACGCTCAGCGTCCTGCGCACTGCGTCGCGCCAGCCACTCAGCTTGGCGGAACGGGTGGCGGCGTCCATATCCGGCTTGAAGCGCTTATCGAGAGCCCAGGTCTTGGCAAACTCCTTCGCCTTCGGCCACACGCCGGCTTTGGATCCGGCGAGCCAGGCGGCACCCAGCGCGGTCGTTTCCAGGATGGTCGGCCGATCGACCGGCGCGTCGAGGATGTCGGCCAACCTCTGCATGGTCCAATCCGATGCGACCATGCCGCCGTCGACCCGCAGGACGGTCTTGGCGGAAGCGCCCTTCCAATCCTTGCGCATGGCGTCGAGCAGGTCGCGCGTCTGGAAGGCGACGGATTCGAGCGCCGCGCGCGCGAACTCGGCCGGGCCCGAATTGCGCGTCAGGCCGAAGATCGCGCCGCGGGCATCCGCGTCCCAGTGCGGCGCGCCGAGGCCGACAAAGGCCGGCACCAGATAGACTTGTTGCGCCGGATCGGCGGTCCCGGCGAGCGCACCGCTCTGCTCGGCCTTGCCGATCACCTTGATGCCGTCGCGCAGCCATTGCACGGCGGCACCCGCAATGAAGATCGAGCCCTCCAGCGCATAGGTGGTCTTGCCGTTCAACCGATAGGCGATGGTGGTCAAGAGCCGGTTCTTCGAGCGCACCAGATCGGCGCCGGTGTTCAGCAGCGCGAAGCAGCCGGTGCCGTAGGTGGACTTCATCATGCCCGGCTCGAAACAGGCCTGGCCGATGGTCGCTGCGTGCTGGTCGCCGGCGACCCCGAGAATCCTCATCTCGGCGCCGAAAAGGCTCTTTTCTGTGACACCGAAATCATCGGCGCAGTCCTTCACCTGCGGCAGGACCGCGGCCGGTATGTTCAGGATGGACAGCAGCTCGTCGTCCCAGACATTCTTCTCGATGTTGTAGACCAGCGTGCGCGAGGCGTTGGTGGCATCGGTGGCGTGTACCTTGCCGCCGGTCAGGCGCCAGATGAGAAAACTGTCGATCGTGCCGGCGAGCAATTCGCCTTTCTCGGCGCGCTTTCTCGCGCCCTTCACCTTGTCCAGCATCCAGGCGATCTTGGTGCCGGAGAAATAGGGATCGAGCAGCAGCCCGGTCTTTTTCGTGAACGTCTTCTCCAGCCCTTGCTTCTTGAGCTTCTGGCAAAGCGGCGCGGTTCGTCTGTCCTGCCACACAATCGCGTTGTGGATCGGTTTTCCCGTCGCCTTGTCCCAGATGACCACCGTCTCGCGCTGGTTGGTGATGCCGATCGCGGCCATATCCGATGCTGCGCAACCGGCAGCCTTCAGCGCCGCCTTCACTGTCGCGAACACGCTTGCCCAAATGTCTTCCGGATCATGCTCGACCCAGCCGGAAGCCGGATAATGCTGCGTGAATTCCTGCTGGCCCGTGCCGGCGACTTTCATTTCGCTGTCGAAGACGATCGCCCTGGTCGAGGTCGTTCCCTGGTCGATGGCCAGCACAAAACCGCTCATTCCGTCCCTCCACTTCTCATGCAACAGGGGAGACGGCCAAGCCGCCTCCCCTGCATTTCCTACACAGGCTCGCGGGCCTGCGTCATGCAGTTACTGCTGCTGCCAGCTCTTCACCAACTCGTCGTAGTTGATGGTGATCGGCTTTTCCTTTTCGTTCTCGATCTTCAACTGCGGCGCAAGGTTGCCCTTCGAGACCGCGTCCTTGTTCCAGTATTCGAGATCATGCTCTTCGGCCATCTTCGGGCCGATATCGCCCTGGACGCCCGACTTTTCGATGCGGCTCATGACCTTTTCCTGCTCGGCGCAAAGCGAGTCCATCGCTTCCTGCGCGGTCTTGGCGCCCGACGACGCATCGCCGATCGCCTGCCACCAGAGCTGAGCGAGCTTCGGATAGTCAGGCACGTTGGTGCCGGTCGGCGACCACTGGACGCGGGCCGGCGAGCGGTAGAACTCGATCAGGCCGCCGAGCTTCGGAGCGCGCTCGGTGAAGCTCTTGTCGTGGATCGTGCTCTCGCGGATGAAGGTCAAGCCGACATGGCTCTTCTTCACGTCGACGGTCTTCGAGGTGACGAACTGGGCGTAAAGCCAGGCGGCCTTGGCGCGGTCGGTCGGCGTCGACTTCATCAACGTCCAGGAACCCACGTCCTGGTAGCCGAGCTTCATGCCGTCCTTCCAGTAGACACCATGCGGCGACGGCGCCATGCGCCACTTCGGCGTGCCGTCGTCGTTCAGCACCGCCTTGGCGCTGGCGTCGACCATCGAGGCGGTGAAAGCGGTGTACCAGAAGATCTGCTGGGCCACCCCACCCTGCGCCGGAACCGGGCCGGATTCGGAGAAGGTCATGCCCTGCGCTTCGGCCGGAGCGTAGGCCTTCAGCCAGTCGAGGTATTTCTGGATCGAGTAGACGGCAGCCGGACCATTCGTGTCGCCGCCGCGCGCGGTGCAGGAGCCCACGGGCCGCGAATTCTCGTCGACCTTGATCCCCCATTCGTCCACCGGCAGGCCGTTCGGAATGCCCTTGTCGCCGTTGCCGGCCATGGACAGCCAGGCGTCGGTGAACCGCCAGCCGAGCGACGGGTCCTTCTTGCCGTAGTCCATGTGGCCGTAGACCTTCTTGCCGTCGATCTCGCGGCCGGTGAAGAACGCGGCGATGTCCTCATAGGCCGACCAGTTGACGGGAACGCCGAGGTCGTAGCCGTACTTGGCCTTGAAGTCGGCCTTGTTCTTCTCGTCGTTGAACCAGTCGTAGCGGAACCAGTAGAGGTTCGCGAACTGCTGGTCCGGCAGCTGATAGAGCTTCTTGTCGGGCGCCGTCGTGAACGAGGTGCCGATGAAGTCCTTCAGGTCGAGATTCGGATTGGTGACGTCCTTGCCGTCGCCTTCCATCCAGTCGGTCAGGTTGCGCACCTGCTGGTAGCGCCAGTGCGTGCCGATCAGGTCGGAATCGTTGACCCAGCCGTCATAGAGGTTCTGACCGGTCTGCATCTGGGTCTGGATCTTCTCGACGACGTCACCTTCCTGGATCGTGTCGTGGGTGACCTTGATGCCGGTGATGGCCGAGAAGGCCGGCGCCAGCACCTGCGATTCATAGGAATGGGTGGCGATGGTTTCCGACACGACCTTGATGTCCATGCCGGCAAACGGCTTGGCTGCGTCGATGAACCACTGCATTTCCTTTTCCTGATCGGCGCGCGAAAGCGTCGACAGATCACCTATCTCCTTGTCGAGAAAGGCTTTTGCCTCGTCCATACCGGCATAGGCGTTACCTACGCCCAGCAATAGTGCAATGGCTGTCGTTGATGTAAAAATTTGCCGTCGCATGTGTTTCCTCCAGTCTTAGGTTGCAAGTGCGATCTGGAGCGGCCGCCGGCACGCGGCCGCTCCAACTATTTCCCCCTCTATACGTATCGGAATACGCCGATCGCGTAGACCACGGAGAGAGCGAGAGCCCACCACAGGTTGGGTCCAACGAGACCCAGCCAAGCGAGATGGATAAAGGCGCTGCCGAGCAGCGACAGGAAGAGGCGGTCGCCGCGCGTCGTTTCGAAGCGCAGGATACCGACGCGCGGATAGCCGCCCGGCGAGGCATATTCCCAGGCCGCCATGCCGACCAGCAGCAGCAATACCGTTGCGAAGAAAGCCGCCGTCGGCAACGTCCACGCCATCCAGGAGAAGTCGAGGTTCATCGATCACACCCTCCCCAGGGCGAAGCCCTTGGCGATATAGTTGCGCACAAACCAGATCACCAGCGCGCCGGGGATCAGCGTCAGCACGCCGGCTGCGGCGAGCAGCCCCCAGTCCATGCCGGCGGCCGAGACGGTGCGGGTCATGGTGGCCGCGATCGGCTTGGCATCGGTCGTCGTCAGCGTGCGGGCGATCAAAAGCTCCACCCAAGAGAACATGAAGCAGAAGAAGCAGGCGACACCGATGCCGCTCGCGATCAGCGGCATGAAGATCTTTACGAAGAAGCGCGGGAAGGAATAGCCGTCGATATAGGCGGTCTCGTCGATCTCCTTCGGCACCCCGGACATGAAGCCTTCCAGGATCCACACCGCCAGCGGCACGTTGAACAGACAGTGCGCCAGCGCCACCGCGATATGCGTGTCGATCAGGCCGAAGGCCGAATAGAGCTGGAAGAACGGCAGGGCGAACACCGCCGGCGGCGCCATGCGGTTCGTCAACAGCCAGAAGAACAGGTGCTTGTCGCCGAGGAAGCGGTAGCGCGAGAAGGCATAGGCCGCGGGCAGCGCCACGGCCACCGAGATCACCATGTTCATCACCACATAGGTGATCGAATTGATGTAGCCCGAATACCAGGACGCATCGGTGAAGATGGTGCGGTAATTTGCCAGCGTCGGATTGTGCGGGAACAACGTCAGCGACGACACGATCTCCGCATTGGTCTTGAAGCTCATGTTAATGAGCCAGTAGATCGGCAGCAGCAGCACGACGATGTAGAGCGTCGGCACAATCCACCACCAGCGCGATTCCTCGCCCCGGCGCCGCATCAGCTTCGCCACCTCGTCCTGCGAAAGGGTGCTGCCTACCTCGGTGACCGCCGCTTCGCTTACGCGTGTCGTCTCGTTTGCGCTCGCCATCTCAGCGCTCCGCGTCGTAGTTGGTCATCACGGTGTAGAACACCCACGACAACAACAGGATGATCAGGAAATAGACCAGCGACATGGCCGCCGCCGGACCGAGATCGAACTGACCGAGCGCCATCTTGACGAGGTCGATCGACAGGAAGGTGGTCGAATTGCCGGGACCGCCGCCGGTGACGACGAAGGGCTCGGTATAGATCATGAAGGAGTCCATGAAGCGCAGCAGCACCGCGATCAGCAGCACGCGCTGCATCTTCGGCAGCTGGATGTAGCGGAACACCGCCCAGCGCGAGGCGCCGTCGATCTTGGCCGCCTGGTAGAAGGCGTCCGGGATCGAAACCAGGCCGGCATAGCAGAGCAGCACGACCAGGCTCGTCCAGTGCCACACGTCCATGATGATGACGGTGACCCACGCGTCGATCGGATCCTGGACATAGTTGTAGTCGATGCCGAATGCGTTGACGTAGTAGCCGAGCAGGCCAATGTCGTTGCGGCCGAACACCTGCCAGATCGTGCCGACAACGTTCCATGGGATGAGCAGCGGCAGCGCCATCAGCACCAGGCAGACCGGCACGCCCCATCCCTTCTTCGGCATGTTGAGCGCGATGAAGATGCCGAGCGGCACCTCGATCGCCAGGATGATGAAGGAGAAGATCAGGTTGCGCGCCATCGCTTCCCAGAAGCGGTCGGACGCCAGCAACTCCTCGAACCACTCGGTGCCGGCCCAGAAGAAGACGTTGTTGCCGAACGTGTCCTGCACCGAATAGTTGACGACGGTCATCAGCGGAATGACGGCCGAGAAGGCCACCAGCACCAACACCGGCAGGACGAGGAACCAGGCTTTGTTGTTCCAGGTCTTTTCCATCTACGCCCCCATCTCGACGCGCCATGAATCGGCATAGATGTTGATGCCGGCCGGATCGAAGCGGACCCTGGGTTCGGTCGGCACCTCATCGTCCTCTCCGATGACGGCGGCGATCTCTTTGCCCTCGAGATTGGCGCGAACCACCTTATGGCGGCCAACATCCTCGACCTTGCTGACTGACACCGCCATGCCTTCGCGGCCGAGCCGGACATATTCGGGACGGATGCCGAGCTCGACGGGACCGGCTTCGGCCTTGGGTGCGCCCGGCAGTTCGATGCGCTGCGAGCCGAGCAAAGCCGTCCTGCCTTCGAGCGCAACCGGAAGCACATTCATGCCCGGCGAACCGATGAAATAGCCGACGAAGGTGTGGCGCGGCCGCTCGAACAGCTCGGCCGGCGTGCCGATCTGCACGATCTCGCCGTCATACATGACCACGACGCGGTCGGCGAAAGTCAGCGCTTCGGTCTGGTCGTGCGTGACATAGACCATGGTGTAACCAAACCGGCGATGCAGCTGCTTCAGCTGCGAACGCAGCACCCATTTCATATGCGGATCGATGACGGTGAGCGGCTCGTCGAACAGGATGGCATTGACGTCCGAGCGCACCAGTCCTCGACCGAGCGAGATCTTCTGCTTCTGGTCGGCGGTCAGCCGGCGCGCCTTCCGGTGCGCCATCGAGGCGAGATCGATCATGTCGAGCGTCTCGCGCACCTTGCGGTCGACATCGGCCTCCGGCACGCGGCGGTTGCGCAGCGGAAAGGCCAGATTGTCGTAGACGGTCATGGTGTCGTAGATGACCGGGAATTGGAACACCTGGGCGATATTGCGCTCTTGCGTCGACAGATTGGTCACGTTCCGGCCGTTGAACAGAAGCTGGCCGTGCGAGGGATGGAGCAGCCCCGAAATGATGTTGAGCAAGGTGGTCTTGCCGCAGCCGGACGGCCCGAGCAGCGCATAGGCGCCGCCGTCCTCGAAGGTGTGATGCACCTCCTTCAGCGCGAAATCCGAATCCTTCTTTGGATTGGTCAGGTAGGAGTGGCGGATGTGGTTGACGTCGATGCGTGCCATCGCTTCCTCCTCAGGCCGCCAGCTTCGACGCAGTCACCGCGCGGCCGTTCTGGTCGAAGACCATGATGTGGCGCGGGTCGATGAACACCTCGACCTCGTCGTCGGTCTCGAAATCGAGGATGCCGTGCGCGAGCATCACCCAGCGCGCGTCGGCGAAGTCGAGATGGACGAAGCTTTCCGAGCCGGTGATCTCGGTGATGGTAACCTTGGCCCGCACCGGCACGGCGCCGGGGTTGGGACGCTCCAGCGACAAATGGTGCGGCTGGAAGCCGATCGTGTAGCTGGCATCCGGAATGCCGAGCAGTTCGGGCGGCACCGGCAGCTTCACGCCTCCTTCGAGAAGGAAGTCCAATCCCTTCTTGGCGAGCACAATGGTGTTGAGCGGAGGGTCGGCGAAGGTCCGCGCCGTCACCAGGTCGACCGGCTTGCGGAACACCTCGACGGTTGGGCCGAACTGCGTGACGCGACCTTCCGAAAGCGTTGCCGTGTTGCCGCCGAGCAAAAGCGCCTCGTGCGGCTCGGTCGTGGCATAGACGAAGATGGTGCCCGCCGCGGCGAAAATCTTCGGCAGTTCGGCGCGCAATTCCTCGCGCAGCTTGTAGTCGAGATTGGCGAGCGGCTCGTCGAGCAGCACCAGGCTGGCGTTCTTGACGATGGCGCGGGCGAGCGCCGTGCGCTGCTGCTGGCCGCCCGAGAGGTTGAGCGGCGTGCGGTCGAGATAGGGCGTGAGTTTGAGAAGTGCCGCAGCGTTGCGGACCTCCTTGTCGATCCTGGCCTGTTCGATGCCGGCAACCCGAAGCGGCGAGGCGATGTTCTCGTACACCGTCATCGCCGGATAGTTGATGAATTGCTGGTAGACCATGGCGACGTTGCGCTTCTGCACCGGCTGTCCGGTGACGTCCTTGCCGTCGAACCACACCGAGCCGGAAGTTGGCGCGTCGAGCCCGGCCATCAGCCGCATCAGGCTGGTCTTGCCGGAAAGCGTCGGCCCGAGCAGGACATTCAGCGAGCCGTGCTGAAGCGTCAGCGACACGTCGCGGATATGCTCCTGCGCGCCGACCGTCTTCGTCACGTTCCTCAGTTCCAGCATCACGCCTCCTCCCAGGCCTTGCGCATCAGCGCTCGATCCTCATTCCGCCGCGGCGACATGGCGGCTGCTCAACCCGCGCATGAATTCTTCCAATGCCGCCGTCTGCTCGCGGCTGAAATGCAGGCCGCGTTTGGTCCTGCGCCACAGCACGTCCTCGGCGGTGATCGCCCACTCGTTCTCGACCAGGTAGCGCACCTCGGCTTCGTAGAGGTCGGCACCGAAATTGCGGCCGAGATCGGCATTCGACTTGGCGAGGCCAAGCAGCTTCTCCGCGCGCGTGCCGTAAAGCCGGGTCAACCTGCGTGCCAGCCGTTGGTCGAGGAACGGATAGGCGTTCTTGAGCCTCGATACCTGCGCGTCGAACCCGGTCGCCGGAAAATCGCCGCCGGGCAGCGGCGCGTTGGCGGTCCATGGCTTGCCGCGCTTGCCGAGAAAGCCTTCGATCTTCTCCAGCATCGATTCCGCCAGCCGGCGGAACGTGGTAATCTTGCCGCCGAAGGCGTTGAGCAAGGGGGCAGCACCCTCCCCGCCATCGGCCTTCAGCACATAGTCGCGCGTCGCCTCCTGCGCCTTCGAGGCGCCGTCGTCATAAAGCGGGCGCACCGCCGAATAGGTCCAGACGATGTCCGAACGCTTGACCGGCTGGGCGAAATATTCGCTCGCGGCGGCGCAAAGATAGTCGATCTCGGCATCGCTGATCTTCACCTCATGCGGATCGCCCGGAAAGTCGCGGTCGGTGGTGCCGATCAGCGTGAACTCTTCCTCGTAAGGAATGGCGAAGATGATGCGCCCGTCCTTGTTCTGAAAGAAATAGGCGCGCGGATCGTTGAACTTCTTGCCGATGACGATGTGGCTGCCCTGCACCAGCCGAACATTGTGCACATCGTTCTGGCCGACCGATTTTGCCAGCACCTGATCCACCCAGGGCCCGGCGGCGTTGACGAGAAGACGGGCGCGGACTTCCTCGGTCTCGCCGGTCAGCACGTTCTGGATCTTGATCGTCCACAGCGCGCTCTCGCGGCGCGCGCTGACCACCTTGGTGCGAGTGCGGATGACGGCGCCGCGGTCGGCCGCGTCGCGGGCATTGAGCGCCACCAGGCGGGCATCGTTGACCCAGCCGTCCGAATATTCGAACGCCTTGCGGAACAGCGGCTTCAGCGGCTTGCCGGCCGGATCGGTGGCCATGTCCAGCGTCTTGGTCGCCGGCAGCAGCTTGCGCCCGCCGATATGGTCGTAAAGGAAAAGGCCGAGCCGGATCAGCCAGGCCGGACGCAGGCCCTTGGCGTAGGGCAGCACGAAGCGCATCGGCCAGATGATATGCGGCGCGTTCTTCCACAGAACCTCGCGCTCCATCAGCGCTTCGCGCACCAGCCGGAATTCGTAGAACTCGAGATAGCGCAACCCGCCATGGATCAGTTTGGTCGAGCCGGAGGAAGTCCCGCTGGCGAGATCGTTCATCTCGGCGAGGTATACGGAAAATCCGCGGCCAACGGCGTCGCGGGCGATGCCGCAGCCATTGATGCCGCCGCCTATGACAAAAATGTCATGGATCGGAGATGCGTCCACAGGGTTCCTCCACGATTTCGCATTGCACCATTTTTGTGTTTCGCGAAACCGTGGCGGGATTATTTCGAACTCGATCCGAATGTCAAACGAAATATCACAGATGCGTGAGATGTCCGTGAAGAGACTCTATCCGAGCGCTGTCTCGATCAAACGAACCTCCGTTTCCTCGCAAATCCGGCGCACCGAAGGAATGTCGCAACGGTCGGTGATGAAGGTGTTCACCTGCGACAGGTGACCAATGCGAACCGGCGCCGTGCGCTCG
Organism: Mesorhizobium sp. WSM3873; assembly: GCF_001672445.1. NCBI lineage: Bacteria > Pseudomonadati > Pseudomonadota > Alphaproteobacteria > Hyphomicrobiales > Phyllobacteriaceae > Mesorhizobium > Mesorhizobium sp. WSM3873. Next base: position 53,117 of record NZ_LYTM01000008.1, on the reverse strand, counting down.
AATTTTGTCCGGTCGGAGACGAGAATCACATGACGCGCATTGGCGATGATGGCCTGCGCCACTTTCACTTCGCGAAAGTCGAAGTCGAGCAGCGCGCCGTCATGGTCGATGGCCGAGGCGCCGATGACGGCGTAGTCGACTTTGAACTGGCGAATGAAATCCACCGCGGCCTCACCGACGACGCCGCCGTCGGAGCCGCGCACAACGCCGCCGGCGATCACCACCTCGATCGAAGGATAGATCCGCATCCTATTGGCAACGTTGATGTTATTGGTGATGACCATAAGCCCGTTATGGTCGAGAAGCGCCTTTGAGACGGCTTCCGTCGTGGTGCCTATATTGATGAACAGCGAGGCGTTGTCGGGAATGAGCCTGGCCGCGGCGCGGCCGATCGCTTCCTTCTCATCGGCAGCGATTTTGCGCCGCGCCTCGTATTCCATGTTCTCGATGCCGGACGGGAACAGCGCCCCGCCATGGATGCGCGTCAGCAACCGCTGGTCACAGAGGTCGTTGAGGTCCTTGCGGATGGTCTGCGGCGTCACGCTGAAATGTGTCGCCAGGTCGTCGACCAGCACCCGGCCGTTGTCCTTCGCCATCTGGATGATCTCGGCGTGGCGTGGCGAAAGGAACATCCGCTACCCTTCATTTTCGTTTTTTCCGTCTATATCGGAAAACGAAAGTGATGGAAAGGGGCAAGCCGGCTAACGAAATTCACCTTCTCGCAAAGGCAAACCGGTCCGCAATCAGTTTGTCGCCTCAAGGGTAAGCCGACGGGCAATCTCTGTGACGACATCGAAGGCCGCATCAATATCGCCGGCCGTGGTCTCGAACTGTCCCGCCTGAAAGCGGATCGCCACCCGACCATCGACGCGCGTTTGCGTCAGATAGATGCGTCCGTCCGTGTTGATGGCATCGACGAGACGCAAATTGTGCTCGTCTGGATCGGCACCCTGAGGGGCGCGATGGCGGAACGAGAACAGCGACAGCATCGGCTCGGTGACGAGCTCGAAATCCGCTTCCCCGACCAGCCGTGCGGCAAGGCCCTCGCTCCAGGCTATATGGTTTCGGATCATCTTGCGCAATCCTTCCAGCCCGTGGGCGCGCAGCAGGAACCAGAGTTTCAGCGCACGGAAGCGGCGGCCGAGCGGCACCGACCATTCCGAATAATTGATGATGCCGTCATGACCTCCGGTCTTGAGATAGTCCGGCTTGATGGCCAGCGTGCGCACAAGGTCTTCCGGTTGGCTGACGAACTGGATCGAGCAGTCGAATTGCGCGCCGAGCCATTTGTGAGGATTGAAGACGATGGAATCGGCGCTCTCGACACCGGCCCAGAAATGCCGGTACTCCGGGCAGATCATTGCCGACCCGGCCCAGGCCGCATCGACGTGCAGGTAAAGGCCGTGCCGCTTCGCCACAGCCGCTACGGCAGCGATGTCATCGGTGCCGCCGGTGCTGGTGCCGCCGACGCAGGCGATAATGCCCGCCGGCAGCAGGCCGGCCTCGCGATCGGCGATAATTGCCGCCTCGAGCGCCGGCGTGTCCATCGCGCGAAAACGACCGGTTACCGGGATACGGATGAGATTCTCCTCGCCGATGCCGGCGACCCAGATCGCTCGGTCGATCGAGGTGTGAACCTGGTTGGAGCAATAGACACGCAGCTTCGCCTGGCCGGCGAGACCTTGTCTGTTTCCCTGCCAGTCAAGCGCCCGCTCGCGTATGGTGAGCACCGCGGCAAGCGTCGCCGACGAAGCCGAATCCTGAATGACACCGGAGAATCCTTCGGGCAGGCCCAGCGCCTGGCGCATCCAGTCGACGATACGCGTCTCGAGCTCTGTCGCCGCCGGCGAGGTCTGCCACAGCATGCACTGCGCGGCCATCGCCGAGACGAGATACTCGGCCACCACCGAGACCGGCGCCGCATTGGCCGGGAAATAGGCGAAGAAGCGCGGATGCTGCCAATGCGTCATCCCGGGCACGATCTTCGTTTCGAAATCGGCGAAGATTTTTTCCATCGGCTCGGCCGTCTCGGGCGGCGACTCTTCGATGCTCCTGAATATGTCGCCGGGCGCGATCGCCGGCCGCACCGGACGATCGCGCAGGCTGGACCGGTAGTCCACGCCCCAATCCGCGGCTCGCCTCGACCAATCGCGGAATTCTTTCTTGTCCATGTATCCTCTCAGCAGCCGCCGGACCTTGATCGGCCCGCCACTTCGACCATGTTAAATATAATGAGGCAACCGCTTCGTAGGCGAACGCCCTAGCCGGGAAAATCGGGCAGGCTGGCGAAGGCCGCCTTTAGCGCGTTGGACCAGCCATCCGATATCGTTCGGTAATATTGGTCGTCATGACCGATCCGCTTCTTCAGGCCGACCTTGAAAGCATCCAGTTCCAGGAAGAGCAGGTCGAGCGGCAGGCCGACCGACAGGTTCGACTTCAGCGTCGAGTCGAAGGAGACCAACAGCAGCTTCACCGTCTCGGCCAGGCTCATCGTACGGTCATAGGCACGGATGATGATCGGCTTGCCGTATTTGGTCTCGCCGATCTGGAAGAATGGCGTGTCGTCGGTCGACTCGATGAAATTGCCCTCGGGATAGATCATGAACAGCCGGGGTTGGCTGCCCTTGATTTGGCCGCCGAGGATGAAGGAGGCGTTGAAATAGGAATCCGCCTGATCGCCGGCCGGCGAAGAGTGTGCGATCACCTCTTTCACCGTCTCGCCGACCAGCCGCACCGTCTGGTACATTGACGGGGTCTCGAGCAGCTTCTCGTGACGGTCGCCGGCCGCCTTGTTGCGCTCGTCCAGCAGGCTGACCACGGCTTGCGTCGTGGCAAGATTGCCTGCAGACATCAGCACGATGACGCGCTCGCCAGGCTCTTCCCAGACATGCATTTTCCTGAAGGTCGAAATCGAATCCATGCCGGCATTGGTGCGCGTGTCCGACATGAACACGAGTCCACGATCGATCTTGAGGCCGACGCAATAGGTCATGGTCGCTCTTCTGGTGAATCTTGGCAGAGACTACTGCTCTACCGTGACGGTGACGGCAAGCTTCTCTTCCGCTTGCCCCAGCAGTATTCCCGACACAGGCGAGGCATCGCTATAGTCCCGACCCGCCGCCACTCTTACATAGCGTTCGTCGGGAGAGATACCGTTGGCGGGATCAAAGGCAACCCATCCCAGGCCCGGCACATGCGCTTCTGCCCAGGCATGGCTTGCCGCCTGCTCGACCGAGGCATCCATCATCAGATAGCCGCTGATATAGCGCGCGGGGAAGCCCATCACGCGCGCCACGGCGGTGAAGATGTGGCTGTGATCCTGGCAGACACCGGCCTTCAGCGTTAGCGCTTCTTCCGCCGGCGTCACGGCGCTGGTCGTCCCGGGCTTATAGGCGACGCGCTCCCGGATCGCGCCCATCAGCTTGTGCAGCCTGTCGATATCCGTCCCCTCCCCGACCGAAGCGGCCAGGTCGCGAATGCCGTCGCCGACGGTCGTAAGCGGCGTTTGCTGGCTGAACAGCCAGAGCGGCGCGAAACCATGATGCGCACCGGACACACCGGCGGTGTCGCGCGTCGTCACCTCGCCCGCCGCCTCGACTATGATGGTGTGCTGGCCGCCCTCGGCGCTCACCAACTGCGTGTCATTGCCGAAATGGTCCGTGAAGCGAACCTCCTCTCGCGCGCCGTCGATTTTGATCACCCAGGACGCAACCGTCTGAGTCGATCCGCTAACCGGCATCAGGCGCAGCCGCTGCAACAGGTACTGCACCGGTGCATCGTAGCGGTACTCGGTCCGGTGTGTGATCTTGAGCCGCATGGCGCCTGTCTCTCCAGCGCTCAGTAGAACCGGTAGTCCAAGGCGATCTCATCCCCCAGCCTGGTGTTGTCACGAATGAATTCCGCCAGGAATTCATGCAGGCCGTGGTCGAAAATATCCTTGATCGACCCTTTCTTCAGCATCGTCTGAATTTTCTCGGCGGTGGCGTGGCAGGCATGGCGCTCGCCATAGTCGTCGGCGAGGAATCTCAGATGCTCGCCCAGGAAGCGATAGCAGAAGGTCAGCGAGCGCGGCATGCGGACATTGAGGATCAGATAGTCGGCGATGTTGGTCGGCTTGTAGTCCGCGTCATACACCCACCGGTAGGAGCGGTGCGCCGACACCGAGCGCAGGATCGATTCCCATTGATAATTGTCGAGTGTCGAGCCCACCCAGGAGATCGACGGCAAGAGCACATAATATTTCACGTCGAGGATGCGGGCCGTGTTGTCGGCGCGCTCCACATAGGTGCCGAGCTGCGAGAAGTCGAAGATCTCGTTGCGCAGCATCGTGCCGTAGAACGAGCCGCGGATCAGCGCCGTCTCGCGCTTGATCGCGTCGAGCACCGTCGGCAGATCGCGCTCGTCGATCGGCCGTGCCAGCATCCGCTTCAGCGACATCCAGGCCTCGTTGATGCTCTCCCAGGTCTCGCGCGTCAGCGCTGTGCGCACCATGCGCGCATTGTTGCGCGCCGTCTCGATCGAGGCCATCGTACTCGACGGATTCGAAGTGTCGCGCAGCAGGAAATCCGAGACGTTGGCGACGGTGTAGTCCTGGTATTTCTGCGAGAAGGCAAGGTCGGAACCGGCGCTGAGCAGGACGGAGTTCCATTCCTCCGACGCGTTCTGCGTGCGCGTCAGCGCCATGCGCAGGCCGGCATCGACCAGGCGCGCCATGTTTTCGGCCCGCTCTATATAGCGGTTCATCCAGTAGAGACCGTTGGCGGTGCGGCCGAGAAGCATGTCAGCTTGCTCCGGTGTCGAGCGAATAGCGAATAGTGAGTAGCGAGTAGCGAAAAAAAGATTTCATGATCTCTGTTGAAGGCTCCTGATCATCGATCGCAGCATTTTTCCGATTTCGTCAGTTTGGCCACCTTCCAAACAATTAGGTCTCTGTAAGAATTGATTGCGTCGGATTCCCCTCTTTCCCTATTCCCTATTCGCTATTCGCTACTCTCTATTCGCTCTTTAATCATCCAACACCCACGTATCCTTCGTCCCACCGCCTTGCGAGGAGTTGACCACAAGCGACCCCTCCTTGAGCGCGACGCGAGTCAGGCCGCCCGGGACAATCTGGATACGATCCGAAACCAGCACGTAAGGCCTAAGATCGACATGGCGCGGCGACAGCCCCTTCTCGGTCAGGATCGGGCATGTCGACAGCGCGAGCGTCGGCTGGGCGATGTAGTTGCCGGGTTTGGCCTGCAGCTTCTTGGCGAACGCCTCGCATTCCTTCTTGGTCGCCGCGGGGCCGACCAGCATGCCGTAGCCGCCGGAGCCGTGCACTTCCTTGATGACAAGCTCGCCGATGTGCTCCAGCACATATTTCAGGCTGTCGGGCTCCGAGCAGCGCCAGGTCGGGATGTTGCCGAGGATCGCCTTGCGGCCTGTGTAGAACTCGACGATCTCGGGCATGTAGGAATAGATCGCCTTGTCGTCGGCAATGCCGGTGCCCGGCGCGTTAGCGATGGTGATGTTGCCGGCCCGATAGACATCCATGATGCCCGGCACGCCGAGCGCGGAATCCGGCCGGAAGGTCAGCGGATCGAGGAAGGCGTCGTCCACGCGCCGGTAAAGCACGTCGATCTGCTTGTAGCCTTCGGTGGTGCGCATCGTGACATGGCCGTCGACCACGCGCAGATCCTGTCCTTCGACCAGTTGCACCCCCATCTGGTCGGCGAGGAAGGCGTGCTCGAAATAGGCGGAGTTGTAGCTGCCCGGCGTCAGCACCGCGATGGTCGGCGCGCCCTTTGCGCTCTGCGGCCGCACCGCCGCCAGCGACTGGCGCAGCAGTTGCGGGTAGTTCTCGACCGGCCGCACCTTGATCTGCTGGAACAGCTCCGGGAAGAGCTGCATCATCGTCTCGCGGTTCTCCAGCATGTAGGAGACGCCCGACGGCGTGCGGGCATTGTCCTCGAGCACGTAGAATTCATTCTCGCTGATGCGCACGATGTCGACGCCGATGATATGGGTGTAGACGCCGGCCGGCGGTCTCACACCGATCATCTCCGGCAGGAACGCTTCATTCTTCGCCACCAGCTCCTTGGGAACGCGCCCGGCGCGCAGGATTTCCTGGCGGTGGTAGATATCGTCGAGAAAGGCGTTGAGCGCCTGCACGCGCTGCTCGATGCCCTGCGTCAGCCGGCGCCATTCCTGGCCGGAAATGATGCGCGGGACGATGTCGAAGGGGATCAGCCGTTCGGAAGCTTCCTGCTCGCCATAGACGGCGAAGGTGATGCCGGTCTTGCGGAAGACGCGTTCGGCGTCCTCCATTTTCTGGGTGAGCCTGGCCGGGTCCTGTTCCTTCAGCCAGCGATCATAAGCCTGATATGGTCTTCTCAATCCGGAGACTTCCGGAAGCATTTCGTCGAACGCTGCCAATCGCGTACTCCCCTCTGAAGCCATTTCACTGGCCCGGCTGGAGAAAATCAAGCGCAATCGATGATTTGGGCGGCGCTGGCGGCCGTCCTATGCAAATTGCCTACGATTAGGGCAGCGGGAGCGACGCCGGGTCAGTTCATGCCCGGTGAGCGGGCATCAAACGGCAAATCAGAACGCCCGGAAAGTGACGATGGTGAAGGTGTCCTTGATTCCAGGCAGGATCTGCACCCGTTCATTGATGAAGTGGCCGATGTCTTCCTCGTCGTCGACATAGAATTTTGCGAGCAGGTCGTAATTGCCGGCGGTCGAATAGATTTCGGAGGCGATCTCGGCATCGGCGAGCGCGCTGGCGACCTCATAGGCTTTGCCCAGATCGCACTTTATCTGCACGAAAAATGCCTTCATTTCCCAGTCCTGCCAGTCTTCGCGAATGAGCGGCCCTTGTGGCAGACTGGCGACGGGCTTTCAAGCATCAGGCTGCACGCGCCTTGGCGGCCGCTTGCCGCAACTCCGCCATCGGCATGCCACACTGGCCCGGGGACTCCACCAAGGACAGTTCGGGAACACCTCAGGTCAGGTCCTAGCGGAGGCATCCATGCAGGCAAGAAATCTGCGAAACGGTGAAACCACGGCACGCCGGCCAGCGTATGATAGTTGTTCCACGCGAATTCTGGAGACAGGCCATGCGCCGCGTATTGTTCGCACTCGCTCTCGTTCCGATGGTTCTTGCATCCATGGCCTTCGCCGGTGACGCCGAGATCAAAGCGGCGCAAACAGTCATCGACAGCCAGCTCAAGGCCTTTCTCGCCGATGACGGCGCCACCGCCTACAGCTTCGCCGCGCCAAATGTGAAGCGGATCTTCCCGACCGTCGACACCTTCATGAACATGGTGACCAACGGCTATGCGCCGGTGCGCAGGCCGCAGAACTATTCCTTCGGCAAGGTGGAGCAGACCGGGCCGGCCTCGATCGTCCAGCAGGTGCTGATCGTCGGGCCCGACGGCAAGGACTATGAGGCGGTGTACACGCTCGAACAGCAGCCCGACGGCAGCTTTAAGATCACCGGCTGCAGCCTGCGCGCCGCGACTTCGGTGAGCACATAAAAGCGTTCATAGCGCCGGCAGATCGCCCCTCGCCCAGCATTCCGAAATCTCGGCAGCGCGCGTCTCGAAGGCTTTTGCCTCGATCGCGGCGCGGATGTCCTGCATCAGCTTCTGGTAGTAGGACAGGTTGTTCCAGGTGAGCAGCATTGCGCCGAGCGACTCCTGCGAGCGCACGAGATGATGGAGATAGGCGCGCGAATAGTCGCGCGCGGCCGGGCAGTCGCTTTCCTCGTCCAGCGGACGCGGATCGTCGGCATGGCGGGCGTTGCGCAGGTTGATCTTGCCGCGGCGCGTATAGGCCAGACCATGGCGGCCGGCGCGCGTCGGCATCACGCAGTCGAACATGTCGATGCCGCATGCCACGGATTTCAAGATGTCGTCCGGGGTGCCGACACCCATCAGGTAGCGCGGCCTGTCGGCCGGCAGTTCCGGGCAGGTTATGTCCAGCATCTCCAGCATCACCGCCTGCGGCTCGCCGACCGCCAGCCCACCGACGGCATAGCCTTTGAGGTCCATCGCCGCCAGCGCCTGCGCCGAACGCACGCGCATCACAGCACTGTCGCCGCCCTGCACGATGCCGAACATCGCCTTGCCCGGCTGATCGCCGAACGCCGCCTTGCAGCGTTCGGCCCAGCGCAGCGACAGTTCCATGGCGCGCTCGATTTCCTTCGGCTTGGCGGGAAGCGCCGTACACTCGTCGAGCTGCATCTGGATATCGGAATCGAGCAGCCCCTGGATTTCGATTGACCGCTCCGGCGACATCTCGTAGCGCGCACCGTCGATATGCGAGCGGAAGGTGACGCCGGTTTCGCTAAGCTTCCTCAGCTTCGACAGCGACATTACCTGGAAGCCGCCGCTATCGGTCAGGATCGGGTGCGGCCAGCGCGCGAATTCATGCAGGCCGCCGAGCTTCGCCACGCGCTCGGCGCCTGGCCTGAGCATCAAATGATAGGTGTTGCCGAGGATGATGTCGGCGCCGACGCCGCGCACCTGATCCATATACATGGCCTTGACGGTGCCGCCGGTGCCGACGGGCATGAAGGCCGGCGTCCGGATCTCGCCGCGCGGCATGCTGATGAGGCCGCGCCGCGCCCTACCGTCGGTGGCGAGCAGCTTGAAAGAGAAAGTCTCAGCCATCGAATTCCTTGTCGTGCACCGGGGCGCCGGGTGCCTGCTCGTCGAGCGACTGCCGGTAGCGGATGCAGCCGCGCATGAATTTCGGCCACGGCGGCACGGCGATCGCCGGCTCGGTCTTCTCCGGCAGCAGGTTCCAGAGGTCGGGATGATGCCAGCAGAGGTCATGGCCGGTCGCATCGCGATGCGCGCGGATACCGGCGCGCAGCTTCGTCACTTCCGCGATGAGCGCCTCGCGGTCCATTCTCTCTAGATCATCGTCCATCGCTCGTCTCCGCTCGGCAAAGCAGGCTGGAGTCCCCGTAGGAGTAGAACCTGTAGCGGCTCTCGATGGCATGCGCATAGGCCGAACGCATCGCCTCCAGCCCGCTGAAGGCCGAGACCAGCATGAACAGCGTCGAGCGCGGCAGATGGAAATTGGTCATCAGCATGTCAGCTGTCTTGAAGCGGTAGCCGGGGGTGATGAAGATATCGGTCGGCCCGGACCAGGCCTCGATCCTGCCATCCTCAAGCGCAGCACTTTCCAGAAGGCGCAGCGAGGTCGTGCCGACGGCGACAAGCCGCCCTCCCCGCGCCCTTGCAGCGTTGAGCGCGTCTGCCGTTTCTTGGCTCACCAAGCCCATTTCCGCGTGCATCTTATGGTCGGCGGTGTCGTCGGCCTTAACCGGCAAAAAAGTGCCGGCGCCGACATGCAGCGTGACGAAGCGCCGCTCGATGCCCTTGGCTTCGAGCGCTGCAAACAACTCCGGCGTGAAATGCAGGCCGGCGGTGGGGGCCGCGACCGCGCCCTCTTCCCTGGCATAGATGGTCTGGTAGTCGCTGCGGTCGCGCTCGTCGTCATCTCGCTTCGAGGCGATGTATGGCGGCAATGGGATATGGCCTACGGCGTGCATTGCCTCGTCGAGAAAGACGCCCGAGAGGTCGAAGCCGAGCAACACCTCGCCCGCCTCGCCTTTCTCGATCACCGTCGCGTCGAGCTGGCCGAGAAAGCAGGAATTCTGGTCGTGGCCGAAATGAATGCGGTCGCCGACGGCGATGCGCTTGCCGGGCCGCATGAACGCCTGCCAGCGGTCCGGCGCCACCCGCATATGCAGCGTGGCCTCGACCTGCGCCATAGCCTCGCCGCGCTTGCGGATGCCTTTCAGCTGGGCCGGAATGACCTTGGTATCGTTGAATACCAGCACGTCGCCTTCTCTCAGCAGCGACGGCAGATCGCTGACGGTGCGGTCGCGCAGCGTTTCGCCCGGTTTGACCACCAATAGCTTGGCGCTGTCACGCGGCTCCGCCGGGCGCAGCGCAATGCGCTCCTCCGGCAGGTCGAAGTCGAAAAGATCGACGCGCATCAGTAGAGCCGGATGAGCAGCGCTCCAACGAGCAGCAGCACGGCGCCGGCCACGCGGCCAAGCGAGACCTCGCGCACGGCAACACCAAGGAAGCCTGCACGGTCGACCAGCATGCCGGCGATCAGTTGGCCGGCAACCAGGAAGGCCATCAGCGCCGCCGCGCCGATGCGCGGCGTAAGAATGGTGGAGAGCGTGACGTAGAATCCGCCGAGCATGCCGCCGGCGACGAACAGCCAGGGTGCCGGCGCCTTCCAGTCGAGCGAGAGGCCCTGCAGCTTCACCACGGCGATCGCGATGATACCGAGAACGACGGCGCCCGACAGGAACGAGAAAGCGGCGGCCGCGACCGGAAGGCCGAGGCCGCGCGCCAGTTGCGAGTTGATCGGCGCCTGGATGGCGATGAAGGCGCCGGACAGGATGCCGAGCAGGGACCAGACTGCGCCCATCATCGTACTATGCCTTACTTGACGTCGGCCGCGACCTTCAGCGACACGATCTTGTCGGGATCCTGCACCGGCTCGCCGCGCTTGATCTTGTCGACATTCTCCATGCCTTCGATAACCTGGCCCCAGACCGTGTACTGGCGGTTGAGGAAGGAGGCATCGTCGAAGCAGATGAAGAACTGCGAGTTCGCCGAGTTCGGGTTCTGCGCACGCGCCATCGAGCAGGTGCCGCGGCCGTGATTGGCGTTGGAGAATTCGGCCTTGAGGTCCGGCTTGTCGGAGCCGCCCATGCCGGCGCGCGACGGAGCAAAGGTCGGCTTCGAGGAGTTGCCGAACTTGACGTCGCCGGTCTGAGCCATGAAGCCGTCGATGACACGGTGGAACACCACGCCGTCATAGGCGCCCTCGCGCGCCAGTTCCTTGATACGCGCGACATGACCGGGCGCAAGGTCCGGATACATTTCGATGACGACCTCGCCCTTGGTCGTTTCCATGATGAGCGCGTTCTCGCGGTCCTTGATCTCAGCCATGTCAGAAAATCCTTTTGAAAATCGAGCAGTTACTTGTTGTCGGCAGCGATGCGGACTTTGATCATGCGGTCCGGGTCCTTGACCGTGCCGTTGTCCGCCTCATCGCCCTTCTTGATCTTGTCCACCAGATCCATGCCGCTCTCCACCTTGCCGACAATGGTGTACTGCCCGTCGAGGTTCGGCGCCGGCGCGAACATGATGAAGAACTGGGAATTGGCCGAGTTCGGGTCCTGCGAGCGGGCCATGCCGACCACGCCGCGGGTGAATTGCTCGGTCTGCGAGAACTCGGCAGGCAGATCGGGAAGGTCGGATCCGCCCGTGCCGACAGCCTCGGGATTGAAACCCTTCTTCATGTTGCCGAACTTGACGTCGCCGGTCTGGGCCATGAAGCCGTCGATGACGCGGTGGAAGGCGACATTGTCATAGGCGCCCTCGCGCACCAGCTTCTTGATCTGCGCCACATGCTTCGGCGCCAGATCGGGACGCAGCGCGACGGTCACGTCACCGTCCTTCAGCGTGATGATCACGGTGTTTTCCTTGTCGGCGGCCGAGGCCGGCAAGGACGCCGCCAAAACGCCGGCAAGCACGACAAGCAACGAAGCGAGCTTTTTCAGCTGCATGAGGTTCTCCGAAAGTCTTTGTTTGGGTGCATGTCGTTGCCCCAAAACCGGGATTCACCTTTGGGCGACATGCACTATTTCGCGAATTTGGCAGTGAGGGCGCCTACGACGGCCGCCGGCACGAACGGGCGGATGTCGCCGCCCATCGACGCAATCTGGCGGACAAGTGTGGCGGTAATGGTGCGCACAGACGGGCTGGCCGGCAGGAAAACCGTCTGCAGCTCCGGCGCCATGGTCTCGTTCATGCCCGCCATCTGCATCTCATAGTCGAGATCGGTGCCGTCGCGCAGGCCGCGGATGATGATCGAGGCGCCATGCTTCCTGGCGGCGTCGATGACCAGCCCATCGAAGGAGACGACCTCGATGCGGTCGCTGTCGCGGCCGAATTCCGCCTTGGTCGCGGCCTCGATCAGCTTCACGCGTTCCTCGAAGGAAAACAGCGGCGTCTTGCCGGGATGAATGCCGATTGCAGCGTAGACGGTGTCGGCCACGGCAAGCGAAGCCTTCAACACGTCGAGGTGACCATTGGTCAGCGGGTCGAAGGAGCCGGCGTAAAGGGCGGTGCGTTCGGTCATGGCAGGCTTCTAGCGAGCCTCTCCGACAAAGGCAAATCCCATTGCTGCACCCGGTCGTGAACCTTTTCACGGACGTCAACGACAGACGAATGCGACAATCACGAACGCTTCACGCAGCATTCACCAGCTTGCCGCTTCAGGAGATGAAACCAAAGCACCATCTTTATCGTTGTGATCGCAGGAGAACACGCAAATGCTGATCTACATGCTTGCCACTGCAATGACCATTGTGATGCTGATCGCCACCGCATTCGGGTTGCACCAGGAAGCGGCACGGGTGCGCATCAAGACCAACACCAAGCGGCTCGATGGCTTCGTAGGCCGCAACCTGTACCATCGCCGCTGACTTCCAGCCATGATCGCACCGGCCCGGGGGCCGGTGGCGCGCAGTAAGGCTATTCGGGATTTCCCTCGCCCGGATCTTCTGCAGTGTCGGCTTCACCCGAAGGCGCTTCCTCGGCTTCCTCGTCCGACTGCGGCTCCGAAATCCGCTCGACCGACACCACCTTCTCACCCTCGGCGGTGTTGAAGATGGTCACGCCCTTGGTGGCGCGGCTGGCGAAGCGGATGCCATCGACCGGAACCCGGATGACGGTGCCGCCATCCGATACCAGCATGATCTGATCGTCGTTGCCGACCGGGAAGGTCGCGACCAGCCGGCCGATCTCGGCCACTTTCGAGACATCCGTGGCGCGGATGCCCTTGCCGCCGCGACCCGTCAGGCGGAAATCATAGGACGAGGAACGCTTGCCGTAGCCGTATTCGGTCACCGTCAGCACAAGCTGCTCGTGCATCTTGAGGAATTCGTAGCGCTCGTCGGAAAGCTCGGCTTCCTCGCCGATCTCCTCATTGGTCAGCGCGATCTCTTCCTCCTCGGCTGCACCGCCGGCGGCAAGCCGACGCTCGGATGCCGCACGCTTGAGATAGGCCGCGCGCTCAGCCGGTGAAGCATCTACATGTTCGATCACCGACATCGAGATCACGCGGTCGGTTTCGGCCATGGCGATGCCGCGCACGCCGACGGAATTGCGGCTCTGGAAGACGCGCACATCGGAGACCGAGAAGCGGATGCACTGGCCGGAATTCGCCGTCAGCAGCACGTCGTCATTGTCCGTGCAGGTCTCGACGCCGAGGATTTCGTCGCCTTCCTCCTCCAGCTTCATGGCGATCTTGCCGTTGCGGTTGACCTGGACGAAGTCGGACAGCTTGTTGCGCCGCACGGTGCCGCGCGTGGTTGCGAACATCACGTCGAGCTCGCCCCAGCTCGTCTCGTCCTCCGGCAGCGGCATGATGGTGGTGATGCGCTCGCCCTGCTCGAGCGGCAGCATGTTGATCAGCGCCTTGCCGCGCGACTGTGGGTTGCCGACCGGCAGGCGCCAGACCTTTTCCTTGTAGACGATGCCGCGCGAGGAGAAGAACAGCACCGGCGTATGCGTGTTGGCGACGAATAGCCGGGTGACGAAATCTTCTTCCTTGGTCGACATGCCGGAGCGGCCCTTGCCGCCGCGACGCTGCGCCCGGTAGAGCGACAGCGGCACGCGCTTGATGTAGCCGGAATGGCTGACCGTGACGACCATGTCCTCGCGCTGGATCAGGTCTTCGTCTTCCATGTCCGCCCCGCCCTCGGCGAGTTCCGTGCGGCGCGGCGTGCCGAACTCGTCACGGACGGCGATCAGCTCGTCCTTGACGATCTGCTGGATGCGCGCGCGAGAAGACAAGATGTCAAGATAATCAAGGATTTCAGCGCCGATCTTGTTCAACTCGTCGGCGATCTCGTCGCGGCCGAGCGCAGTCAGGCGCTGCAGGCGCAGGTCGAGGATGGCGCGGGCCTGCTCCTCGGATAGATTGTAGGTGCCGTCCTCGTTGATGCGGTGGCGCGGATCATCGATCAGCTGGATCAGCGGAGCGACGTCGTGCGATGGCCAGCGCCGTTCCATTAACTGCTCGCGCGCCGTCTGCGGATCTGGCGCGGTGCGGATCAGCTTGATCACCTCATCGATGTTGGCGACGGCGATGGCGAGACCGACCAGCACATGGGCGCGCTCGCGCGCCTTGCGCAGAAGATATTTCGTGCGCCGGCTGATAACCTCCTCGCGGAAGCCGACAAAGGCCTTCAGCATGTCGATCAGCGTCAGCACTTCCGGCTTGCCGCCGTTCAGCGCGACCATATTGGCGCCGAACGAGGTCTGCAGCGGCGTGAAGCGGTAAAGCTGGTTCAAAATGACGTCGGCGACCGCCTCGCGCTTGAGCTCGACGACGACACGGTAGCCCTGGCGGTCGCTCTCGTCGCGGATGTCGGAGATGCCCTCGATGCGCTTCTCGCGCACGAGTTCGGCCATCTTCTCGATCATCGCCGCCTTGTTCACCTGATAGGGAATCTCGGTGATGATGATCGATTCACGGTCGTTGCCGCGCGCCTCGATGTTGACGCGGCCGCGCATGACGATCGAGCCGCGGCCCGTCGAATAGGCATTGTAGATGCCGGAGCGGCCAAGCACGATGCCGCCGGTCGGGAAATCCGGACCGGGCACGATCTCCATCAGCGCAGGCAGGTCGATCGCCGGATTGTCGATGATGGCGATGGCGCCGTTGCAGACTTCGGCCAGATTGTGCGGCGGGATGTTGGTGGCCATGCCGACGGCGATGCCGCCCGAGCCGTTGACGAGCAGGTTCGGGAAGCGGGCCGGCAGCACCTTGGGCTCGGTGGCGGAGGCGTCGTAAGTGTCCTGGAAATCGACGGTTTCCTTGTCGATGTCCTCCAGCAGCTCATGCGCAACCTTGGTCAGCCGGGACTCGGTGTAGCGCATCGCCGCCGGTGGGTCGCCGTCGATCGAGCCGAAATTGCCCTGACCGTCGATCAGGGGCACGCGCAGCGACCAATCCTGGGCCATGCGCACCAGCGCGTCATAGATCGAGGCATCGCCATGCGGATGGTATTTACCCATCACGTCGGCGACCGGGCGCGCCGACTTCACATATTTGCGGTTCCAGTGATAGCCGCTCTCATGCGAGGCATAGAGGATGCGGCGGTGCACCGGCTTCAGGCCGTCGCGCACGTCGGGCAGCGCCCGACTGACGATCACGCTCATGGCGTAATCGAGATAGGAGCGCTGCATCTCCTCGATGATCGAAATCGGCTCGATGCCGGTGGGGCCGCCCTCCGGCCCGCGCGGTGTCTTCTGGTCGGTCAAATCAGGTCACAATCCAGTCGGGAATCACTCGCCGCTTATATAGGAAGCCGGGCTGAAACTCCAATGGCTACGACACTTTTCCAAAGACAATTTCGGCGGCAATTTCAAATGGATACCGCTGATTGCGACGATATGGCCAAAGCCACACTTTGAGCTCGCAGGCCAAGTCGATCTCGAACGGCCTTGGCTAATGCCCGCGTCTGCCCGCCCGTTTGCAGCGGTAGGCGCCGGGCGCTTCTCCCATCTCGCGCCGGAACCTCCGGTTGAAGGTCGAAAGGTCGTTGAAGCCGGCATCGAAAGCAATTGTCGAGATCGCTTCGTTCGACGCGCATAGCCGCACCGCGGCCCGATGCAGCCTGGTCCTCAGCAGGAACTGATAGGGCGTCATGCCGGCGACATGACGGAACGTGCGCAGGAAATGATACGGGCTGGTCGCCGTGCCGTCGGCGAGTTCGGTCAGCGAAAGCGGGCGATCGGCGTTGAGCTCGATCAAACGCACCGCCTCGGCTACGCGTTTCTGGTCGCGGGCGCTGGGTGTCCAGGCAACCTCAGACGAATTGGCCGCAGCCCCGACCACCGCGCAGGCAATGCGCAGACCGAGTTCCTCGAACGCCTCGCCGTCGCCCGTTTGCTGCGCCGCCTCCGCTTGCGCCAGCAACGGCGCCAGCACCGGCAAGGGCGGCAGGCGTGGGTCGGCAAAGCCGAGCCGGCTTGCGCCCGGCACATCGGCGACGACGCGCTCCATATAGGCCGGCGAAAAATGGAAGGAGAGGCAGCGGTCGCCCGCGCCGTGCTCGTGGCCGCACTCGTAGCAGGCGCCCGGATTGCCGAGCAGGATGGCGCCTGGAGCAAGCATTGCGGTGCCCTGGCGCGTCCGGTAGCGGAACGTGCCTCTGGTCACGGCGGCGACGCAGAAACCGCGATGCTGTTCTTCAAACGGGCGGTCGCCGGCGCGAGCCGTGCAGATCACGTCGGATACCTGCCAGCCATGCCCTGAGGCCAGGTTTTTCTCAGTCGTCGCCATCGCGAAAAAATAGCAATTTTTCCCAAGCCCAGAACCCCGCCATACCCCTATTGCTCGCCTCTCCTGACAAACGAGGCAGCAGCCATGACCGATCCCTTTGCCGAAGCCCTGCACAGCGGCGCTCCCAATCCGGATCTCGCCGAAAAGCTGAAACTCTACGGCCGTTTCATCGGCGCCTGGACCTTCGACGCCACGCGCACGCTGGAGGACGGCACCAGGCTAACCGGGCGCGGCGAGGTGCATTTCGGCTGGGTTCTGGAGGGCAAGGCGGTCCAGGACGTCTGGATCCTGCCGGCGCGGAATGCCGGGGTGCAAGCCTCTCTCGGGCCATGGACCTTCTACGGCACGACGTTGCGCGTCTACGACCCCGGCGCGGACGCCTGGCATATCTTCTGGAGCGATCCGCGCAACCAGTATTACAGCCGCCAGCTCGGCCGCGCCGAAGGCGACACAATCGTGCAGATCGGCGCCGACGGCACCGGCTCCTCGGTGCGCTGGAGCTTTTCGCACATCACCGAGAACGCCTTCCGCTGGCTTGGCGAGCGTTCGCATGACGGCGGCAAAACCTGGCGCATGGAGGTCGAGTTCCTGGCGCGGCGCTCGACTCCAGCCTGACCGATCAACCACCTGTAATCATGGAGAAAACGATGCTTGACCATATCTCGATCGGCGTCCGCGACTGCGACGCCTCGAAACGCTTCTACGACGCCGCTTTGGAGCCCCTCGGCTACTCGTGCCTCAGCCAGTCACCCGGCTCGCTCGGCTACGGCGCCAGGACCGTAGAACTCTGGGTCAATGAGGCCGGCCGGCCGGTCCGGGCCGACGCGGACTCCGGCCTGCACTTCTGCTTTGCCGCACCGACACGCGCCGGCGTCGACGCTTTCCATGCGGCGGCCTTGCTTGCGGGTGGCAAGGACAATGGCCGGCCCGGCCTGCGCGCCGCCTATGGCGACAACTACTACGCCGCCTTCGTAATCGACCCTGACGGCTACCGGCTCGAGGCTTATTGCAGCAAAGCTGAATAGCCGGCTGAAATCCTCCCGTCCTGTTCCCACCGCTCCCGCTTTGCTCTACGAATGCAGGGCTTGGGCTTCGCCAGGCGGGAGGGGACCAGCGATGCCGAGCTTCGACACCCTGTTCAACGCCTTCGTCACCATCCTGGTGACCATCGATCCGCCCGGGCTGGCACCGCTCTTCCTCGCCGTCACGCGTGGCATGAACCGGGACGAGCGCCAGCAGGTCTCGGTGCGAGCTTCGGTGATCGGCTTTCTGGTGATGGCGTTGTTCGCCGTCGCCGGCGCCTCGATCCTGTCGGTGTTCGGCATCACGCTGCCGGCCTTCCGCGTCGCCGGCGGCTTCCTGCTTTTCTTCATCGCCTTCGAAATGGTGTTCGAGCGCCGTCAGGACCGCAAGGAGAAGATCGGCGACGTCGCCATCACCAAGGACATGATCCACAACATCGCCGCCTTTCCGCTGGCGATCCCGCTGATCGCCGGTCCCGGCGCGATATCGGCGACAGTGCTGCTGTCAGGACACTTCGAGGGCTTTGCCGCGCAAGCGGCGCTGGTCGGCATCATCGCGATCTGTCTTGTGCTCACCTTTCTGGTGTTCGTGCTGGCAGAGCGCATCGACCGCATCCTCGGCCAGACCGGCCGCTCGATCCTGACGAGGCTGCTCGGCGTCATCCTGGCGGCGCTTGCGGTGCAGTTCGTCGCCGACGGCGTCAGGGCGCTGATGGCTGCCTGAGCAGCATCCCTACTGCCTTATTTCACCGCTGTATCGACCACCTCGAAATCATGCGTGACGGCCGCCGTCTTGGCCATCATGGCGGTGGCCGAGCAGTATTTCTCGATCGACAGGTCGATCGCCCGTTTCACCTTGTCGCGCGACAGCGCGCGACCCTTGACGATGAAATGCATGTGAATGCGGGTGAAGACGCGGGGTTCCGTCTCGGCACGATCCGCGTCCAGCTCGACCACGCAGTCCTCGACCGCCTCGCGACCTTTTTCGAGGATGTGGACCACGTCGTAGGCCGAGCAACCGCCGGTGCCGATCAGCACCAGCTCCATTGGGCTCGGCCCTGGCGTCCGGCCTTCCGGCCCACGCGCCGTGCCCAGCACGACTTTGTGACCGCTGCCGGACTCGCCGACAAAGGTGCGTTCCTCAACCCATTTGACGCGTGCTTTCACGATGATCTTCCTTAGACGCTGCTTTGCAAGCGGACTATCGCCGCAACTATCAACTATAGGCAATTCCGGACGGAAAACCGCGACGCACTTTCGCTCGAAATTGTTTATTGGCCGAATACGACCGTGTGCATGATGCGGCCGGGCACCAACGTGAAGATGCCGGCGCCGATCAGCGCAAATAGGTAGAGCTTGATCATGGCGCTGCGATGCGCGGCCACTTTATGGGTGTGCGCATACCAGACCGCCAGCGGGGCGGTGACAACCACCAGGATCGACAGGATGTGGATCGGGCTGAACGGCCCGATCAGGCGTATCTGCTGGATCCAGAAGCTCGAGACGGCGACGACCAGCATCAGCGCGGCCCAGGCATAGCCCAAGACGCGGTGGCGTGTCGTGCCTTTCGGCAATGCCAATTGCGCCCCGCCTATCGCCAGCGCGGCGAAGGCGGCGAACGCGTGCCATGGAATGGGAGGAGGCGCTGTCAGCAACGGTCCGAGCGACATCGCGCCTTCCCCTCAAACGACGATTGCGAGACCTTCAGAACGGAATCTCGTCATCCAGCTCGCGCGACGAACCACCGCCACCGCCCCTGGAACCGCCACCGCCGCCACGGCTGAAGTCTTCGTTCGGGCCCGACTGGCCGAAATCGGAACCCCGGGTGTTGCCGCCGCCGGCATAACTGCCGACCTGGCCGCCGCCTTCGCCGCGCGCGTCGAGCATCTGCAGCTCGCCACGGAATTTCTGCAGTACGACCTCGGTCGTGTAGCGATCGTTGCCGGTCTGATCCTGCCATTTGCGCGTCTGCAGCTGGCCCTCGACATAGACCTTCATGCCCTTCTTCAAATACTGCTCCGCCACCTTGGCGAGCTGGTCGTTGAAGATGACGACATTGTGCCACTCCGTCTTTTCCTTGCGCTCCCCGGAATTCTTGTCGCGCCAGCTTTCCGACGTGGCGATGCGGATGTTGACGACCGGGTCGCCCGAATTCAGGCGGCGGATTTCAGGGTCCGCCCCGAGATTGCCGACCAGAATGACCTTGTTGACGCTACCCGCCATCGTACTTCTCCGCGCTCATCCGAAACAAATTTTAAGTCGCTCACCTTACAGCCTGCGGTTCGCCCATGCCCGCGAAGGCTGGCTTTTCCCACAAGGTTTTTTGTTCTCTTTTCGTTCTAGTCTTGACCGCTGTTTCTGTCAAGGAATGTCAGCAACAGGTAGTATTCCTGAGCAGGAAACAAAGGGGACATCGGAATGAACGTTGTTTCGCATGAGGATCAGCCGCGCGAAACGTGGCGCGCCGGGGTCGAAACCCGCATGCATGTTGCCGCCGCCAATGGCGCGGCTGGCCTTTGCATATTCGAGCAGTGGGTCGGACCGGGTTCCGGCGCACCAACGCATGCGCATAAAGTCGAGGAAGTACTGACGGTGATTGCCGGCGAAGCCGAAATGTGGGTCGACGACCGACGGGCCGTGCTTGCCGCCGGGCAGTCCCTGATCATTCCCGCGCACCGCAAGCATGGCTTTCGAAACGTGGCTTCCGGCACGCTTCACATCCATGCCGTGCTCGCATCGCCAATCTTCGAGGCAAGCTTCGACGGAGCGGCGGAGCCGGTGAGACGCTGGACGGCCTAAAACGGCGCTTGCCAAACCAATAAGTATCGACTTATGCTTTGCGCATGACCGAAGCAGAGATTTTCCGGGCCCTGGCCGATCCGACACGCCGCGCCGTCTACGAGCGGCTCGCGGCCGGCGAATTGACGGTGTCCGAGCTGCGCGCCGGCGTGAGCGTGTCGCAGCCGGCCGTCTCGCAGCATCTTGCCGTGCTGCGCGGCGTCGGACTGGTGATCGAGCGGCGCGCCGGTCGCAACGCCTATTACCGCGCCGACCCTCAAGGGCTCGATCCCTTGCTCGGCTGGATCGAACGCTACCGCGCCTTCTGGCCGGAGCGCATCGAGCGTTTGAAGCGGGTTCTAAAGGAAATGGACCAATGACGACTGCCAAACACCCGGCAGCGGCCAACGCGCCGCTCAGCTTCGAATGCGAGCTTCCCGATCCGCCGGAAAAAGTCTGGCGGGCGCTCACCGAGCCGGAACTGCTCGCCGCCTGGCTGATGCCCAACGACATCAAGCCGGCGATCGGCGAGCGCTTTGCCTTTGCCGGACCAAACGCGCCGATCGAGTGCGAAGTGCTCGAGGCCGAGCCCGGCAAGCTGCTGCGCTATTCCTGGCGCGAGCGACCGGGCGTGGACGCTGCCGACCGGCTACCGGCATTCGACGGTCCCATCTTCGACAGCATTGTCACCTTCACGCTCGCGCGCACGGTTTCCGGCGGCACGCATCTCAGCATCGTCCATGATCGTTTCGCGACGGTCGCGCAACCTGTCGTCGCCGTTTCCGGCGCCGGCTGCGGGATTTCGCTCCACGCGCGCAAGAGCCCAGCTGCCGCCAACGCGCCAAGCATGATGCTGCGCGCGGCTTGACTAAAGAACCGAGGAGATCTGCGATGAGCGCCTTTGCCAATCTCGTGCCGATGGTGATCGAGCAGTCGAGCCGCGGCGAACGCGCCTTCGACATTTTCTCGCGGCTGCTGCGCGAACGCATCGTTTTCATCAACGGTGAGATCAATGACGGCGTGTCGGCGCTGGTCTGCGCGCAGCTCCTGTCGCTGGAATCGGACCATCCCGACAAGGAGATATCGATCTACATCAACTCGCCGGGCGGCGTGGTGACCAGCGGCTTCGCCATCTACGACACTATGCAGTACATCTCCTGCCCGGTGTCGACGGTGTGCATGGGCTTTGCCGCCTCGATGGGTTCATTCCTGTTGATGGCAGGCTCGCCCGGTCGGCGCATCGCGCTGCCCAACACCAGGATCGTGCTGCATCAGCCGCTCGGCGGCTTCCAGGGCCAGGCCTCCGACATCCAGCGCCACGCCGAGGACATCCTGCGCACCAAGCGCCACATGACGGAACTTTACGCCAAGCATTGCGGCCGGACCTATGACGAGGTCGAGCGCACGCTCGACCGCGACTATTTCATGACCGCCGAGGAAGCGAAGGCCTGGGGCCTCGTCGACCATGTCTACGACACGCGCAAGAAGGCGGCCTGACCGCGCGGCAAATTGATTGCGGCGCGTCTGGCCTCGCCTTCGGCGCGCCTCTATAGTTCGCGCATGATCCGAGCGCGTTCCTTGACGAATCTGGGTTTTGCCGTTGTCGCAGTCGCCGGCGTGCTTGCGGTCGGCACCGCCGCTTTTGCAGACGACAATTCGACACAAAAACTGCCCGGCGTGAGCAGCGACTACCGCATCGCCAAGCCCGCGCCGCAGCCCGAGCCTGACGACGCACTACCAGCCGGCAGCAACGGTACGTTCAAGATCGGCGACACCGATGTCAGGATTTCGGGCAGCATAACCATCGACATGGCAACGGGTGGCATCAGGCCTCCCAACCACTGAAGCTTACCCCGCATTGCGGACGCCAGCGACGGACCTCCGGCTCGCAAAATGCAAGCCCCGCCACTGCTTCCGCAGGTGGACGGGGCTTTCATGGATCTGAAACCCAATTTTAGCCGGGAGTGGACTGCCGGCGTTCTGTTTCGGATGCAACGCGGCTTTCAGCCGACGATCCGACTATGGTCTCTGATTGTAGGAATCGGCAGGTCACGTTTTTCGGGAGGCGCTCACGCCTACCCTGGCACTATGCCCGCCGCGGCTCCATCGCTTCGTGGAGCCTCAAGGGACTGTCCGGTGGCGTCATGCTCCGCTCCTGGTCCGTTGTGGCAATGTCGTCCGAAGCGCAAATCGCTGAAGCCTGCGGCGTCTCGCAGGCCACCTCTGGGTGACGAGGCCATCGACAGACGGCCGGCTTCGTTGACGCCTTTGAGACTGCCCCCATGGGTCCGAGACGTCAACCGTTGAAGAGCCGGTTACAGAAAAATGTGATCGATCGGAGGTTACGTCCAGGTAAGTCGAATGCCTTCGACTGATCGGTCGCGACGGTTTTTGCAGCCGCTGTTTCCACAGCGCTTTGTCAGGAGGGTGTTCGGCCTTTGTTCTTTCCGCTTGCCCGCTCGCGCGAAAGGCGGTTAAACGCTTTGGTCGAGATTGTGGCGTCTCTCGACGCGGCGACGAGATTACCTACATAGGGGATGGCCGGGACAAACCCGCCAATCCAGCAAATTCCAGACCTGAGGCGGCGACCGGCGATGGCCGACCAAAAATATCTTTCCATTCGCGGCGCGCGCGAACACAATCTCAAGAACGTCGATCTCGACCTGCCGCGCGACAGCCTGATCGTCATGACCGGCCTGTCGGGATCCGGCAAGTCGTCGCTCGCCTTCGACACCATCTATGCCGAGGGTCAGCGCCGCTATGTCGAAAGCCTTTCGGCCTATGCCCGCCAGTTCCTGGAGATGATGCAGAAGCCGGACGTCGACCAGATCGACGGCTTGTCTCCCGCCATCTCGATCGAGCAGAAGACGACCTCGCGCAACCCGCGCTCGACAGTCGGCACCGTCACCGAAATCTACGACTATATGCGCCTGCTCTTCGCCCGCGTCGGCATTCCCTATTCGCCGGCCACCGGCCTGCCGATCGAAAGCCAGACGGTCAGCCAGATGGTTGACCGCGTGCTGGCGCTGGACGAGGGCACGCGTCTCTACCTACTGGCGCCGATCGTGCGCGGCCGCAAGGGCGAATACCGCAAGGAACTTCTGGAGCTGCAGAAGAAGGGGTTCCAGCGCGTCAAGGTCGACGGCGTCTTCTACGAGATCGCCGACGTGCCGGCGCTGGACAAGAAATACAAGCACGACATCGACGTGGTCGTCGACCGCATCGTCGTTCGCGGCGATCTGGCGACACGGCTTGCGGATTCGATGGAGACGGCGCTGAAGCTCGCCGACGGTCTTGCGGTGGCCGAGTTCGCCGACAAGCCGCTCGACGCCAGCCGGACGGGCGAGGACTCGGTCAACAAGTCGAAGAACGAGACGCATGAGCGCATCATGTTCTCGGAAAAATTCGCCTGCCCGGTGTCCGGCTTCACCATTCCCGAGATCGAGCCCAGGCTGTTCTCCTTCAACAATCCGTTCGGCGCCTGCCCGACCTGCGACGGCCTCGGCAGCCAGCGCGCCATCGACGCCAACCTCGTTGTGCCGGACGAGAATGTCTCGCTGCGCGATGGCGCCATCAGCCCGTGGGCGAAATCGACCTCGCCCTATTACGCGCAGACGCTTGAGGCCTTGGGCAAGGCCTATGGCTTCAAGCTCGGCGACAAGTTCAAGGATCTGAGCGCCGAGGCGCAGCAGGCCGTGCTGCACGGCACGGGCGAGCGCGAGATCACCTTCCAGTATGACGACGGCCTGCGCTCCTACAAAACGACCAAGACCTTCGAGGGCGTCATCCCCAACCTCGACCGGCGCTGGAAAGAAACGGAATCGGCCTGGATGCGCGAGGAGATCGAGCGCTTCATGTCGGCCACCCCCTGCCCCGCCTGCAACGGCTACCGGCTGAAGCCGGAAGCGCTCTCGGTCAAGATCGCCGGCAGGCACATCGGCGAGGTCACGGAGCTGTCGATCCGCAAGGCCGACCAGTGGTTCACCGATCTGCCGGCGCAGCTCAACGAGAAGCAGAATGAGATCGCCGTCCGGGTGCTGAAGGAAATCCGCGAGCGCTTGCGTTTCTTGAACGATGTCGGCCTCGACTATCTGACGTTGTCGCGCAATTCCGGCACGCTGTCGGGCGGCGAGAGCCAGCGCATTCGTTTGGCCTCGCAGATCGGCTCCGGCTTGACGGGCGTGCTTTACGTCCTGGACGAGCCGTCTATCGGTCTGCACCAGCGCGACAATGCCCGCCTGCTCGATACGCTGAAGCACCTGCGCGATATCGGCAACACGGTGATCGTCGTCGAGCATGACGAGGACGCCATCCTGCATGCCGACTATGTCGTCGATATCGGCCCGGCCGCCGGCATCCATGGCGGTGAGATCATCGCGCAAGGCACGCCGCAGCAGATCATGGCGACGCCCGCCTCGATCACCGGCAAGTATTTGTCGGGCGAGCTCGAGGTCGCGACGCCGGCGGTGCGCCGCGAGGCGAAAAAGAACCGGCGTATCAAGGTCGTCGGCGCGCGCGGCAACAATTTGAAGAACGTCACGGCGGAGATCCCGCTCGGCACTTTCACTTGCGTCACCGGCGTCTCCGGCGGCGGCAAGTCGACCTTCCTGATCGAGACGCTGTTCAAGGCGGCCTCACGCCGCATCATGGGCTCGCGCGAGCATCCGGCCGAGCATGATCGCATCGAGGGCCTGGAGTTCCTCGACAAGGTCATCGATATCGACCAGTCGCCGATTGGCCGCACGCCGCGCTCCAACCCCGCCACTTATACCGGCGCCTTCACGCCGATCCGCGATTGGTTCGCCGGTCTGCCGGAGGCCAAGGCGCGCGGCTATCAGCCGGGCCGTTTCTCCTTCAACGTCAAGGGCGGCCGCTGCGAGGCGTGCCAGGGCGACGGCGTCATCAAGATCGAGATGCACTTCCTGCCCGACGTCTACGTCACCTGCGACGTCTGCCATGGCAAGCGCTACAACCGCGAGACGCTGGACGTGCTGTTCAAGGGCAAGTCGATCGCCGACGTGCTCGACATGACGGTCGAGGAAGGCGTCGAGTTCTTCTCGGCGGTGCCCGGCGTGCGCGACAAGCTCGATACGCTGAAGCAGGTCGGGCTCGGCTACATCCATATCGGCCAGCAGGCCACGACGCTGTCCGGCGGCGAGGCGCAGCGCATCAAGCTGGCCAAGGAACTGTCGCGCAAGGCGACCGGTAAGACGCTCTACATCCTCGACGAGCCGACCACCGGCCTGCATTTCCACGACGTCGCCAAGCTGCTCGAAGTGCTGCATGAGCTGGTCGACCAGGGCAACACGGTGGTGGTGATCGAGCACAATCTCGAAGTCATCAAGACAGCCGACTGGGTGCTCGACCTCGGCCCCGAGGGCGGCGACGGTGGCGGCGAGCTGGTCGCCTCCGGCACCCCGGAAGCGATCGTGCGCGAAAAGCGCAGCTACACCGGCCAGTTCCTGAAGGAGCTTCTGGAGCGGCGCCCCGGGGGCAAGCGCGAAGCGGCCGAGTGAGCGAGTGGGTCGGCAAGCGTTTGGAACAGTCTCAAATGAAGATCAGGCAAGCGCTTGCAGGTGATCTCCAAGCTGTCGTCGCGATAACCACGGACGCCTACGCCCCCTATACCGCCCTGTTCGGCGCGCCACCGATCCCGGTGACCGAGGACTATGCACCCCGCATTGCGCGCGGCGAGGTCTGGCTGCTGGAGGATGGTTCCGATCTGGCCGGGCTGCTTGTCCTCGAGCGGCACGACGATCATGCCATGATCTTCAGCGTTGCCGTTTCGCCGGCCTTCCAGGGCAGGAAACTCGGCATCGCGCTGCTCGACTTCGCCGACGAGCAGGCGCGGTCATGGGGCGTGCCGGAGGTGCGGCTCTACACCAATTCGCGCATGGAGCGGAACATCGCGCTCTATTCGGCTTACGGCTATCGGGAAACGGGTCGCCGCGCCAACCCTTACCGGCCAGGATGGATATTGGTCGACATGGCCAAGCCGGTCGACAAAGCAGCCTGAGCCGCATTCAAAACTCGGAGGAGGAAGACGATGAGCCAAGGCAAGATCCGCTCCGGCATGGGCGGCTGGACCTTCGAGCCCTGGGACACCTCCTTCTATCCGGACAAGCTAGCCAAGGCCAAGCAGTTGCACTATGCCAGCCGCCAGGTGCCGAGCATCGAGGTCAACGGCACCTATTATTCCAGCTTCAAGGAGCCGACCTTCGTCAAGTGGGCGAACGATACGCCGGACGGCTTCGTCTTTTCGCTCAAGGGCAACCGCTTCGTCACCAACCGCCGCGTGCTCGGCGAGGCCGGGGAATCGATAATGCGCTTCCTCGGCTCGGGCATTGTCGCGCTCGGCGACAAACTGGGACCGATCCTGTGGCAGTTCGCGCCGACAAAGAAGTTCGATGCGGACGATCTCGAGGCCTTCCTGAAGCTGCTGCCCGACAAGCAGGACGGCGTGCCGCTGCGCCATGCGCTCGAAGTGCGGCATGACAGCTTCATCGTGCCGGAATTTCCGGCTCTGGCGCGCAAATACAATGCCGCCATCGTCTATGCCGACCACGCCAAATATCCGGCGATCGCCGACGTCACCGGCGATTTCGTCTATGCGCGCCTGCAAACCGGCAGCGACGACAATCCCGATTGCTACACGCCGAAAGGGCTCGACGAATGGGCCGGCCGCGTCAAGACCTGGGCGGAAGGCAGGCAGCCGGCCGACCTGCCGCGCGCCGATCCCAAGACCGACGCGCCGGTCAAGCCGCGCGACGTGTTCGCCTATTTCATAAGCGAGGGCAAGGTGCGCGCGCCCTTCGGTGCCATGGCGCTGATGAAGCGGGTGGCGGCCTAAACTGCCGCGGCTCTTTGTTGGAACGCCGGAAGTTTGCCCGGCGCCGAACGCCGTCGGCGGTTGGCTTGTCGGAACCTGCCGGCCATGTTGACCGTTCTGTCCCAGCCGATCGCGAGGTCGGCGGAGGGTTATCTCGCCGAAAGATTCGGTACGGCGACCCTCGCGAAACGCTCGCCACATCCCGCAGCGTCGGAAAGGAGCGAGGGAAGATGGCCGTCATTCTCGGTGCGTTGCTTACCATCGCAGGCGTCGTCTACATGGCAGGCGCCACTTTGAGGCGCGGACGCCTGAGTGACCCGGCATCTACAGCGCCGGACCGTCCGGCGCCGAACCTGGCAACACCAGGCCCCACACTGGAGCCGCGGCGACGCGGACTCCGTTTCCTCGGCCTGTCTCAGAATTGGCCAGGTCTGGTGATGATGGCGGTCGGCATCATACTGCTGTTGTCGGTGTTCGTCCTCTGACCTTACGGAATGTCGGAGTCTTCGCTCGCAGCCGCGTGCTCGACATCCACCGCAGCGCCTGAAGCTCAGAGCAATTCCGGAACGGTTGAAGTCTTGCTGCTCAAACCGTCAGTGGTGCCCGATCACTTCGTTATAGGCGTCGAGGTCGACGTAAAAAACCTTGGTTATTTCGCCGAGCAGATCATCCTCGTCGTAGCCCTGCGACATCAGGATGTTGATCGCCGTCATGATATCGACCCGCTCGGTCAGCCGCCGCTTCTGATAGTCCTCGACAAAACGTTCCATCGCCTTCCCCTGGCAAGCTTTTGTTGGACGCATCGACCGACAATCACTGCGGGGAAAGCTAGGCAGGCTTGCTTGCGCGGACCTTGCGGGCGGAGCCCGCGCCATCCCCCTTCATCTCGACTGATACGGAAAGAGCCCGACTCACCAAGGCCATGAAAGACTAGCATGCGCTATTGGTCGCGCCAGAGCCGTCGAACACTTCGTCATCCTTCCGCGTAACGACTCGAACCGGAGCGAAGACCCAAGGATCCATTCCGTTACTTGGAAGCGTCATAAACGGTGCATAATCCGCAATGATCTAGGCGTCCGCACGAGGAATCTATTCTGCATCGCGAGACCGGCGACGGCGTGCGTAGCTTCGGCCGCTTCACCAGCGCCCGCCCGAGTGGCGAGCTGCCGCTGGTCACCGCACAGGTCGCCGCCGCGCCGCGAAGGCATCTGCCTCAGCACCGCAAACACCTCGAAGACATGCGAAGGAATGTTGCGGTCGCCGCGCCGAAGCGGCGCGAAGCCGGACTTCAGATTTTCGAGGACCGTGAGCAGCGGAGAAATCTCCCTGCCCTGCGGCACGATGCGATGCCCGACCGGGCGCGGTCATACGCCGCGCTCCGGTCGAGCGCCTTCCCCTCGAAGGCAACCCTTCCGCTCGTCAACCGGTGATGGTTGACGATCCGATCTCATCAAACTTGGTTGCAAGCGACGTGCCAAACGCGGACGCATGCGGGGATCAGGAGAAATAGTCATTAAATACAAACACTTCGCGCTTGAGAAGCGAATAAAACGACGCCGATCAAGCACCCTGGGTTTGAGAAAACGTTGCGCAACTCTGCCTAGATTTTGCCCAAATTATGAAATTGCCCAATGCTTAATCTCGTCTCCCTGCCGGCACTCGCCGGCCAGTTGCGGGGCAGCGGCAAAATGGGGCAAGGTCGCCGCCGAAATGAGCGACCGCATGGCCTTCCCGATTCGCATTCTTCTGAGCTTGCTGCTTCTTGCGTCGGCCGTGGGCAAGGCCCGCGCGGACTTCGCCGAAGGCAAGCTTCCGGACGGCGTCTATCATTGCGAGGTCTATCTGCTCGGCCTCTTCATCAATCTCGGCGACATCACCATCAAGGGCAATGTCTATAGCGGCCCAGTGACCTTCGGCACGTCGGGAACCTACAACTACCAGATGGACGCCAATGGCGAGATCAGCTGGCTCGGCCCGCTCGGCGGCTATACGAGCGGCGGCAACTCGATCTCGCTGACACAGGCGACGCTCGACGATCCAGGCGCTCCCTCCTTCGACATCATCATGAAGCAGCAGGACGGCGCCTTTACCGCCTCCACCTGCACGAAACATTGATCGAACAAGGAACTTCGCTTCGATGCTGCGCACAACCTGCCGCTTTATCTGCGGGTCGCCGGCCGACAGCCGAGGGGCAGTTGAAGCGGAAACCGCCTAAGCAGTGACCGCGACTTCCAGTGCCAGGCGGGTCATGTCGGTGAACAGCGCCTGGCGTTCGGAATACTCGGTCTGCTCGTCGGCGGCGACGTGGTCGACCACGGTCAGCAGCGATAGGGCGCGCGCGCCGAACTGCGCCGAGATGCGGTAGAGCGCGCTGGTTTCCATATCGACCGCCAGCGCGCCGAGCGCCCTGGGCTCGTCGAAGCGGGCGCGGCCATCGGGATGATGGAAGATGTCGCTGCAGACGGTCAGGCCGGCGCTGCAGGCAATGCCGAGATCGGCGGCCCGCTGCAGCGCCAGCGCATGGAGCGCCTCATCGGGGCCGGCCGGCTGGTAAAGTCCGAACACCTGCCCGCTGATCGGGCCCTCGGCGCGCACGGCGCTTGAAACGACCAAGCCCCGCAGCGGAACGTCGTCCGACAATGCGCCGCATGTTCCTGTGCGGATCAGCGTCTTCACGCCATGATAGTCCAGCAACTCATGGGCATAGATCAGGAAAGAAGAGACGCCGATGCCGGTTGCCTGGATGCTGACCGGCTTACCGCGGAAACGGCCAGTGAAGCCGAGGGCGCCCCGACGGAGATTGATGCAGCGCGGCGCCTCCAGAAAAGTTTGCGCCATCCACTGCGCGCGCTCGGGGTCGCCCGGCAGCAGCACCGTTTCGGCATAATCTCCCCTGCCCGCCTCGATGTGCGGCGTCACGCGCTATCACCCCCATGACAGGACCCATCCGATCGCCATCATGGCAGGCTCGCTGCAATGTGCAAGCGATAGCTGTTTAAGACATGTCGCCTAAAAGGGCGCAGCGCTTTTGGGGAAACGACCTGCATCAAGCAATGATCTGAAGCGCGTCGCCTGATCTGCTTCACCGATGCGCTTTAAGATTCCAGCACGTCTTTGACGATCGTCGCCAGTTGCTTGAGCGAGAATGGTTTGGGCAGGAAGCCGAAATGCGCGTCGGCCGGCAGGTTTTTGGCAAAAGCGTCCTCGGCATAGCCGGAAACGAAGACGAATTTTATGTCCGGCTGGCGCTTGCGCAATTCGCCGAGCAGCGTCGGCCCGTCCATTTCCGGCATCACCACATCGGACACGACGATGTCGACCTTGCCGCCGAGTGCCTCGAAGACCTCCAGCGCCTCGACGCCGGAGGAAGCCTCGTGAACGGTGTAGCCGCGCGAAGTCAGCGCCCTCACGCCGCCCATGCGAACGGCGTCCTCGTCCTCGACCAGAAGCACGGTCGCCGAACCTGAGAGGTCCTTCGCCGTGTCGGCCGGCTTGGCTGGAGCTGCCGCCGCCGCAGTGTCGGCAGATTCGCTCGCCTTCTTCACCTCCGTCACGTGACGCGGCAGGAAGATCCGGAACACCGTGCCCTTGCCGACTTCGGAATCGCAGTAGATGAAGCCGCCGGTCTGCTTGATGATGCCATACACCATCGAGAGGCCAAGGCCCGTTCCCTTGCCGACCTCCTTTGTGGTGAAGAACGGCTCGAATATCTTCTTCAGCACCTCCGGCGCGATGCCGCTGCCCGTGTCCTCGACCTCGACCAGCACATAATCGGCCGGGATAAGCTCGCGATACGGGAACGATTTGCACTCCTCGGCCATGACGTTGCGGGTGCGCACGGTAAGATCGCCGCCGGTGGGCATCGCATCGCGCGCGTTGACGGCGAGATTAACCACCACCTGCTCGAATTGGCCGATGTCGACCTTGACCGGCCACAGATCGCGCCCGTGGTCGATCTTCAGCCTGATATCGTTGCCCACCAGGCGGGCAAGCAGCATGCGCAGATCGGCAAGCACATCGGTCAGGTTGAGAACTTCCGGCCGCAAGGTCTGCTTGCGCGAGAAGGCCAGCAACTGCCTAACAAGCGACGCCGCCCGGTTGGCGTTCTGCTTGATGTTCATGATGTCGGGGAAGGACGGGTCCGACGGCCGGTGGTTGGTGAGCAGGAGGTCCGACGCCATGATGATGGCGGTGAGCACGTTGTTGAAGTCGTGCGCGATGCCGCCGGCAAGCTGGCCGACCGCCTGCATCTTCTGGCTCTGGGCCATCTGGCCCTCGAGCGCCTTCTGCTCGGTAGTCTCGACGGCGTAGACGATGGCCGATTCCTCAGCACCCTCGCTACCGGCGCCGTCGGCGACCGCATTCACGTAGAAGCGGATGTGGCGCTCCTCATGGCCGGGCAGCAACGAGTCGATCGGCTCGATATTGGCCTGCCGCTGCCGCGCCTTCTCGAAGGCGGCGGCGAAGGCCGGCCGGTCGCGTTCATGCACCACGCTCTCAAAACGCACACGCCGGTCGACAGCGTCCCGGTCGACGACGGACGAAAACAGCGACAGGAACGGCGCATTGGTGCGCAGAATGCGCCCGCCGGCATCGACGCCGGCTATCGCCATCGGCGTCGAGTTGAAGAATCGCGTGAAGCGCACCTCCGAGGCGCGCAGGTCGGCGGACGCGTCCTCTCCCTGGGTGCGGTTGAGCACGATGGTGCGCGTCGGCCCGTTCACTCCTTCGCGGCTTGCCGAAACGCGGTGCATGAAGCGGACCGGCAGTGCCTGGCCGCTCATTGTCGTCAGATCAAGGTCGATGACGGCGTTGCGCGTGGCGCCGGGATCAGCCTTGACCGAGCGGACGAGCGCCATGCCGTCGCCGGCGACGATCTCCGGCAGCGTGACCGCGCCCGGGGTGAAGCTGGCAAGGTCGATGCCCAGCCATTCGGCAAGCGTCGCATTGATATAGGTGACGCGGCCTTCCTGGTCGGCCGAGAAGAAGCCTGCGGGCGCGTGGTCGAGATGGTCTATCGCCTTTTGCAGGTCGAGGAAGAAACGCTCCTGTTCCGCCCGCTCCTGCGAAATGTCTGCGATCTGCCAGGCAAGCAACGGCAGCCGCTGGCCCGGCACGTTGAAGGCGCGCGCGCGGACGCGGTACCAGCGCGCGCCCGGCTCGGCCCCAGGCTTGATCGATTGCGCCAGGCGGAATTCACCGTCGCCGGCCTGGCCGTCGCGCAGGCCGGACGCCAGCCGGTAGATGGTCATTGAAGCCTCGGGGACGTCCGAAAGCAGCCCCTCGACCGTCTTGAGGTCGGCCGCCGAAGCGGCACCCGTCATCTCGGCATAGGCCCGGTTGGCGTAGATTACGCGACCCTTGGTGTCGGTGACCAGGAGGCCTTGCGACATTGAATCGACGAACGCTTTGGACAGCTCGTCTCCGGTTGAACGCGGCGCGATCTGCACGAAGCCGATCGCCGTCGCGAACAGAAAGCCGACGCCGATCATGGCGAGCACGCCAAGCATGCCGAGCAGGAACGGATCGCCGAGGCGCTCGCGGAACAACCCGAAGACGACCGCCGCGCCGGTCAAAACGACGATGAAGATGATGAGCCTGGCGATGGCGCCCGGACGCGTGTTTTGGTCGACGATCGGTACCGGATAGAAATCGCCGCGCGTTTCCTTGGCCATGTGCCCCCTGCTCGTGATTCCGATGCCCCGACACCCGCGAACGGCCGGTTGAATCACATTCTCCTGTAGCGGAAAAGGCCCGGACGGCAAATGTCCGATAAAATCAACGATTCATGTTTCAAACTGTTCACGATGGGTGATGTCGCCTTGCGGAGGCTAGTCCCTAAGGTCTAGTGTCGCGTCACTTCAAAGGCGATTGGGTGCACCGATGCTGCAGTGGCTGGATAGCGTAGCGGGGCCGGGTTACGTCGCTGCAATTCTATGGACGTTCGCGGCCCTTGTTCTGCTGGTCGTGGTCCTGCTCGTCATCAAGGTAGTCCGCAACCTGACTTTCGGCACCTTCGTTGCCGGAGGCCGGAATCGCAAGACACGGCTCGCCGTCATGGACGCCACCGCTGTCGACAGCCACCGCCGGCTGGTGCTGGTGCGGCGCGACGATATCGAACACCTCATCCTGATCGGCGGCCCGACTGATGTCGTGGTCGAGCGCGACATAAGGCTGGCAGCACCTCGCCGCCCGGCGCTGACCGGAGACAGCGGCCAGCAGCAGACCGCCGCGCCGCGCCCGCGGGCGCCTCAGCCCGCACCCGCCCCGGCCCGGCAGCCGACCGCACCGGCGCCGGCTCCCGTGAGCGAGCCCGTGTCGCGCCCGCGCGCGGCGCCCCCTCCGGCAAAGCCGCTGGTATCGCCTCCCCCAGCCGCGAAAGTCATGCCGCTCCCTGCGTATGGGACGAATGGCACTGGCCGGCAGGCCCCGCCGCAGCCCTCCAACGACTCGATCGACGACACACTGATGCACGAGCTCGAGGCATCGTTGGAGGAGTCCCATTCCAAACCGGCAAGCAAGCCGGCGGCGAAGCCCTCGCTCGATGACGAGATGACCAAGCTTCTCGGCGAGCTGGCCAGCCACAAACGCTGACTCGGAAGGATTGGCCGCTCAAGAAAAGAAAATGGCCGGAAGATCCGGCCATTTTCGGCAAAACCTGCGTCTGTCCAACTCGCGTCAGTCGTCGCGGTAGACCTTCTCGCGGCGCTCGTGGCGCTCCTGCGCCTCGATCGACAGCGTTGCGATCGGGCGGGCGTCGAGCCGCTTCAGCGCGATCGGCTCGCCGGTTTCCTCGCAATAGCCATAGGTGCCTTCGTCGATGCGCTGCAGCGCGGAGTCGATTTTCGAGATGAGCTTGCGCTGGCGATCGCGGGCGCGCAGTTCGATGGCTCGGTCGGTTTCGGAAGAGGCGCGGTCGGCTAGGTCGGGATGGTTGGCGTTTTCTTGCTGGAGGATTTCGAGTGTTTCACGCGCTTCGCGAAGGATGTCATTCTTCCATGTGATAAGCTTCTGGCGGAAGTATGATTTCTGCCGTTCGTTCATGAACGGCTCGTCTTCGGAGGGTACGTAATCGGCGGTAACGATGTCGTTCATTCGACTCACCCAACAACCCCAAATTTGGCGCCTATATATTCGCGGACAAGGGGCTGCACAAGCGGAAACAATAACAGTTTCACGCATTTGTTAGTCTTCGCAGCAGCAGGCATTCGCGGCGGCCATTTCTCAACGGTCGAGATCGAAATCATCAGCGATTCGGCGCGGTTGCGCGTCCTATGCCATTGTGCACGACACCGTTCTGGTGACTAATCGCCAAAACGCTCAGCGTATTCAACATAAAGGGGGAGCCGGTTGAGCAGACTTTATCTGTTGAGGCATGCCAAGGCCGGATGGGCGCTGCCCGGCGTTCGTGACTTCGATCGTCCGCTCGACGAATCGGGCATGGCCGACGCTGAGGCGATGGGTGACGCCATGCGGGCCCGCGACTACGTGCCGGATGTCACTCTCTGCTCCAACGCCAAGCGAGCACGGCAGACCCTGGAAGGCCTTGCGGGCCGCACCGACACCGGCCGGGTGCTGTTCTTCGACACACTCTACAGCGAAGATGCCGCCGGTTACCTCGAAATCATTCGTAAGAACAGCGGGGCCGGCTCATTGCTGGTGATCGGCCACAATCCGATGACCGAGGACCTAGCCATGGCGGTGTCGGGCGACGGCGATGAGACCGCGCGAGGCATGCTCAACCACGGCTTTCCCACTTCCGGACTCGCCGTCGTGCGTTTTCCCGGCAATCTCGGTGAAGCAGGCCAAGGCCGTGGTTATCTCGAGGCCTTTCTCAGTCCCGCCGATCTCTGACACCATTTCAAACGCCTTGCCCAAGGCCTATATCGGGCCCTGACGGGCGACCCAGAGGCAGATTTGGCATCATCGCTGACCACTTTCACCGACGAGGCGAGGATTGCGCTCGACACGTTGTCGGGCCGGGCCGCCGGGCTCTTCTCCCCATCCCTGCGACTGGGCGTCACCGGCCTCTCCC
Organism: Mesorhizobium sp. WSM3873; assembly: GCF_001672445.1. NCBI lineage: Bacteria > Pseudomonadati > Pseudomonadota > Alphaproteobacteria > Hyphomicrobiales > Phyllobacteriaceae > Mesorhizobium > Mesorhizobium sp. WSM3873. The sequence continues at coordinate 18,073 of NZ_LYTM01000008.1, read as the reverse complement.
GCGCCGGCAAGACGGTGTTCATTTCCGCTCTCGTCCATAACCTTATCCATGGCGGGCGGCTGCCGCTGTTCGAAGCGCAAAAATCGGGCCGCATCGCCCGCGCCTTGCTCGAGGAGCAGCCGGACGACGCCGTCCCGCGCTTCCAGTACGAGGACCATGTCGCGGCCCTGGTCGACGACCGTGTCTGGCCGGATTCGACGCGCGCCATTTCAGAGCTGAGGCTGACCATCGAATACGAGTCGGCCTCCGGCTGGAACCGGCTGTTTTCGGCCGGAAAGCTGTCGATCGACATCGTCGATTATCCCGGCGAATGGCTGCTTGACCTGCCGCTGCTCGGTAAATCTTTCGCCGATTTTTCGCGCGAGGCGGTGGAGTTGGCCGCCCTGCCGGTCCGCTCCGACCTGTCACAGGCGTGGCAGGAGCTAGCCTCCTCGCTCGATCCGGACGCCGACGCGGACGAGATGACGGCGCGCCGTCTCGCCGAAAGCTTCGCCGCCTATCTCAAGGCTTGCAAGCTCGACGAACGTGCGCTGTCGACGCTGCCGCCGGGTCGTTTCCTGATGCCGGGCGATCTCGAAGGCTCGCCGGCGCTGACCTTCGCGCCGCTGATGAAATTGTCCGAACGGCGCCGCCCCGGATCGCTGCAGGCGATGATGGAGCGCCGCTACGAGGCCTACAAGACGCATGTCGTAAAACCGTTCTTTCGCGAGCATATCACCCGTCTCGACCGCCAGATCGTGCTGATCGACGCCATGCAGGCGCTCAACGCCGGCCCGGCCGCCATGGCCGACCTCGAACGGGCCGTCACCGAAATCCTCTCCTGCTTCCGACCCGGGCGGGGCAATTTCGTCACCGACCTGTTTTCGAGGCGCATTGACCGCATCCTGGTGGCGGCGACCAAAGCTGACCAGTTGCACCACGAAAGCCATGACCGGTTGCAGGCGATCGTGCGCCGCCTGGCCGACCGCGCGGTCGCGCGGGCCAATTTCAGCGGCGCCGATGTCGATGTGGTCGCCATGGCGGCGGTGCGCTCGACCCGCGAGGGCATCGTGAAGCAAGGCCGCGAGACATTGCCGGTGATCATCGGCACGCCCTTGAAAGGCGAGAAGATCAACGGCGAGACATTCGACGGCAAAGCCGAAACAGCCATATTTCCCGGTGACTTGCCGGAAAAGGTCGATCCCGTGTTCGACGCTTCCGGGCAGCAGGCGGAAAACAATGAACCGGCGATCCGTTTCGTGCGCTTTCGTCCGCCGAAGCTCGAGCGGACGGCCGAAGGCGTCACGCTGTCTTTGCCGCATATTCGCCTCGACCGCGCGCTTCAGTTCCTGATCGGAGATCGTCTGGCATGAATCCGCCCCGCAAACCGGCGGCCTTCCGCATCGAGCCCGAGTCCGCGCCAAGGCACGAGGCGCCGCAGAAGCGTGGCGCCGAACAGCCCGTGCGCAGGCCACGCGCCGCCAGGGCCGATGTCGCCGTCGTCATTCCCTCGGAGATCGACGTTTTCGACCAGCCGGATATTGAGCAGGCCCCGCCGCCACCGGCTACCGCTCCAAGGAGGCGCTCGCTGCTGGCACGCCTGTTTTTCGGAGCTTTCGGCGTGCTTGTCTCGCTCGCGGTCGGCTTGTGGATGGATCAGCTCATCCGTGATCTTTTCGCGCGCGCCGAATGGCTGGGCTGGCTGGCGGCCGGCATGGCGGCCATCGCGCTTTTGTCGCTGCTTATCGTCCTGATCCGCGAGTTCCTCGCCATCGCACGCCTCGCTGAGGTCGAGAAACTACAGCGACGGGCCGTGGATGCGGTTGCGCGCGACGACCCCAAGGCCGCGCGCGCTTTGGTCGACGAGCTTTCCGCCTTTGTCGCAGCTAAACCGGAGACCGCGGCCGGCCGCCGCTCGCTCGCCGAATTGCGCGGCGAGATCATCGATGGCGCCAATCTGGTGCGGCTCGCCGAAACCGAGATCCTGTCGCCGCTCGATGCCCGCGCCAAGATGATGATCCTGGAGGCCGCGAAGCGCGTCTCGCTGGTGACGGCGGTCAGCCCGCGCGCGTTGGTCGACGTCGCCTATGTCGTGTTCGAAGCCGGCAGGTTGATCCGGCGCCTGTCGGAACTTTATGGCGGCCGTCCCGGTACGCTGGGCTTCTTCCGCCTGGCGCGCGGTGTGCTCGCCCATCTCGCGGTGACCGGCTCGATCGCCGTCGGCGACAGTTTCGTGCAGCAGATCGTCGGCCACGGCCTTGCCGCGAAGCTCTCGGCAAAGCTTGGTGAAGGCGTCGTCAACGGCATGATGACGGCGCGCATCGGCATCGCGGCGATGGAAACGACGCGCCCGCTGCCGTTCATTGCGGTAAAGCGACCGGGGCTAGGCGATTTCCTCTCGGCATTGACCTCGTTCGCGTCGCGAAAGGATGGCCAAAGCGAGCAGTAAGGTAAATGCAGAAACGGTCGCCAGTGACGAAGCATTAACCAATCTTCTTCATGGTCACTCTGGTTCCAACAGCAGACTCGTTCGTGCCGGGTGTTGTCAATGAGAAGCGTAATCTTGTCCTGCGTCATGACCGCAACGGTTGCGGCCGCCGTACCGCTCGGCCTCGTCGAAAGGGCCTTTGGAGCAGAGGCTGACAAGCAGTTTTTCCGCTCGGTCGAAGGCAAATGGGTCGGCCCTGGCGAAATCATCGCCGGCAAATACAAGGGCACGAAATTCACCTGCAATTTCAACGGTTCCACGCCGGACGGCAAGGTCGGCATGACGCTGGACGGCGACTGCCGGGTCGGCGTTTTCACCCAGAAGATGTCGGCGACGGTCGAACGCCGGGGCCGGGATGGTTACAAAGGCACTTTCATGGGCGGCTCGACCGGCAACGGCATGGACATTGTCGGCGGCAATGTCGTCGATCCCCAGAAGGTCGTCTTCACCATTAACCGCAACCAGTTGAACGGCGTCATGCAGGCGCGCGTCCCCGATGACAATTCGATGACCGTGACGGTCGCCGTGCGCGTCGACAAGCAACTGGTGCCGGTCATCGGCATGAGCCTAAAGCGGGTCGACACGGTCGAAGTCGGCTCGATCGCGAAGAACTGAGCAAAGCGCGATCGAGGAAGACAAAAGGCGGCAGCCAATGGCCACCGCCTTCTTTCGTTTGACTTGGCTCAACCCTTGATGGCGGCAGTCACTTCGTCATATGCCTTGCAGGCTTCGTCCAGCGTCGTGGCATTCTGATATTTCGTCGTCACGGCCTGCACCTTGGCCGTCAGATCAGCCGCCTTGCTCGGATCCTTGGTGATTGCTTCCTGAAGCGCGGCAGCCATGTCCTGCGCCTTCTTGGCGGCGATCTCCTGTGTGCACTCCGGTCCCTTCGAACAGGCCGAAACGGCCAGCGCCGCAGCGCCAACGGCAACGAGCAAAAACTTCTTCATGTCAGTCATCTCCTCAAAAAAGGCAGCGGCCCATCGCCGCTGCCCTCCAATGGCTGAAGCTCCATAGCCAAAGCCTATCGGCCTTAACCTTTGATTGTGGCGGCGCGCAACGACCGGGCTGCGTAAACTTGTGTACGAAGCTGCAGCGCGAGTTTGTCTGACGGCACACGCTCGTTTTCGGGCAGACACCCCTGCTCTTCCTGCCAGGCCCCCTGCCCTTGCCTCGCACTCCCGCTGCATGCAAGGAGTGCTGAAACGAAAGGACGGCAGTCATGGCGGCTGAAGCATCGGGCAGCGATCTCGTACAGGTAGTGGCGCTGCTCGCTGCCGGCGTGGTCGCCGTGCCGATCTTCAAGCGCATCGGGCTGGGCTCCATCCTCGGCTATCTCGCTGCCGGTGTGGTCATCGGGCCGTTCGGCCTCCGCATTTTTTCCGAATCGGAAGCCATCCTTCACGTCGCCGAGCTTGGCGTCGTCATGTTCCTGTTCATCATCGGCCTGGAAATGCAGCCGTCGCGGCTCTGGGGCCTGCGCCGGGAAATCTTTGGTCTCGGCGCGCTGCAGGTTGGCGTCTGCGCCGTTCTGTTGACGCTCGTCGGCCTGGCCGGAGGCTTTCCGATCGCGCAATCCTTCGTCGCCGGCGCCGGCTTCGTGCTGACCTCGACCGCGATCGTCATGCAACTGCTCGAGGAGCGCGGCGAGATCGCCGCGCCCAAGGGGCAGCGCATCGTCTCGATCCTTCTGCTCGAAGACCTGATGATCGTGCCGCTTCTGGCGCTGGTGGCGTTCCTGGCGCCCGGGGGCGCGGAGACCAGCCTGTCTGAGCGCTTGACCGAAGTGGGGATCGGGATCGCGGCGATCGTCGGTCTCGTCGTGGCCGGTCGCTATCTGCTCAACCCGCTCTTCCGCATCCTAGCCGATGCCCGCGCCCGCGAAGTGATGACGGCCGCCGCCCTGCTGGTGGTGCTTGGGTCGGCGCTAGCCATGCAGCTTTCCGGTTTGTCGATGGCGATGGGTGCGTTCCTCGCCGGCGTGCTGCTCTCCGAATCGACCTTCCGCCACCAGCTCGAAGCCGATATCGAGCCGTTTCGCGGCATCCTGCTCGGCCTGTTCTTTCTTGCCGTCGGCATGTCGCTCGACCTTGAAGTCGTCGCCCAGAACTGGCGCCTAGTCGCCATTTATGTCGTCGCCTATATGGTCATGAAGGGGCTCGGCATCTATCTGGTCGCGCGTATGCTCAAGAGCGGCCATCGCGAGGCGCTCGAGCGCGCCGTCTTCATGGCGCAGGGCGGCGAATTCGCCTTTGTGCTCTATTCCTCGGCCGCCGTCGTCGGCATCATCGACGGCCAGGCCAATTCCACGCTGACCGCAATCGTCATCATCTCCATGGTGCTGACGCCCGTGGCTATCTTGGCACTGCGCTACCTCACCCCGCGCGACGAGCAATCGCTGGAAGGCGTCGACATCGCCGACGGGCTAACCGGCAGCGTGCTGATCATCGGCTTCGGCCGCTTCGGCCAGATCGCCAGCCAGCCGCTGCTTTTGCGCGGTCTCGACGTCTCGATCATCGACAATGAGGTCGAGATGATCCAGGCGGCGGCCGATTTCGGCTTCAAGGTCTATTACGGCGACGGCACGCGGCTCGACATCCTGCGTGCGGCAGGCGCTGGCCGCGCGCGCGCCGTGCTGATCTGCGTCGACAAACCGGACGTGGCCGTGCGCATCGCGCAATTGATCAAGGCGGAATTCCCGCTGGTCACTATCCTGGCGCGTGCCTTCGACCGCGGCACCGCGCTGCAACTCATCCGCGCCGGCGTCGACTATCAGTTGCGCGAGACCTTTGAATCGGCGCTGGTCTTCGGCGGCTCGGCCCTGGAAGCGCTGGGCGTCGATCCGGAAGAGGTAGCCGAGGTGATCGAGGACGTCCGCCGCCGCGACACAGCTCGCATCGAGACACAGCTCGCCGAAGGTATCCGCGCCGGCCAGCGCTTTCTCAAAGGCAATATCGGCACGCCGATCCCGACCCCGCTCGCGCAGCCGCGCCGCGCCGGCCGAGCGCTGAACGAAGAGACGGCCGGCGTGCTGAACAAGGCAGAGACGAAGAGCTGAGGAGCAACGCATGGCAGAACTCGACCCGCGGGCGCTTGCCGTCACCAAATTCTGGCGCGATGCCGGCGAGGACGCCTGGTTCGAAAAGAACGACGCGTTCGACTCGGGTTTCCGCGACTGCTTCCTCGAGCTGCACCACGCCGCCGCCCGGCGCGAATGCGACGCCTGGAGCGAGCATGCCGAAGGATCGCTGGCGCTGATGATCCTGCTCGACCAGTTTCCGCGCAACTGCTTCCGCGGCACCGGGCATATGTATGCGACCGATCCGCTGGCCAGGCATTTCGCCGACCGGGCGATCGCCGCCGGTCAGGATCTCGAGTTCGAAGAAGCGCTTCGCGTCTTCCTCTATCTCCCCTTTGAGCATTCGGAGTCGCTCGCGGATCAGGAACGCTCGCTCGAACTCACAGCGGCGAGGGCGCCGGATTATCTCAAATACGCCAAGGAGCACCTGGAGATCATCCAGCGCTTCGGGCGCTTCCCGCATCGAAACAAAATGCTCGGCCGCGAGACGACGCCAGAGGAAAAGACGTTTCTCGAGGGCGGCGGTTTCTCCGGCTGATAGCCGGACCAATTCCAGAAAGTGTAGCGATTTTCCGCCCAGAAAATTGCTTGAAAACAAACGGCTCAGCCGAGCCACCACTCCCGGCCGGACGGCAGCCGCTCGATCCCCGAAATATCGACGGCGCCGAGCCGCTCCGACACGCTTTTGTTGCCGACCACAAGGTCGGGCGCGATCTCGGCCAGCGGCGCCAGCACGAAGGCCCGCTCCAGCATGCGCGGATGGGGAACCTCAAGACCCATCTCGTGGATCACCCGGTCACCGAACACCAGAATGTCGATGTCGATCAGGCGCGGCCCCCAACGTTCCTCGCGCACCCGCTTCAGGCGCCTCTCGACGTCCAGGCAGAGATCGAGCAGGCCGCGTGGCGAGCGCGCGGTTTCGATGCCGGCCGAGGCATTGAGAAAATCCGGCTGGTCGAGCTTGCCCCACGGCGGCGTCCGGTAGAGTGAGGAAACAGCGGTGACGCGCGTCTTGTCGTCGCCGTCCAGCATGCGCAGCGCCGCGGCCATGGATTTCGCCGGATCGCCGAGATTCCCGCCGAGGCTAAGGTAGACGGCGCTATTGAGGCCAGACAACTGTCACCTCGACATGATCGAGCACGCCCGGAACCGGGGCGTTCGGCTTGCGCACCGTAATTTCCGCTTTCCTGATCTGCGGAAAGCGTGCCGCCAGCGCTTTCGCCACTTCCAGCGCCAGCGCCTCGATCAGGAAACGCCGGTGCCCGGTGACGATCTTCTCGATGACCGCGAAGGCGATGCCGTAATTGACGGTATCCTCGATCGAATCGTCCTCCAGCGGCCGGCTGGGCTCGACGGTGAGTTCGGCGTCGACATAAAAACGCTGACCGAGCGTCTCCTCCTCGTCCAGCACGCCGTGCCGGGCAAAGAAGGCGCAGTTCTTCATGCGGATGACATACATCGTCAGCGTCCGGGAGAAAGTTTTCCTCGCGCCAGCATAGCATCGGCCATCGCCAGCGCATCCACGTTGATTGCGACATCGTGGACGCGAAAAAGATCGGCTCCCTTGAGCCGCAGAATGACGCTCGTGGCCGCCGTGCCGACAGCGCGCTCAGCGGGCTCGCGCCCGGTGACGCCGCCGATAAAACGCTTTCGCGACGTTCCCGCCATCAGCGGAAAGCCAAGCGCCTGAAGCTCGGAGAACCGCGCCATCAGATCGAGGTTTTCCTCGGTCGTTTCCTTGGCAAAGCCGAAACCGGCGTCGAGCACGACCTGGTCATCGGCAACATTTCTGGCGCGCGCGATCTCCAGCGATTTGCTGAGGAACAGAAGCTGGTCCTCGATCACGTCCGGCAGCTTCTGGCGTTCACGGCCGGTGTGCATGATGATCAGGCCGGCGCCGGTCTCGGTTGCGACTCTCGCGATGCCGGGCTCGCGCTGCAGTCCCCAGACATCGTTGACGATATGCGCCCCCGCAGCGACGGCCCGCCGCGCGGTGTCCTCGCGATAGGTGTCGACCGAAATCAGCGCCTCGCCCGATGCCGCGAGCGCCTCGATGACCGGCAGCACCCGCGCCTGCTCTTCTTCGGCGCTGATCGGGGCAAAACCGGGCCGCGTCGATTCCCCGCCGATGTCGATGATGGCCGCGCCTTCTTCCGCCATGCGGCGCGCCTGGGCTATCGCCTTCTCCGGCGCGATGAACAATCCCCCGTCGGAAAAACTATCCGGCGTGACGTTGAGGATGCCGACCACGACCGACTTGGGGCCGAGGTCGAGATGGCGTCCATGCGCGAGCTGCCACCGCCTTGTCGTCATTGTCCATCAACCATGCGTGATCCGCGCGAAATCAATTTCGTTGCGCCGGCAACGGCCGTAAAGCAAGGTGCGTGAAGAGGCAACATGATGAACCGTTCCCTGCTCTGCGCCCTGATGCTCACGCTCGCCGCAACGCCGGCCGCCACGGCGAATCTGGTGAAGACCTACAGCTATTTCAGCGTCGGCGGCCGCACGCTGGACGACATCGAAAAACAGCTGACGAAAAACGGACCGGAAGTGAAGAGCACCGGCTCCCGGCATCCGGGCGCAACGCAGATGGCTTTCACCACCCGCGTCAGCTACGCGCAGACCGCGAATTCCTGCCGGATCGCGAACGCGCAGGTGACCGTGAAGGTCAAGGTGATCCTCCCGGAATGGCGGCGCCCGCGCAAGGCGGATCCGCAGGTCAGGCTGTTCTGGGATACGCTGTCGGCCGACATCAAGCGCCACGAAGAGCGCCATGTCGAGATCGCCAAGAATCACGCGCGCGAACTCGAGGACGCGCTGAAGGCGACTTATCCGCAAAGGACCTGCGAAGCCGCGAAGGCCCAGGCCGCCCAGATCTCGGCCGCCATCCTCGCCAAGCACGATCGCGCCCAGGTGCAGTTCGACCGCGTCGAAAGCGTCAATTTCGAGAGCCGAATCATCCGGCTCCTGCGCTACCGGATGCAGCGCACCCAAAGCGGGCGGTTGCCGCCGGCTTGACCATTGGACCGGTGGTGCCGGCGAAAGCCAACACCGCCGAAACAATGGTGCCAGATTCCAAAAAACTTTCGAGCATCGGTCGAAAACGGCCTATATCGACCGACATATATCGGGTTTGCCGTCCGGCGGACTTTGGAAACCGAGATACGAATGACGGGCGCAGGACGCCCCGCACCGGCTGCTTCTTGCCGACGGCGCACCGACCTTGAAAGAGTGACGCATGGACCAGACCGTCGACAATCGCACGACGATGAGGACAATGGCCCCGCCGTCGATCAGCGAGAGCGAGAAGAACGCCATCATCGGCGGCGTGCTCTTGTCGATGCTTCTGGCGGCGCTTGACCAGACCATTGTGTCGCCTGCCTTGCCGACCATCGCGCGCGCGCTCGGCCACGCCGAATACCTGCCCTGGATCGTGACCGGCTATCTGCTGACGGCCACTGCGATGGCGCCGCTCTACGGCAAGATTTCCGACGTCTACGGTCGCCGGCCGGTCATCTACGCCGCCATCCTGATCTTTCTTTTGGGATCGCTGGTCAGCGCCCTGGCCCCCAACATGCTGGTGCTGGTCATCGGCCGGGCGATCCAGGGGGCCGGCGGCGGCGGCCTTTTCGCGCTGACGCAAACCGTCATCGGCGATCTGGTGCCGCCACGCGAGCGGGCCCGCTACGCCGCCTGGATCTCCGGCACCTGGGCGGTCGCCAGCGTCGCCGGCCCGCTGCTTGGCGGTGTCTTCGCAGAGCATCTCCACTGGTCGTTGATCTTCTGGATCAACCTGCCGATCGGCTTCCTGGCGATGGCCATCATCAACAATCCGCTGAAGAAGTTGCCGATCGCGGCCAAACATCACCGCATCGACGGGCTGGGCGCAGTGCTCTTGGTGATCGCCACGGCGCTGCTGCTTCTGGCGCTCAACTGGGGTGGCAGCACCTATCCGTGGTTCTCGCCGGAAATCCTTGGGCTGGTGGCCTGCTCGGCCGTGTTCTGGGCGTTGTTCGCGCTGCGGCTGCTGAGGGCCAGTGAGCCTTTGATCTCGCTCGAGGTGCTGGGCAACCGGATCGTGCTCGCCGGCACGTTGTCGATGTTCCTGCTGCAGGCGGCAAACATCGGGGCGTCGGTTTACCTGCCGGTCTATCTGCAATCGGTTGTCGGGCTCTCGGTCAGCGAATCCGGCATTGCCATGCTGGGTCTCCTGCTCGGCACTGTTGCCGGTGCCACCTTCAGCGGCCGCATGATCCCGCGCTTCGTCCACTACAAGCGCATTGCCATGGTCGGCGTCAGTTTGGCGATCGCGTGCATCGGGGTGCTGAGTGCCATTGCGACGCACGCCTCGCTGCTCGAAGTCGAAATCCTGACGACCCTCATTGGCCTCGGCAGTGGCACGACCTTCCCGGTCAGCACCGTCTCGGTACAGAACGCGGTCGATCGCGCCCATCTCGGTGTCGCGACCGGCGTCCTGACCTTCCTGCGCACACTGGGCGGCGCGCTTGGCGTCGCCCTGCTCGGCGCCGTCGCGCTCGGCTACGGCCTGCCGCTCGCCGCCGAGGGCTCGCAGACGCATATCGAGCTGACATCGGCAATGCCGTTCGTGATGATCTTCCTCACCGCCGGCATCACTCTTGTTCTGGCATTGATCGCGCTGGCGCTGATGCCGGAAAAGCCGCTGCGCGGCAAGGACGAGCACGCAGCGCCCGTGCTCGCCGAATGATCACGTCAATCGTGGACGCCGAGCTTCTTTTGCAGGCTGGTCGACGAGGTCGTGTACTGGAAGATGATGCGCTCGCCCGGGCTGACGATGCGTTTTGCGGCCTGCGCCATCAGGGCAACCTCATGGAACCCTGACAGAATCAGCTTCAGCTTGCCCGGATACCAGTTGATGTCGCCGATGGCGAAGATGCCGGGAACCGACGTCTGGAATTTCTCGGTGTCGACCGGGATGAGGTTCTCATGCAGGTTCAGCCCCCATTCGGCGATCGGCCCGAGTTTCATGGTGAGGCCGAAGAACGGCAGCATGCGGGTGCATGGCACCTCGATATCGCCATCGGGGCCACCCTTGATGGTGGCGGACGAGAGCTGGCCGTCGGCGCCCGCGAGCCCGCTCACCTGACCGACCAGGAATTCCAGCTCTTTCATCTCCTGCATGGCATACATCTTGTTGACGCTGTCGGGCGCAGCCCGGAATTCCGGGCGCCGGTGGACAAGCGTCACGCTTTTGGCGATTGGCTGCAGGTTGAGCGTCCAGTCGAGCGCCGAATCGCCGCCGCCGACGATGACGAGATCGTGGCCGCGGAAATCTTCCATGCGCCGGACCGAGTAGAACACGCTCTTGCCTTCGTAGCTCTCGATGCCCGGGATGGGCGGTCGCTTGGGCTGGAACGAGCCGCCGCCGGCGGCGATCACCACCACCTTGGCTTCGAACACCTCAGCCTCGTCCGTGGTGACGCGGAAGCTGCCGTCCTCGAGCTTTTCGAGGCTTGAGACCATCCGGTTGAAAGTGAAGTCCGGCTTGAAGGGATGGATCTGTTCGAGCAGCTTGTCGACCAGACCCTGGGCAGTGATCATCGGCCAGCCGGGAATGTCGTAGATCGGCTTTTCCGGATAGAGCTCGGCGCATTGCCCGCCGGGACGGTCGAGGATGTCGATGAGATGGCACTTCATGTCGAAGAGCCCGAGCTCGAACACGGCGAATAGGCCGACCGGCCCTGCCCCGACAATGAGTACGTCCGTCTTGATCGTGTCCGTCATCAGCTCCGCCCCATTTTGGGAATGCTGGCGACAGTGCATGAGCATTGGCTCGCTGCCAAGCAGCCACGGCAAAATTGGAAAGGGAGACTTGGTTCAGCCCTGCCGTTCGGGAACGCGCACGACCAGACCGTCGAGCGCGTCGCGCACCTTGATCTGGCAGGACAGGCGCGAGTTGGGCCGGACGTCGTAGGCGAAATCCAGCATGTCCTCCTCCATCGCTTCCGGCTCGCCGACCTCGCCCGTCCAGGCCTCGTCGACATAGACATGACAGGTCGCGCAGGCGCAGGCGCCGCCGCATTCGGCCTCGATGCCGGGCACCGCGTTGCGGATCGCGTTTTCCATGACGGTCGAGCCGTTCTCGGCCTCCACGTCGAATTGAGTACCGTCATTGGCGATGTAAGTCAGCTTGGCCATTTGTCACCTGAGGAGTCGCAGCCGAGATAATCACTCCGCCGGACAAGTCAACTGCGGCGCGAAAGCGCCACCGCATGACGTTTTTTCTGGATGTGCTCCCTGGAGGACTACCGGCTGATGGCGGCGATGAAGTCCCGCACTTCATCGATCAGCACGCCCAGCTTCCTCAGGATGCGACCATCCTCAGGCTGCTTTTCAATGGCTGCAGCGCATTCGGCGACGGCAAAGGCGCCGATGCCGCGGGCCGAGCCTTTCAGGCCGTGTGCAAGGAGCACCCGTTCCTTGGCATCGGCATCGACGATCTTGTCGCGCACCGAAAGCGCCTGCTGCACGAACAGCGCCAGCACCTCCTGTTCGAGCGCGCGATCATCCATCGTCTGCCGCGCAAGGTGGGCCATATCCACAGGTCGCGAACCTGCCGTTCCCGACACGTCGCCGCCGGGCATGGAAAACGCAATACCAATCTCGCCACGCATACGCACTGCTACTCCAAGAAGGGGCCCGGCCGGCGGCCCAAAAATAGGCGGATTCCCGTCGCCAACGGGTTAACGATTGCCGGGGAAAAATGTTGTCACGGAGGCAGCCAAATCACGCTCACGTTAACCTTATATTTAAAGTTTTACGTATCGCCGGGAATGCATGTTTTCTTTACCCGTGTGTGTCATTACGATACGAACGTCCATTTTCAGCCTCCTGTCTGGGACCAGACAAGCCAGAATCAGGCCAAAATCATAAGTCCCGCGGCAGCTAGTACAGGGTAGCGAAGGCATGGCTAAGAAACCGACGACGACCAAATCTCTCGAGAGCGACGTGGCCGCGGAACTGGAAAAGGCGCTTGACCTTGACCTGAACGGCGACGAAGGCGGGCTCGACATGGCGGCGTCGATGGAAGATCTTGAGGCCCAGATTTCGGCGGCCGCGGATGAACTGGCGCGCGAAGGCCGCAGCCATAGAATCGAGCCGGCAAATGAGCCTCAGGCCGCGAAGGCGGCGCCCCAGCCGAAGCCGGCGGAACTGCGCCCGCTCGAATCGCGCGCCTCGCAACCGAACGGTTTTACGCCGGCTCCCGCCGGTTTCACGCCGGCCAATGACGATCGCCAAAAGGATTACCGGACGCTTCTGCATGGCCTCAACCGGCGCGCTTCGAGCACCGTCTACTGGGTGATCGCGTTCATTTCACTCGCCTGGATCGCAGGCGCCGGCGGCCTCGCCAACCTGCTGTTTGGGCCGAGCATCTGGCAGATCCGCACTCTCGACCAGTTCTTCGCCCGCCCCGAGCTGATCGGCCTGGCGGTCGCGGCGATCATCCCGGTCATCCTGTTCTGGGCCTTCGCCGCCATGATCCGGCGCGCGCAGGAAATGCGCATCGCCGCGCAATCCATGACCGAAGTGGCCTTCCGCCTCGCCGAGCCGGAAAACCTTGCCCAAGACCGCGTCATGATGATCGGTCAGGCCGTTCGCCGCGAGGTCGCCGCCATGGGCGAAGGCATCGAGCGCACTTTGGCCCGCGCCGTCGAGCTCGAAACCCTCGTCCACAGCGAAGTCAACCAGATCGAGCGCTCCTATTCCGAGAACGAAGCGCGTATCCGCTCGCTGGTCGACGGGCTGGGCAGCGAGCGCGAAGCTGTCGTTAGCCATGCCGAGCGCGTGCGCGCTTCGATCCACGGCGCGCACGAGACGCTGCGCGACGAGATCGGTGCCGCCAGCGATATCATCCGAGATTCGATCCTCAATGCCTCGACCAAGCTGTCGATGACGATCAACAATTCGGGTGACACGCTGATCGATCGCATCAACGAGAGCTCGCTGTCGATCTTCGACTCGGTGGAAACCCGGCTCGACACGATCACCGACCGCCTGTCGACCTCGGGCGAGGCCTTCGCCAGCCTGCTCGACACCCGCATCGCCAAGCTGACCGACACCACGGACGGCCTTACCCGTTCGCTGACCGATCTTCTTGACGATCGCACCAACGGCATGGTTTCGCTGCTCGGCGGCGCCGCCCGCACACTGAACTCCGAGTTCGAAGCAAGCCTCAGCGGCATCGAGCGGACGCTGGCCGAGCGCGGCCAGGCGCTGATCAGCGAGTTCCAGACCCGCGCCGAAGCACTCGACACCGGCACCCAGAAGCTCAATGCCGCGCTCGAAGCGCGTGCCCGCCAGATCAACGAAACTCTGGTCGAACGTGCGCGCGAGATCGCCAACACCTTCGCCGAGAGCAAGGACCAGCTGTCGTCGATGATCGATCAGGGCAAGACCCAGATCGGGGCCGACATGGCCGACATCATCTCGTCGACCTCTTCCATGCTCGAAGCCCGCGCCACGGATTTCGCCGGACGCATGGAGGCGGCCCGCCATGTCGTGTCGCGCGCCTTCGATTCCGACATCCAGCGCCTCGCCGATGCTCGCGCCGGCATTGACGAAGCCATCGAAGACCACAGCCGGAAGCTCTCCGACAGCAGCAACCGTATGGCCGCCGCCATGCAGGAGGACCTCGCGAAATTCGCCGAGAGTCGCGCCGGCATCGATGAGGCCGTGGCCAGTCAGGTCCAAAAACTGGCCGAGGGCCGCAGCCTTATCTCTCGCGCGCTGGAAGAGGACCTGCGCAAGGTCAACGAGTCCCACGCGGCCATCGACGCCTCGCTCGGCGCCCATCTCGAGCAGCTCCAAGAGAGTCGCAACCGCCTCTCCCAGGCGCTGAACGAAGACTCCGGCAAACTCGTGCAAGCCCGCACCATAATTGACGAAATGGTCGCTGGACATGTCGGCAAGCTGGCCGAGGGCCGCAACATTCTGGCGCGCGCGCTGGAGGCCGATCTCGGCAAACTGGCGGACAGCCGCGCCTCGATCGACGGCCTGGTCGCCGGCCAGGTCGAGAAGATCGCCGAGGGCCGCGCCGTGCTCGCCAAGGCGCTGGAGACCGACATCGCCGGGATAAGGGACCTGATCGAGACCCATTCGGCCAAGCTCGCGGAGGACAGGGGTGAACTCAGCCGCGCGCTGGAGGGCGACCTGAGCGGAATCCGAAGCCTGATCGACAGCCACGCCGGCAGGCTTGTCGAGGACCGCAGCCTGCTGTCCCAGACGCTTGAATCCGATCTCGCCAAGTTGGCCGAGAGCCGCGCCTCGATCGACGGCCTGGTCGCCGGCCAGGTCGAGAAGCTCGCCGAAGGCCGCGATATCTTGAAGCGTGCCCTGGAAGCCGACATCAACACCATCAGGGGTGCCATTGCGGGACACTCCGAGAAGGTGCAGGAGGAACGCGCTCAGCTGTCGCAGGCCCTGGAGGCCGACCTGCAGACCGTCGGCGGCGCGATCTCCGATCACCAGAACAGGCTCGTCCAGGACCGCGCCGTGCTGTCGAAGTCGCTCGAGGACGATCTGGCCAAGCTGGCCGAGAGCCGTTCCAGCATCGATGGCTTGGTGGCCGGCCAGGTCGAGAAGCTTGCCGAGGGCCGCGATATCCTCAAACGCGCTCTGGAAGCGGACCTCAACACCATCCAGGGCGCCATCGTCGATCATTCGCAGAAGATCGCCGACCATCGCGCCGAGCTGTCGCGCGTCCTGGATGCCGACATGGCCAATGCCAGCGGCCTCATGCAGACCCACGCCGACAGGCTGGTCCAGGACCGCTCGACCCTGTCCAAGGCCTTGGAGGACGATCTCGCCAAGCTGGCCGAAAGCCGGTCCTCGATCGATGGTCTGGTCGCTGGCCAGGTGGAGAAGCTGGCCGAAGGCCGCGATATCCTCAAGCGTGCGCTCGAAGCGGACCTCGCCAAGCTCGCCGAAAGCCGCGCCTCGATCGACGGCCTCGTCGCCGCCCAGGTGGACAAGCTCGCGGAAGGCCGCGATGTCCTCACGCGCGCCCTCGAGGCCGACCTGGCCAAGCTCGCCGAGAGCCGCGCCGGCATCGACGGGCTGGTCTCCGGCCAGGTGGAAAAGCTCGCCGAGGGTCGCGACATCCTCAAGCGGGCGCTTGAATCCGATCTGCAGAAGCTGGCGGAAAGCCGCTCGGAGATCGACGGCGTCATCGCCGGTCACATCGGCAAGCTGTCCGAAGGCCGCGACATGCTGGCCCGCGCGCTGGAAGATGACCTCGTCAAGCTCGCCGAAGCGCGCAAGGACGTCGACCGTTCGGTGTCCGGCCATATCGACCAGATCGCGGCCAAGAGCAGCGACATCTCGGCGGCGATCGCTGCCGATGTCGAGAAGATCGAGCAGGCCTTCAGCCGCCAGACCGGCATCATCGAAGAACGCGCCGGCACCATGGAGCGTGCGCTTTCGGCCGGCGTCGACAATGTCCGCGGCGTCCTCGAAAAGACCGCCGTCTTCGTTGCCGGCGCGCTGCGCGACAAGGTGATGGAAATCACCAGCACGCTTCACGAGCAGGCGGGCGCCGCCTTCAGCGACGCCGATCGCAAGATCGCCGAACGCGCCGAACAGACTTCGGCTGCGCTGCTCGCCCGGGCCGAAGAGATTGCCAACGCCTTCGAGCAGGCCGACCGACGCCTGCACGAGCGCGCTCAGGACACCTCGAGCATGCTGATGGCCCGCGCCGATGATGCGTCCAACGCGCTCATGGCCCGTGCCGAGGAAACCGCCGACAAGCTCGCCGCCCGCGCTGGCGAGATCGCCGGCACCTTCGACGCCGCCGACCAGAAACTGGTCGCCCGCGCGGTCGAAACGGCGCAGTCGCTCGCAGCCCGCGCCGGCGACATCCTGCGCAACTTCGAGGGCGCGGACGAGCGCCTCAGCATGCGCATCACCGAATCGGCCGAAGCGCTGGCCGCCCGCGCTTCGGATCTCGGCCGCATCTTCGACGCCGCCGACCAGCATCTGATCTCGCGCATTGCCGAAGGTTCGGAGGCGCTGTCGTCGCGGGCGTCCGAAATTGCCCGCATCTTCGACGACGCCGACAACCGTTTGGTGTCGCGCATCGCCAGCAGCACCTCGACCATCGGCGAACATGCCGACACCATTGTCGGCGCATTCGCCGCCACCGAGCAGCGCGTCGCCGACCGTGCCCGCCAGACCGGCCAGGAACTCGCCGTCCACGCCCGCGAGATCGAGCAGGCACTTGCCGGTGCCGACGAACGCCTGGCCTCGAGCGCCGCTGCGGCGGCGGCCCGTGTCGAGGAACAGGTGGCGAGCGTCGAGAACCGGCTCGCCTATGGCGCCGAAACGATGGGCCAGAAGCTCAACGAGCAGGTCTCCAGCGCCGAGGCGCAGCTCATCTCGCGCGCCAACGTCATTGCCGAAACCTTCACCGCGGTCGGCCAGCATATCGGCCAGAGCACCAACGAGGCGGCAAAGACCATCGGCGCCAACACCCGCGAGCTCAACACCATGCTTGCGGCGCGCTCCGCCGAAATGTCGAAGATTCTCGACGAGACGGCGCGTCCTCTGGTCGAGCGCTTCGCCCAGGGCGGCTCCGAGCTGCAAAAGAGCATGGAAGAGGTCACCGAACGGGCGACCGAGAAGCTGCGCAGCGAAAACGCGGCCCTCGTCAATGCGCTCGCCAACCGTACCGCGGAGACGCTCTCGGCGGTCGAGGGCGCTCGCTCGACGCTGGCCGACAGCGTTGCCGACCTTATCGGCCGCATGACCACCTCCAGCGCGCAGCTCAGCCAGCTCATCGACCAGGCGGCCGTCAATCTCGGCCAGGTCGAGGAGCGCCTGAGCGGCAGCACGCAGAGCTTCGCGGCGACCACCGAGAAGGCGGCCCAGACCTTTGCCAGCTCGGCGCGCCTCGTTGATTCCAACACGACGCGGCTCACCGATCTGTCGTCGGCGACGTTGCGCGAGGTCGCCTCGATCGCGACCAAGTTCGACGAGCACAGCCGCCTGCTGTCGAGCGCCTCGGACCTGCTGAGCTCCGCGCAGAGCAATCTCGAGCACACGCTGGAGCGGCAGTCGTCGCTGGAAGACCTCGCCGTCGGTCTGGTCAAGAAGTCGGAAGACCTCGAGAAAGTCATGCGCTCCTTCGAGACTCTTGTGGGCCAGACGATGCAGAATGCCGAGGGCCGGACGATGGAATCGGCGGAGAAGATTCGCACCGCCATCGCCGAGGTCGTCGATTCGGCGACGCGCCGCTTCGCCGACGCGACCGAGGAGATGCGGCGCACCGCAGGTTCCATCAAGAGCGAGCTGGACCTCACCCGCGCCGAGCTCAAGAAGGGCGTCATCGAGATGCCGGAGGAGGCCAAGGAATCGACCTCGGCCATCCGCCGCGCCGTCGCCGAGCAGATCAACGCGCTCAAGGAACTGTCGGATATCGTTGCGAAATCCGGCCGCAGCGGCAGCAGCGAGACCGGCGAGCCGCGCGCCCTGCGCCCCGCGCCGCAGTCGCC